>JAGWRU010000249.1 GCA_028869595.1 Rhodospirillales bacterium
ATCGAAGGCAAAATACGGATTGGACAGATCGGCCCGCGCATCCAGGTGGTTTTCCCCCTGATAGCCGTAGCGGACTTCGCGCAACCCGACCTCTCCGGCGGCATCCTGGAGTTCGCAATTGCCATTGGCCGAACAGGTCAGGCAGTCGAGCGGATGGTCGGAGATGTAAAGCTCCATCACCCCGCGCCGCAGATCGGCCAGATGCGGTGTCTGTGTCCGCACCACCATGCCCGGCGCCACCGGCGTGGTGCAGGAAGCCGGCGTGCCGTTGCGCCCCTCGACTTCCACCAGACAGAGCCGGCAGGAACCGAAGCTGTTGAGACTATCCGTGGCACAGAGGCGGGGGATTTTGGTGCCCGCCTCGCCTGCGGCGCGCAGGATGGAGGTGCCTTCCGGCACCGTCACGCTCTGCCCGTCAATGGTCAGCGTCACCGGCGCGCCGGTCGCGGGCTTGGTGCCGAAATCGATCTCATGCAGCAGGGTCATGGCGCGTCTCCTACGCCGCCCGGCGCGCGGCGCGCGCCCCGGGCGTGCTGGTCAGCGTGAAATCCTCGGGGAAATGGGTCAGCGCGCTGAGCACCGGGTACGGGATGAACCCGCCGAGCGCGCAGAGCGAGCCGAATTTCAGCGTGTCGCACAGATCGCGCAGCAAAGCGATGTTCTGCTCCACCCGTTCGCCGGCGATGATCTTCTCCACCACCTCCTTCCCGCGCGTCGAACCGATGCGGCAGGGGGTGCATTTGCCGCAGCTTTCCTCGGCGCAGAATTCCATCGCGAAGCGCGCCTGCTCGGCCATGTCCACGCTGTCGTCGAACACCACGACGCCGCCATGGCCGATCAGCCCGTCGCGCGCGGCGAAGGCTTCGTAATCGAAGGGCGTGTCGAACAGTGCGGGGGGGAAATAGGCGCCCAGCGGGCCGCCCACCTGCACCGCGCGGATGGCGCGTCCCGTTGCCGTGCCGCCGCCGATATCCTGCACCAGCGTGCCCAGGCTGGGGCCGAAGGCGGTTTCATACAGCCCGCCATGGCGGATATTGCCGGCAAGCTGGATCGGCATGGTGCCGCGCGAGCGCCCATGGCCCAGCCCCTGATAGGCGCCGGCCCCTTCGCTGAGGATGAAGGGCACGCTGGCCAGGGTGATGACATTGTTGACCACGGTCGGCGCGCCGAACAGGCCGCGATGGGCAGGCAGCGGCGGCTTGGCGCGGACCTGGCCACGCCTGCCTTCCAGGCTTTCCAGCAGCGCGGTTTCCTCGCCGCAGACATAGGCTCCGGCACCGATGCGCTGGGTGATGTCGAAGGCCCGGCCGGCGCCGGCGCAATCGGCGCCCAGCAGCCCGGCCTTGCGCGCGATCGCCAGCGCCGCATCGAAGGTGGCGATCGCCTGCGGATATTCCGAACGCGTGTAGACGAAACCCTGCGTCGCGCCGGTGGCGAGGGCGGCGATCGCCATGCCTTCGATCAGCGCGAAAGGATCGCCCTCCATCAGCATACGATCGGCGAAGGTGCCGGAATCTCCCTCATCGGCGTTGCACACGATGAATTTCATCCCCTGCCCGTAGCGCGGGCTGGGGGTGATCGGGGCAGGCGCGGCCTCGGCCACGCTGCGCCATTTGATGCCGGTCGGAAACCCTGCCCCGCCGCGGCCGCGCAGCCCGGAATCGAGCACTTCCTTGATGGTTGCCGCCGGGCCCAGCGAGACGGCGCGGGCGAGACCCGCCAGGCCGCCACGCGCGCGATAGGCATCGAGGGAAAGCGGATCCTCCTCGCCGCAGCGGGCAAACACCAGCCGCGTCTGATCGCGCAGAAAGCCGATCGCCCCGGGCGGGCCGAGGCGCAGCGGATGCGCCCCGCCCTGGGCGAGACCGGCGGCGATCAGCCCGGCCACATCCGATGCCGCGACCGGGCCATAGGCGATGCGCCCGGCCGGCGTATCGACCTCGACCATCGGCTCCAACCAGAACATGCCGCGCGAGCCGGTGCGGGTGATGGTGGCGGCCGCGCCGAAGCCTGCTGCCAGCGCCGATGCCACCGCATCCGCGCCCAGGGCGCGCGCCGCCGCATCGGCGGGGACGTAGAGCCGCACCCCGGTCATGGCGCCGCCTCCAGCGCGGTTTCGAGCTTTGCCGCATCCAGCCGCCCGAGCGGCGCATCGTCCAGCAGCGCCGCCGGGGCGACGGCGCACAGGCCGAGGCAGAAGACCGGCTCCAGCGTGATACGCCCATCGGCGGTGGTTTCGTGCCAACCGATCCCCAGCAGGCGCTGCGCCGCCTGGGCGAGCCGCGCCCCGCCCATGGCCTGGCACGCCTCCGCCCGGCACAGACGCAACCGATGCCGCCCCGGCGGCAGGCTGCGGAAATCGTGATAGAAGGAAACGATGCCGTGGATTTCCGCGCGCGTCAGGTTGAGCGCCTCGGCGATCAATGGAATGGCGGCGGCAGGCACCGCGCCGAAGCGGGCCTGCAAGGCGTGCAAAATGGGCAGGGCGGCGCCGGGCTGATCGGCATGGGCGGCGATCAGGGCGCGGGCTTCTTCGGCGTCGAAGGGCGGATACATCGATGGGTCCTGCCTGCGCGATACGGGATTACCATCGCATCAACGCGCCAGGGCCAAGGAAATGCAAGAAAGCAGGCTTATGCTGCGATCGCACATTTCTATCGTGCCCTAGGCCACATCCCCCAATTGCAGTGCCAGACGATGCGCCTCGGTCACCAGCGCCGCGGTCAGCGGCGTCATCGGTTCGCGCTGCGGATAGACCAGCCCGACCAAAGGCGGCGGCTCGGTCTCCTCGATCGGGATGGAGCGGATCGGGTCGGTCAGCCCCAGCGTCTCGGCCAGCATGGCCGGCATCACGCTGGCCCAGCGCCCGGTACGGACATGGGAAAACAGCACCACCATGGAATTGGATTGCAGGGTCGGTTGCGCCACCGTGCCGCCCAGGCGCAGCTTGCGATCCAGAATGCGCCGGTTCTGCATATCCGGCGTCAGCAGGCAAAGCGGGATCTGGGCCAGCTCCGCCCAGCTGACCTCCCGCCGATCGCCCAGCGGGGAATCGGCCGCGGTGATCAGCCGATAGCGTTCGCGATAGAGCGGCACCGCGCGCACCCGGCCCAGCGGCTCGTTATCGACATAGGTCAGTCCGGCATCGGCTTCGAGATTGTCGATCAGTCCGAGAATATCGACCGAGGTGCGCGACAGCGCGGTGAACGACACGCCCGGATGGCGGGCGCGAAACGGCGTGGTCAGGCGCGCCAGGATCGCCAGCGCCGTCGGGATCGCGGCGATCCGCAGATGCCCGGTCAACCCCTGGCGGGAGGCGCGCAATTCGTCGCGCATGGCGCGCGCATCGCCGACGATGCGGCGCGCCCATTCCAGGGTGCGCAATCCTTCCGGCGTGAAGCCAAGAAAACGCGACTGGCGATTGACCAGCAGCACGCCGAGCGTTTCTTCCAGTTGCTTCAGCCCGGCGGATAAGGTCGGCTGGGTGATGCCGCAGGCCTCGGCGGCGCGCCCGAAATGCTGTTCCTGCGCCAGCGCCAGCAGCATTTCCAGCTTGTCGATCATCGCACCCTCCGCCGCGAGCATAGGCTTGGCGCCCCGGCGAGCGTCAAGCGCGCAAGCCCGGCTTCCTCGACAGCGCGGCCGACCCGTCCTAGGCTTTTTGCAACAGGCGCCAGAAGACGCCGCAAGGAGGACAGGATGGACCAAGAAGCCGCACCGCCCCCTTCGCCTTTGCCGGGGGGCGAGGATTGCCTGGCCGGCGTCAAAGTGCTCGACATGACGCAGTTCGAAGCCGGTCCCTCCTGCACCGAGGCGCTGGCCTGGCTGGGCGCCGAGGTCGTCAAGATCGAAAACCCGAAAAGCGGCGATCCGGGGCGCAGCCTGGGCGGCAAGATCGGCCATGACGACTGGTATTTTCTGCAATTCAACGCCAATAAAAAATCGCTGACCGTCAACCTCAAGGAACCGGCCGGCCTCGATCTGGTGAAGAAGCTGGTGGCCGAGGCGGACATCCTGGTGGAGAATTTCGCCCCCGGCGCGATCGAACGCCTGGGCCTCGGACCGGATGCGGCGCGCGCCATCAACCCGCGCCTGATCTACTGCCAGGTAAAGGGTTTCGGCGAAGGCAGCCCGTTCGAGAAGAATCTCGCTTTCGACATGATCGCCCAGGCCTGCGGCGGGCTGATGAGCATCACCGGCGAACTCGATGGCCGGCCGCTGAAGCCGGGCCCGTCGCTGGGCGATACCGGCACGGGAATGCTGCTGGCGATTTCCATTCTTGGCGCGCTGTATCGCCGCAGCCGCACCCATACGGGCGAGCATCTGCAGATCGCCATGCAGGATGCGATGCTGCATTACATCCGCATCGCCTTCTCCGCCCAGGCGCGCAGCGGCCGCGCGGCACCGCGCGCGGCGGATCGTTCGGTCACCGGCGGCAACCCGCCGATGGGCACGTTTCCCTGCAAGGGCGGCGGACCCAATGATTACGTCTATGTCTATACCAGCCGTGCCAATCCGGAGCATTGGCGCCGCTTGCTGGCGGTGATCGGACGCGAGGAGCTGATCGGCGATCCGCGCTATGACAGCCCCGCCGCCCGCGCCGAGCACGAGGCGGAGGTCGATACCATGGTCGCGGAATGGACGCGCCGGCACGACAAGCACGAGGCGATGCGCATCATCGGCGCCGCCGGCATTCCGGCAGGCGCGGTACTGGATACGCTGGAACTCAGTACCGATGAGAGTTTCCTGCGCCGCGGCATCTTCCAGGAGATGGATCACCCCAAGGCCGGTGCCTATCGCATGCCGGCCTGGCCGGTGCGCTTTTCCGGCCGGCCGCCGCCGGTGCGTCCGGCGCCGATGCTGGGCCAGCATACCGACGATGTGCTGGGCCAGTGGCTCGGCCTGGATGATGGCGCGATCGCCGATCTGCGCGGCGCCGGCGTGATCTGAACCAAGAAGACGGAGGAAGCGATGGCGGAACTGACAGGCTCGGAAATCCTGGCCAAATGTCTGGCCAAGGAAGGCGTCGATAATATCTTCTACATCATGGGCGGACCGATGCTGCTGGCCGAGGCGACCTGCATCACCGAAGGCATCCGCATGATCGATGTCCGCCACGAGCAGGCGGCCGCCTTCATGGGTCAGGCCTATAGCCGGCTGCTGCAGAAACCCAGCGTCTGCATGGCCGCTTCCGGCCCGGGCGTGACCAATCTGATCACCGGCATCGCCAATGCCTTCGTCGATTGCGCCCCGGTCATCGCGATCGGCGGATCGAGCCCGATCAGCCAGTTCGGCCGACAGGTCTTTCAGGAACTCGACCAGGTGGAGCTGCTGCGCGGCTGCACCAAGCATGTCGATCGCATCTACAACCTCAAGCGCATTCCCCAGCAGGTGAATTTCGCCTTCCAGAAGGCCATGGCGGGCAAGCCCGGCCCCGTCTATCTCGATTTTCCCGGCGATATCCTCTACCAGAAAATCGACGAGGCGCTGGTCGATTGGAGCTTCGCCGGCCGGCCGATCCTGGAGGCGCGCCCGCTGGGCGATCCGGCCCAGGTCGCGCGTCTGGCCGATGCGCTGGCCAGTGCCGAACGCCCGCTGATCGTCTCGGGCAGCGGCGTGATCTGGTCGCGTGCCTGGACGGAAATGCAGGCGCTGGTCGAACAGGCCGGCATTCCCTTCTACACCACCCCGCAAGGGCGCGGCGTCGTGCCCGACGATCATCCCTGTTCCTTCCTGACGATGCGGAATACGGCGTTTGCCGAGTCAGACCTTATTCTGGTGCTCGGCACCCGCATGAACTACATCATCGGCCATGCCGCGCCGCCGCGCTTCGGCGGCAATGCGACGATCGCGCGCATCGATATCGACCCGGCGGAGATCGGCACCGCCGCGCGTTTCGTCGATATTCCCATCGTCGGCGATTGCCGTGCCGTGCTGGGCCAGTTGCTTGCCGCGCTGAAGGGCCGCGTCGGGCCCGATCACTATAAGCCCTGGCGCCAGCATCTGGCCGAGGGCGAAGCCGCCAAGCGGGCCTCCGCCGGGGCCAATCGGCTGGTCGAGGATGGCGATATCCATCCGGTGCGCTTGCTGGAGGCGGTGCGCGACTTCGCCGATCGCGACTGCATCCTGTGCGTCGACGGCCAGGAGACGCTGAATTTCGGCCGCCAGACCATGCCGACCTTCAGCCCCGGCCATCGCCTGAATTCCGGCCCGTTCGGCACCATGGGCGTCGGCCTGCCCTTCGGGCTGGGGGCGAAGATCGCCAAGCCCGATACCCAGGTGATCGTGGTGCATGGCGACGGCTCCTTCGGGCTGAACGCGATGGAGATCGACACGGCGGTGCGCCACAACATCCCGATCCTGGTGGTGATCAGCCTGAATGGCGGCTGGACCGGCGATCCCAAGCGGGAAAAGCCCGGGCGCGAGCTGGGCTATACGCGCTTCGACAAGATGGCCGAGGCGCTGGGCGCCTGGGGCATCTATGTCGAACGGCCGGAAGATATCCTGCCGGCGCTCAAGGCCGGGCAGGCGGAGGTCGATAAGGGGCGGGTCGCGGTGGTGAATGTGCGCACCGATTACCGGGCGCGCTATGGCGGGGTGAAATTCTCCGATTACTCGACTTAGACCACGATCGGTTCACCGATCATGGTCGAGGCCATTGTTTGATCGCGTGATTCACGTTGCCGGCGATTCCGCCTCCAGCGATCACGCTCTAGCCCTATCCGCCGCCTGCCTGGACGCCCTGTTTCAGGCAGGCGGCGAAATTGCCGAAGGCCCCCGGCGGGGCAGGACCGCGGCGCACCGTGCCGCACAGATCGCGCTGGCCGATGCGCCCCGGCACATTCCGCGGCGGCGCGGCGCGCCAGCGCAGATCGAGCCGGGCGGGATCGACGAAGAGGCGGCGTTCCGGGTGCAGCCCGAGGAACAGCCCCAGCAGGAACGGGATGCGATTGCCGGCACCGCTGAGCACCGCGCCCTGGCGCGCATGCACCGGCCCGTCGACGATATTGTCGTTGATCTCGGCCGAGCTTTCCGGGTAGCGCACATCGATCCCTGCCGTATCCAGCAGCGTATTATGCGAAACTCGAGCATGCGCGGCACGGTTGAGATAAATGCCGGCATCGGAGCAGAAGGCGATCAGATTATCGCTGATCCGCCCGTCGCGATGCTCGAACCCGGTATGGCCGAGATCGCGCCGATAGGGGATGCCGGAACCGCCGCCGCCGAAGGAAAGCCCGATCCGCGCCCCGGGATGGTTCTTCAGATGCCAGGCGCAGAGCACGACGTTGCGATGAAATTCGGTGCCCTGGGAATCGGCTTTGGCATAGCCGCCATAGCTGGTCTGATCGCCCCCGGCCTTGACGAAATCGGCGATCAGATTGGCGGTGATGCGCCAGCCCGATGCCGCGTCGATATCGACCGGCGTGACCGGATTGGCGGTTTCGCGCGGGTGGGTATCGATCAGCGTCGAATCCTCGATCACCCCGTCATCGGAAAACGCCCCGTTCTCGCCATTCACCTTGATCTGGGCATTGAAATCCATCAGCCGCAGATTGCGCAGCACGGTGCCACGCGCCGCGCCCACGACATGGATGGCATTGTCGCAATCGGTATCGTCGGTGCCGCAATCGCCATGCATCTCCAGATTTTCGATGTGCCAGTAAGGCGCGCTGAGTTTGATCGCCTCCACCGCGCTGGCCTCGATCACCGCATCGCCCAGACGATGCGCCTCCAGCGTGATCGGCGCGGCCGCGCTGCCGGGGCGGGTGATGCGCAGCCCGTAGCCGGTCAGGCGATACGTGCCGGGCAGCAGCTCGATCACGTCGCCGGGATTGGCGCTGCCCACCGCCTGGGTCAGTTCGGCAACGCTGGCGACCTGGCGAATATGCGCCGGATCGGCGCGGGCGATGCGCGCGGCGCTGGCCCCCACCCAGTCGGGCCATGGCAGGTCGGCGCGCATCGGCAGGCGATCGACCGCGTGCAGCCACGCCGCCGCCTGCTTTCCCGCCGCCACGATCAGCGGATTATGGCCGCTGGTCCGCTTCTCGATATAGGGCGCGAAGATACGCGGTGCCCGCCCCAGGCTGAGCAGGACCGAGGCGGAAACCGCGCCGAATGCCCCGAGCCCCAGCACGCCGAGAACCGCAAGCAGGATCAGCCAGAAGCGCAACCGCCGCGGCGCGCGCGCATGGCGCCGCCCGCTTCCGCCGCGCGCGCGTGTGTGCCCGCCGGAACGGCGGCGTTCGGGCGGGGCCGGGGGCATCCGCCGCTCAGGTCGCGGGGCTCAGCACATGGATGGTGCGGCTGGCGATCAGATCGCGCGTCTTCTCGCCATAGGCCTTCATATGCGCCGAGGCGGCATGGGCTTTCAGCGCCTCCAGGCTCTCCCATTTCTCGATCACCACGAAACTGTCCGGCCCCATCGGCGTGCCGGCGGAAAACCCCGCCGCGTCGATGGCGGGGCCGTACTCGATGCAGCCCTGTTCGGCATGCACGGCCGGAATATTGGCGCGGAAATGACCGAGAATGGTCTCCCGCTGGCCGGGTTTGGCGGTGATGATGGCAAGGACATGGATCATGGGACCGGCTCTTTCCTGTATCTGCGATCAGGCGTGTACTAGGGAACAGCCACCCTGGTCCAGCGGCCGGAAGGCCTGATCCGCCGGCACGGTGCGCAGCAGCTTGTAGTAATCCCACGGATAATGGCTCTCGGCCGGGGATTTCACCTGGAACAGATACATCGGATTGAGCTTGCGCCCGTCGATGCGGATCGTGCCCTTGCCGAAGGCGATATCATCGGTCGGCATCGCCTTCATCTGCGCGATCAGCGCCCGCCCATCCTTCGCGGCCTTGTCCAGCCCCAGCACATGCGCCGCTTTCAGCATATGCGTATTGGCCGAGAAATCCCCGGCCTGGAGCATGTTCGGCATCACCCCCTTCATGCGGGCGGCGAAGCGATGGCCGAATTTCCGGGTATCGGCATTCAGATCCCAATAGAACGCCTCGGTCAGCACCAGACCCTGGGCATCGTTCAGCCCCAGCGCATGCACATCCGGAATGGTCAGCAACAGCGCGGCCAGACGGGTGCCATCCTTGGTGATGCCGAATTCGCGCGCCTGCTTGACGCAGTTCACCGTGTTGTCGCCGCTATTGGCCAGCCCGATCACCTTGGCGCCGCTCGCCTTGGCCTGCAGCAGGAAGCTGGAGAAATCGGTGGTGTTGGGGAAAGGGTGATAGACGGTGCCGAGGATCTTGCCGCCGGCCGCGACCACCGCCCGGCCGGTGTCATGGGCCAGCAGCTTGCCGAAGGTGTAATCGGCGGCGACGAAATACCAGCTGGTGCCGCCATCGGCGACCAGCGCGCCGCCGGTGCAGCGCCCCAGCGCCCAGGTATCGTAGGTCCAATGCACCTGATTGGCCGAGCAGGCCTTGCCGGTCAGGTCGGAACTGGCCGGGCCGGTGAACAGCGCGGCGCGGTTCTTCTCCTGCACCAGGGAGGAGATGGCGAGTGCGGCGGCGGAATTATTGACGTTGGAGATCACCGCCACATCGTGCCAGTCGATCCAGTCGCGCGCGATGGCGGTGGCGATATCGGGCTTGCTCTGATAATCGGCAACCAGGATGTCGATCTTCACCCCGGGATTCTTCGCCATGTAATCCTCGGCCGCCATATGGGTGGCGGTCACCGTGCCCTCGCCGTTGGAGTTGGAGTTGGGGCCGGTCAGGTCGGTCAGGATGCCGATCCGAAAAATCGTCGCCGCCCGTCCGATCGCCGGCATCGCCAGGCCGCCGGCCAAGCCAAGCCCGGCGCCGATCACGCCGCGCCGCCCGATCCGTGTCGTCATGACCGCTTCTCTCCCGTTTTGTTCGCCTTCTCGGACCGAGTATCGCGGCGAAGGCCGCAATAGTCGAGGGTAGGGATCGTCGGGGGCGGGGATGGTCGAGCATGGCGCCGCAAGGCTAGAATGGCGGTGACAGGAGAACCCGATGCACGTCGCGACCAGCCCGGAATTCAAGCAGAACGCCAAGCGCGCGATCGCCGATCCGCAATTGCAGAAGGCGCTGGCCCGTTCCGGCCCCAGCTTCATCGCCCGCCGCGCCGCCGCCGTCGCCGCCCTGCCGGAGTTCGAGGCGCTGCGCGAGATCGGCAAGCAGATCAAGAACCACACCCTCGCCCATCTCGATTTCTACCTCGAAACCTATGCCGCCAAGGTGGAGGCGGCCGGCGGGCATGTGCATTGGTGCGCCGATGCCGCCGAGGCGCGCGCGGTGGTGCTGGATATCTGCCAGAAGGCGGGGGCGCGCACCGTCACCAAGGGCAAGTCGATGATCAGCGAGGAGATCGCGATCAACGACCATCTGGAAAAACACGGCATCCAGCCGGTGGAGACCGATCTCGGCGAATATATCATCCAGCTTCGCCACGAATTGCCGAGCCACATCATCGCCCCGGCCTTCCACCTCAACCGCGAGGAATGGGAGGAGCAGTTCCGCAAATCCCATACCGACCTGCCCGCCGATCGGGTCTTCCACGAACGCCGCGACATCCTGACCGAGGCGCGGGCCAAGCTGCGCGAACGCTTCCTGGCCGCCGATGTCGGCATCACCGGGGCGAATTTCCTGATCGCCGAGACCGGATCGAGCGTCATCGTCACCAACGAGGGCAATGGCGATCTCACCCAGACCCTGCCGCGCGTGCATATCGCGCTGGCCAGCATCGAGAAGATGGTGCCGACGCTCGACGATGCGGCGGCGCTGCTGCGTCTGCTGGCGCGCTCGGCGACCGGGCAGGACATGTCGGTCTACACCACCTTCTCTACCGGCGCGCGGCGCCCCGGCGATCTCGACGGGCCGGAGGAGTACCACGTCGTGCTGCTCGATAACGGGCGCTCGGCGATGCTCGGCACCGAATTCCAGGACATGCTGCGCTGCATCCGCTGCGCCGCCTGCATGAACCATTGCCCGGTCTATGGCGCGGTGGGCGGGCATGCCTATGGCTGGGTCTATCCCGGGCCGATGGGCAGCGTGCTGACGCCCAGCCTGATCGGCGTCGAACAAAGCGGGCATCTGCCCAATGCCTCCACTTTCTGCGGCAAATGCGAAAGCGTCTGTCCGATGAAGATCCCGCTGCCCGGCATGATGCGCCATTGGCGGGAGCGGGCATTCGAGCGCCATCTGATGCCCACGGCGCAGCGTTCCAATCTGGCGTTGTGGGGCTTCGTCGCGCGCCGGCCCGGGCTGTACCGGCTGGCAACCCGTGCCGCCGCCCTGACGCTCGGGCTGATGGGGCGCAAGCGGGGGCGTTTCGCCCGCCTGCCCTTCGCCGGCGGCTGGACGGCGGGACGCGATCTGCCGGCGCCGGAGGGCGATACCTTCTTCGCCCGCTATGCCCGCGCCCAGCGCCAGGGCACTCTGGGCAAAGGCAATCAGGCATGAGCCGCGAGACGGTTCTCGACGCGATCCGGCGCGGCCTGCGACGCGGTCCGCTGCCCGCCGATCAGCGCGCCATGCTGCAATCGCGCCTCGATGCGCATCCGCGCCACCTGATCCCCGCCCGCTCGCGCCTGGATCGACCCGGCCAGGTCGCGCTGTTCCTGCGCAATCTGGAGAAGGAATTCGCCACCTTCTCCCGCGTCGCCGATGCCGCCGCGGTGCCGGCGGCGATCGCCGAGTATCTCGCCCAGCAGAACCTGCCGAGCGATATCGCCATCGCCCCGCATCCGGAATTGCAGGCCCTGCCCTGGGCCGAGCGGCCGATGCTGCGCCTGCGCGAAGGCCGCGCCAAGGCCTCCGACGCGGTCAGCGTCCAGCATGCCTTCGCCGCCATCGCCGAAACCGGCACGCTGATGCTGCCCTCGGCGCCGGAGCGGCCGACCACGCTCAATCTCCTGCCCGACACGGCGATCGCGGTGCTGCGCGCATCGCGTCTGGTCGGCGCGCTGGAGGAGGCATGGACCCTGCTACGCGACGAGCTGGGCGGCATGCCGCGCAATGTGATGCTGGTGACCGGTCCGTCGCGCTCGGCCGATATCGAGCAGACGCTGGAGCTGGGCGCGCACGGCCCGCGCCGGCTGCATGTGGTGCTGATCGACGATACGCCGTAGGCGATCGGCCTTCGCCGATCACGCGCTAACGCATGGCCTGCGCCGCGCCCGGCATGCACCATGCCGCCAGCGCCGCCCGCAGCCCGGCCAGGGTCAGCGGCTTGGTCAGCACCGCGTCCATGCCGGCCTCCAGGCAGGCTTCGCGGCTTTCATCCTCGGCATTGGCGGTCAGCGCCAGGATCGGCGTGCGCGGGCGATCGCCCAGCACCTCCAGCCGACGGATGTCGCGGGTCGCGGCCAGCCCGTCCATGCCCGGCATCTGGCAATCCATGAAGATCAGGTCGAATTCTCCCTGCTTCCACGCCGCGACGGCGAGAAAACCATCCTCGGCGATGGTGATGCGGCATCCCAGCGTTTCCAGCATGGCCTGAGCGATGCGCCGGTTGGGTGCGTTATCCTCGACCAGCAGTACCGCCGCAGCGTCGCGCGGCGCATCCGTCTTGGCGTCCGGATCGGACGCTGCGCCCCCGTCCTGCGCGCCCGCCTGGACACCGCCGCCCTGCGTGCCGCCAACCGGAGCCAGCACCGCGCGTGGCAGGGTCAGCATCAGCCAGAAGACCGATCCCCCGCCATGGCTGCTGTCGACCCCCAGCGCCCCGCCCATGCGCTGGGCCAGGGCATGGGCGATCGCCAGCCCCAGCCCGGCGCCGTCCTGCCGCCGGCTGAGCGAGGCATCGCCGGGCGCGAACGGGGCGAATAGCCGCGCCTGCCGATCGCTGCCGATCCCGATGCCGGTATCGGCGACGGCAAAACGCAGGCTGATGTCCTGGGCGGTCTCGGCCAGCGAGGTCACGCCCAGCGTCACCCCGCCCGCTTCGGTGAATTTCACCGCGTTATCCAGAAGATTGCCCAGGATCTGGAACAGCCGCGCGGCATCGCCGGTCAGCGCGATATCCAGATGCGCCGGCAGATGGGTGGTAAAGCGCAACCCCCGAGCAGCCGCCTGCGGCGCCATTTCCTGTTCGAGCGCGCCGATCAGCCCGGCCAGCCGAAACGGGGCATGGGCCAGTATCAGCCGCCCCGCCTCCAGCTGCGCCATGTCGAAGACCGCATCGACCAGCCGGGCGAGCCGGCGCCCCGCCTGGCCGGCGCCTTCCAGATAGCGGCGCTGGCGCGGCTCCAGCGCGCCGGCATCGAGCAATTCCAGCGATCCCAGCATGCCGTGCAGCGGCGTGCGGATTTCGTGGCTCATGGTCGCCAGGAAGACGGATTTCGCAGCGCTCGCCGCCCGCGCCTCGTGCAATGCCGCCTCGGTTTCCGCCGCGCGCCGGCGCAGCATCGCCAGCATCATGTTCATCGCCCGGCCCAGCAGGCGCAATTCGCGCGGCACCGCCGCCGATAAGACCGGCACCGAAGCCGCCTCGTCGCCGGCCAGCACGGCGCGCGCCGTGGCCGCCATCTTGCCCAGCGGGCGCACCAGCATCCGTCCCAGCAGCGCCGCCAGCGCCATCGCCGCGAGCAGGGCGAACGCCCCCATCGCCACCGGGGCGGCGAGGCCGGTCCGGGTCAGCAGCGGCACGGCGGCGACCCGTTCGGCCACCACGACCTGCCAGCCCGTACCCGGCACCGCGACGCGCGCGAAGGCGGCCGCGGCGGCGCGGTCGAAGCCCAGCGGCCGATCCCTTGCCGCGGCCAGTATCGCACCCACCGCCGGGGCATGGGCCGTCCGCAGCGGCGTCAGAAGGGCCGCGCCCTGGCCATCGACCAGAGCAAGCAATACGCCGTCACGGGCAAGGACCGGGCGTGCCAGCCAGCGTGTATGGCCGATCCCCAGCAGGGCCATCGCCACCCGCCCATCCGCCAGGGTGGCGAGCAGGCGAAACCCCTCGCTGCCATCCGCCACGATGGCGGAGGCCGGCGCGGGTAGCGCGCGCAGTGCCGGCCTGGCGCCCGGCGGCGCGGCGGCGG
>JAGWRU010000250.1 GCA_028869595.1 Rhodospirillales bacterium
TGCTGGCGGTGGTGGCGCTGCCAGTGCTGCTGGGTCACAGCCTGGCCGGCAAGGTGGCGCTGGCCGGCGGCGCGGCGGTGCTGGTGCTGGCCGTCTGGCTGCCGCGCGTGACGCTATGGGCGATGCGGATCGTCGCGGTGCTGGCGATTGCCAGCCTGCCGGCGCTGCTGCGTGCTTTGGCGGTGCGGCGGGACGCCTTCGTCGGGCTGATCAAGCCATCGGGCATCAATCGGCTGGAGATCTGGGATTACATGACGGCGCGGGTGGCGGAACGCCCGCTGCTCGGCTGGGGGCTGATGTCCTCGGATCGGGTGCCGATCACCGCGCGGGAGCTGGCCGGCTATCACTATGTCACGGCCGCCGGGATCTATCCGCATGATCAGTTCCTCCAGGCCTGGCTGGAACTCGGCGCCCTCGGCGCGGCCTGTCTGTTGGGGCTGGTGCTGCTGGCCCTTTGCCGCATTCCGCGCCTGCCGGCCGGGCTTGCCTGCTTCGCGCTGGCCGCGACGGCGGCAGCGGCGCTGATCGCCAGCGTGAATTACGAGATCACCACCGATAGCTGGTGGGCGGCCCTGACCGCCACCGTGCTGCTGTTCCGGCTGGCGGCGGCATGAGAGCGATGCACTTTCCCCTTGTATCGCTCTCGCGCGAGGTGGCGGCATGAATACCTGGTTGCCGAGCCTGGAGGCGCTGCGCGCCGCCGCCGCGCTGGGCGGGGTGCTGGCGCTGCTGATCGGCCTTGGCGCGCTGCTGCCGCGCCGGGCGATGGTCGAGACGCAATTGCTCGCCGGCTGGGGGCTGGCCTGTCTGGTGCTGACGTTCTGGGGGGTGACGAGCGGCCTTTCGCTGCGTATCCCGCTGGCCGGGCTGGCGGCGGCGGGGGCGGCGGGGCTGGTACTGCCCGGGCCGCGGGCGCGGATCGGCGGGGGCAGGGCGGTCTGGCGGGCAGGCATGCTCGCCTTGCCGATGCTGGCGGTGATGCTGGCGGCGCGGCCGTCGCAGATCGATACCTGGCTCAATCTTCTGCCCAACGCCGCCTATCTGTTCTTCCACGACCAATTGCCGACGGCGGCGCGTCCGCCGGCCTATTCCTTCCTGCCGGTGGCGCCGTACAACACGCAATTCATCGCCTATGCGACCTCGGCCCTGGCCGGGCATTTCGCCGACCGGGCGATGGGGCTGTTCAATCTGGTGTTGCAGGTGGCCGCCGGCACCGCCCTGGCGCGGGTGCTGGCCGGGCCGGGGCGGCGGGTGGCCTGGTGGCAGGCGGCATGCGGGCTGGCGCTGGCGGTGCCGCTCAATCCCGGTTTCGTGCCGCGCGTCTTCCTTGCCCCCTATGGTGAGCCGGGGCTGGCCGCAGCCCTGCTGTTCGCGGTGCTGGAGGGCGAGGCGCTGCTCGGCGCGGCGGCCGAAGGCGCAGCGCTGGGCGGGCATGCCGCGCGTCTTGGTCTGATCCTGGCGGCGCTGCTGAATATCAAGCAATCCGGCATCGGGCTGATGCTGCCGGCGGGCGGGGCGGTGGTGGCGCTGGCGTTGATCATGCCGCTGCCGCGGGACGGGCGGCAGAGCCGGGCGCGGCTGCTGGGCGCAAGCCTTGCCGCGCTGATCCCGGCGCTCGCGCTCTATGGCGTGTGGCGGGTTTTCGCCGATCGCAGCTTCGTCGCCGGGGAGCTGAAGCTGCTGCCCTTCGCGCGCTGGCATTTCGAGATGATCCCGCAAATCCTCGCCTCCGAGGGGCGGGAGATCGTCGAAAAAGCCACCTTGTTCCTGTGTCTGCTCGGCATGCTGATCGCCACCATCCCCTGGCAGCGCCGCGTCCCCTGGGGGCGGGAGGCGCGGGTGCTGCTGATCGCCGCCCTGGTCACCGCTGGATTCAACGCCTTCCTGCTGCTCGCCTATGTCGCGCATTTCGACACGACCATGGCGGAGCGGGCGCATTCCTATTTCCGCTACTCCTCGCAATTGTCGCTGTTGATGATGCTGGGGCTGACGCTGGCTTTGCGCCCGCGCGCCGTGCAGTGGTGCGCGCGCCTGTCGGCGCGGACATGCCACATGCTGACGCGCGGCGCGGTGGCGCTGATCCTGCTGCTGCCGATCGCCGGCGCGCCGCTGCTGCGCTTCGACCGCGACACCCCGCAGCATGAATTATGGGCGCTGGGCGAGGCCGCGGCGCGCCGCCTGCCGGCGCAAGCGCATCTGGCGCTGCTGGTGCCGGGCGATGTCTATGACGGGGTGGGCAGTTTTCTGCGCGGGGTGATGCTGTTCGCCGGCCATCCCGCCCGGCCGCATCTGCTGGTGCATACCGCCGATCGCGCCGATCCGGCGCTGCTGGCGCGGCTCGCCCATCGCGGGTTTCACCATGCGCTGGTCAGTTGTGTGCCCGACGGGCTGGTTCCCGGGCTGCACGGCGGCGGGGCGGCGCTGCTGCGTTTTTATGGCCATGCCTGGCATGTGGAGGCGCGCTGGGAATATCCGCCGGGCCTGGCGCAGCGGCATTTCGCCGGGTTGCTGGCCAAGCCGCCGCTATGCGCGGGCGGGTAATTCGATCTTCCTGCCGCCTGCTTCCCGCGTAACAATGCGCAAGGCCCAATCAGGAGCATGCGCGCATGCAGCATATCGTCATCGTCGGCGGCGGCATCATGGGCTCCTGCCTCGCTTATCACCTCGCTCTGGCCGGGGCGGCGGGCGATGTCGTGGTGATCGAGCCGGACCCGACCTACGCCTTCGCCGCCACCCCGCGCGCGGTGGGCGGCATCCGCCTGCAACATGCGTTGTGGGAGAATGTGGAGATGTCGCTGTACAGCGACGGCATCTACGCCGATTTCGCCAACCAGGTGACCGGCGGGGCGGTGCAGTACGATCCGCAATTCTACCGCATGGGCTATCTCTATCTGGTGCAGGGCGCGGCCCAGGTGGCGCGGTTGCAGGCGGTGGCCGATATGCAGCAGGCGCGCGGCGTGCGGGTGGAGCGGCTGGATCAGGCGGCGCTGCGCCGGCGCTATCCGTCCTTTTATTTCAACGACGCCGATGCCGGCACGCTGACCCCCGATGACGGCCAGATCGACCCGCACGCCGCCCTAATGGGATTTCGCCGCGCCGCCGAGGGGCGGGGGGTGCGCTATGTGAAGGATCGCGTGGTTGGGCTGGAACTGGCCGACGGGTTGGTGCGCCGCGCCCATCTGGCCGGCGGCGACAGGCTGGGCGTGGATACGCTGGTCAATGTCGCCAATTGCTGGGCCGGCGAGATCTGCGCCATGGTCGGGGCCGCGTTACCGGTGGAACCGCGCCAGCGCCAGCAATTCTTTTTCGACACCAAGGCGGAGCTGGAACCGATTCCGGCGATGCGCCACGCCAGCGGCCAGGCGATGCGTCGGCTGCGGGCCGGGCTGATCGTCGGCCATACGCCGAAGGAACAGGTCTCGGGCTTCGACTGGGCGCTGGATCCGGCGATCTTCGAGGAAGTGCTGTGGCCCGAACTGGCCGCGCAGAGCCGCGCCTTCGAGGCGATCCGCATGAAAGGCGGCTGGGTCGGCCATTACGATATGTGCCTGCTCGACGGCAATCCGGTGATCGACCGGTTGCCGGAAGTGGCGA
Source organism: Rhodospirillales bacterium (assembly GCA_028869595.1). GTDB lineage: Bacteria > Pseudomonadota > Alphaproteobacteria > Acetobacterales > Acetobacteraceae > JAGWRU01. Next base: position 3,595 of record JAGWRU010000250.1, read on the forward strand.
ATTTCATCGTCGCGGCGGGATTTTCCGGGCACGGGCTGCAACATGCCCCGGCGGTCGGGCGGGCGATCAAGGAGATGATCCTTGATGGCGGGTTTCACTCCATCGACCTCTCCCGCCTCGGCTATCGCCGGGTGGTGGAGAATACGCCGCTGCCCGATGACGGTCCGGCGGCGTGATCGGCCCGCCGCTTCAGGATCGGCCGCTTCAGGCCTCGCCGCTTCATGATCGATGCGCCGCGATCAGCGCTTCCCGCCGGGCGAGGCTGGCGGGGGGCCATTGCCGCGCCGGATCGTAATATTCCGCGAAGGATACCGCGCCGGGCGGGATGACGACCCAGGGCTGTTTCGCGGCGGTGAAGATGTGGATATCCGGCGCCAGGGTCTGCGCCCGGTCCAGCGTGCCGACCCGGACATAACGGAGCAGGGGGCCGAGGCCGCTGTAATGGCTCCACACCGCGACATGGCAATGCGGGCAGCGGGCGATTTTCTGTCCGTTGCCGCTGGCCGAGGGCGTATCGACCAGGATCGGCGCATCGGCGAGCAGGGTGACGCGATCCGCCTCGATCGCCGCATTCACCGCGAAGGCCGAGCCGGTTTCGCGCTGACACCAGCGGCAATGGCAGCAATGGACGATCAGCGGGGCGGTTTCCATGCGGTAGCGGATTTTGCCGCAATCGCAGCCGCCTTCCTGGGGGAAGGGATCGGGGTCGGGCATGGCGGATGTCCTGGTGACGATCAGCTTCTGACGAAATGCAGCGTCTGGAATGTCTTTCGGAAGGCCGCCGTCCGGGGGGCGACCGTCTCCGGATCATTGGCATGAAGCCCCTCGACGATCAGTCCTGCAAGCGTCGTCATATCGGCTTCGCGCATGCCCCAGCGCACCAGTTCGGGCGTGCCGAAGCGAAGCCCGTTGGTGTCGCCTGCGACCTGCCTGCCGGGCAGCCCGATGCCGCAGCTCAGGAATCCGGCCTTGCGCAAAATCTTCGCCGCCGCCTGTCCGCCACCGAAGGCCGTCGCGTCGATCGCGAATTGATGCGACTGGGTGAAGCCGCGCTCGGCGCCGTACACCGTCAGCCCCGCATCGGCCAGGGCGCGCGCCAGCGCGCGTGACGTGTCGACCATGGCCTGCGCATAGCCCACCCCGAATTCCCGCCAGTCGAGCAGCGCAATGGCGAGCGCGGCCGATTTCGCCGCGTCGAAATTCGCTGTCAGTCCCGGATAGGCGATGGCATCGAGTTTCTGCGCGATGGCGGCATCATTGGTCACGATCAGGCCGCCGGGCGGTCCGCCGAGGCTTTTGTACGTGCTCATCGTCATCAGATGCGCGCCCTCGGTCAGCGGATTGGGCCAGGCTTTGCCGGCGATCATGCCGCATTGATGGGCCGCATCGAACAGCACGGTCGCGCCGATCTCCTCGGCGATCGCCCGCACCTCGCGGACCGGATGGGGAAACAGATTGAGGCTGCCGCCCACCGTGATCAGCGCGGGCCGATGCCGCAGGGCCAAGGCGCGCAAGGCCGGCAAGTCCAGGCTGTAATTCGCTGCATCCACCGGCGCATCGAGCGTCGTCAGGCCATAGAGACCGGCGCACCCGGCCGCGTGATGCGTGACATGGCCGGCAATGGCGGCGGGCGGCGCGATGATCGTATCGCCCGGCCTGGTCAACGCCATGAACCCGTAAAGATTGGCCAGCGCCCCCGAGCCGACCCGGATTTCCGCGTACCGGGCATCGAAGACCTCCGCTGCCAGTTCCGCCGTGATCACCTCGATCTCCTCGATCGCTTCGAGGCCCATTTCGTATTTGTCACCGGGATAGCCGAGCGATGGGCGCGATCCCAGCCTGCGCGACAGCGCCGCCTCGGCGCGCGGGTTCATCACGTTGGTCGCGGGGTTGAGATTGAAGCAATCGCGCTCGTGAATTTCGATGTTCCGCTCGATCAGCGCCTCCAGCCGCGCGGCGGTTTCGCCACTCGATCGGCGGGCGGTCCGTTCCGCAAGGTCCTGCACGAAGGCCTCGGTGGGTACCCAGGGGCGGAAGGCGAGATGCGGCATGGCGGGGGTTCCTGTTGGCGCCGCAAGCTCAACCAACTTGCCGATCCGGCGCAAACCAGTTTATTGAAAACTTAGCCCGAGAAAAATTGAGTCAAATGCCCGTCGCGCCCCCGCGTCCGCAATCGGTGCCGCTCAATGCGTTGCGCGCCTTCGAGGCGGCGGGGCGGCTCGGCAGCTTCGTCACCGCCGCCGGCGAGCTTGGGGTTACCCCGGGCGCGGTGGCCGCGCACATCAAAGGGCTGGAGGCGGCGATCGGCGCGCCCTTGTTCGAACGCCGCGCCCGCGGCATCGCCCTTACCAGCCTGGCCGTGCGCATCCTGCCGGAATTCATCGCCGCCTTCGACGCCATCGGCCGGGCCGCGCAGAGCATGCGCACCGAGGCGGCGCCGCAGCGTGTCCACATCGCCGCACTTCCCGCGATCGCCCAGCTCTGGCTGTCGCCAAGACTGCCCGCGCTGCGACGGCTTGCCCCCGACATCGCCATATCGATCACCGCCCTGGAAGCGCCTCCCAACCTCAAGCGCGTGCCGTTCGATCTCAGCCTGTTCTACCGGCCGGCGGGAGAGGGGGAGCGGCTGGCCGATGACGTGATCTTCCCGGTCTGCGCGCCCGCGATGGCCAAGCGCCTGCGCGATCCTGCCGATCTGCGGGAGGTGGTTTGCCTGACCGATGCGGTGTGGGCGGGAGACTGGGCGGCCTGGATGCAGGCGGCTGCGCCCGGTGCCGGTTTTGCGCCGCGCGGCCCGGTGTTTTCGCTCTATGCCCTGGCGGTGGCCGAAGCCGTCAACGGCGCCGGCGTGCTGATCGGGCATGAGGCGCTGATCCGCGCCGAACTCGACAGCGGCGCCCTGGTGGCACCGTTTGCCGTGCGCCTTGCCTTGCCCCGGGCGCTTTCGTTCAGCGTCGCCGCCCGCCCCGCCCGGGGCAGCGCCGCCGCGCGGGTGCTGGCGCTGTTGAAAGCCCAGGGTGGGTAACGGGGCGGCCTCTTGTTTCCGCTGATGCGTCCGGCTGGTGTTCGGCGGGCGGGAGGGACGATCAGGATGGATCGATCCGGGCCGGCCGCACCAGGGTGACGAGTTCGGAATAGGGCGGCAGGAGCGGCGACCAGTGCGATGGCCTCGGCGCGGACGGGGAGCGGAAATCGGGAAAGCACTTTACTGCCGTCGGACCTGTCATCGTGCCATCCACTTGGGGAGTTGGAGTATCGGGCAAACTTTGGATCTCTGGGCCAGAACTGGCCGCCCGCACTCACAAAAACAATTCAAGCGTTGAGGGTGTGGCGACCATTTCGGGTCCGCGCGGTGGGGCGTTCTTTCGCCAACCGCCTTTCACCGTTTGGATGGCAGAAATTGGCAGATGCTGTTTGGCGGGCAGCTTCTGCAAGGCGCGGACGTGCCAGAAAACGGCCCAATGCCCATGGTTGTCAGTTGCATATTGACCCGTCGTCGGCGGACGATGCGCCATGTCCTCCGGGTGCTTTCCGCTGTCGCTTTCTTTGCATCCGATATACCAACCAACCCAGGAAACAATAAAACTGTTCTTTGCCGGCAAGCCTTCATGCGAGGGATAGATCAGCACTGGAATCTGCGCACCGTCCCGCAATTCCTCCACCTCTCGGAACATCTGCCATTTGCGGGAGCCGAAGGCAACGAATCCAGTACGGTCAGCAATTTCAACCCCTGATTCAAGATGCTCGAGAGGTACAGGGGCAAGAATGGAGAAGCTTTGAATTTTGGACATATTCATCCCCTTTCGAATGATGGCGATGCCCGCTCCAATAGAAAGACAAGATCACCTTGAATCCCCGATTCGAGGAAAGGCATCTGCCGCTCGACTTGCGGGTTTCTCAGGATGCCCCCCCGCCGCCAGCCTCGCCGCCATCGGCTGCTCGTCCTTCAACCCCACCCCGCTGATCCGGCGTTCGCACATCGCCGCGATCAGCCACAGCAGCTTTGCCGCCGCATCCGGCAGATCGAGCCCCTCGGGGCGGATATTGGACACGCAATTGCGCTCCGCATCGTTGCGTCCCGGCTGCGGCGCCCAGGTCAGATACGCCCCCAGGCTGTCGGCGGTGGAAAGCCCCGGCCGTTCGCCGATCAGCACCACGATCGCCGCCGCGCCCAGCGCCGCGCCGACCTTATCGCCCAGCGCGACGCGGCCCTGATGGGCCAGCACCACCGGCCCGGCGGCAATCCCGGCGCGGCCCAGCCCGGCGATCAGCGCCGCCGTCAGCGCCGGGGCATGGCGCGCCACCGCCAGGGCGGACAGCCCATCGGCCAGCAGGAACGCGACCGATCCCGGTGCGCGCACCGCATCCAGCGCCGGCAGGCAGGCAGGGTCGAGCATGCGGCCGAGATCGGGGCGCAGCAGATAGCTGCGCCGATCCGGGGCCAGACTGCGCACCGTCACGCTGGCGATGCCGCGCGCTGCCAGATCGGCGGCCAGCGCCGGGCCATCCAGCGCCGCATGCACCGCATCGCGCGCCGCCGCATGGGCGGCCTGAAACGCCAGATGGGCCGGGGTCGGCAGCCCCGCCGCGCCGACCCGCCCCAGCGCCACCCGGGCGGCGGTGAAATGGCGCAGATCGCGCCACAGCCGCGGACCAGCGGGCGGCGGGCCAGCAGGAGGCGGACCAGCGGGCGGCGCGCTCATGCGCCGATCAGCCCGGCCAGACCCTGGCCGAGCGCGCGGCCCAGCGGGCCGGGCAGGGCGGCATCGGCCCGCAGCCCCTCCGCCCCGTCGATCCCCATGCGGGCCAGCCAGGCGGCGAATTCCGGCGCCGGCCGGCGGCCCAGCACGCTGCGGATATAAAGCGCGTCGTGAAACGAGGTGCTCTGATAGGACAGCATCACGTCATCCGCCCCGGGCACGCCCATGATGAAGGTGATGCCGGCGACGCCGAGCAGGGTCAGCAGCGCATCCATGTCGTCCTGATCGGCCTCGGCATGGTTGGTGTAGCAGATATCGACCCCCATCGGCAGGCCGAGCAGCTTGCCGCAGAAATGATCCTCCAGCCCGGCGCGGGTGATCTGCTTGCCGTCGTAGAGATATTCCGGCCCGATGAAGCCGACCACGGAATTGACCAGCAGCGGGGCGAAGACGCGGGCCACGCCATAGGCGCGGGCTTCCAGCGTCTGCTGATCGACGCCGTGATGCGCGTCCGCCGACAGCGCGCTGCCCTGACCGGTCTCGAAATACATCACATTGGGCGCGACGCTGTAGCGCGCCTGGGCCAGGGCGGCGGCGCGGGCCTCGGCCAGCAGCGCCAGATCGATGCCGAAGCTGCGATTGGCCGCCTCGGTCCCGGCGATCGACTGAAACACCAGATCGACCGGCGCGCCGGCCTCGATACAGCGCAGCGTGGTGGTGACATGGGCCAGCACGCAGGTCTGGGTCGGGATGTCGAAGCGCGCGCGCACGGTATCGAGCAGGCGCAGCAGCTCGATCGTCGCCGGCACGCTGTCGGTGGCCGGATTGACCCCCAGCACCGCATCCCCCGCCCCCAGCATCAGCCCGTCGATCAGGGAGGCGGCGACGCCGGCCGGATCGTCGGTCGGGTGGTTCGGCTGCAAGCGCACCGACAGCGTGCCGGGCAGGCCCAGCGTGTTGCGAAAGCCGCTGACCACCCGGCAGCGCGCCGCCACGGAAACGAGGTCTTGCAGGCGCATGATCTTGCTGACCGCCGCCGCCATCTCCGGGATGATGCCGGGGGCGAGGGCGGTCAGCGCGGCCGGGCTGGCGCCCAGCAGCCAGTCGCGGAAGCCGCCCACCGTCAGGCTGGCGACGGGGGCGAAGGCGGCGCGGTTGTGGCCGTCCTGGATCAGGCGCGTCACCTCATCCTGTTCATAGGGGATCAGCGCCTCGGTCAGGAAATGCGCCAGCGGCAGATCGGCCAGCGCTGATTGCGCGGCGACCCGTTCGGCGGCCGAAGCGGCGGCGATGCCGGCCAGCGCATCGCCCGAACGGGCGGGGCTGGCGGCGGCCATCAGCCGCGCGAGGGTGGGGAACCGGTAGGTGGTGCCGGCGATGCTGTGGGAGAAGCTCAGGGTGGCCTCGTTCGGTTGGAAAACAAAGCGCCGGCCCGGTCGCTCGAATTAGCGCTGGACTCCGGGGGCGCCATCCTATACATGCCCGCCCTCTGATTGGAACGCGGGAGATACCCCGCTCCGCCGGCAATGGCGGAGGGGGTTTCGTTTGCACCGCGGTCCCTTTTGGTGTCCGCCTTCGGGCAATCCGGTTTTGCCACCGGAACAGGGTCAAGGACCAGGGATCATGGCGAAGAAGATCGTCGGCTACATCAAGCTGCAAATTCCCGCCGGCAAGGCGAACCCCTCGCCGCCAGTCGGCCCGGCGCTGGGTCAGCGCGGCCTGAACATCATGCAGTTCTGCAAGGATTTCAACGCCCAGACGCAGCAGCTGGAGCCCGGCATGCCGATCCCGGTGGTGATCACCGCCTTCGGTGACCGCACCTTCAGCTTCATCATGAAGACGCCGCCCAACACCTACTTCCTGAAGAAGGCGGCGAAGATCGACAAGGGCACCACCACGCCCGGCAAGGGCAACCCGGTGGGCAAGGTGACGATGGCGCAGCTGCGCGAAATCGCCGCCGAGAAGATGAAGGACATGAACGCAAACGACGTCGATGGGGCGGTGCGCATGCTGATGGGCTCCGCACGTTCCATGGGCCTGACCGTGGTGGAGGGCTGATCCATGGCACATGACAAGCGCCTGACCGCCGCCCGCGCCCAGGTCGATGCCAATCGCGCCTATACCCTGGCCGAGGCGATCGCCCTGGTGAAATCCACCGCCAAGGCCAAGTTCGACGAGACGGTGGAGATGTCGCTCAATCTCGGCATCGACCCGCGCCATGCCGATCAGATGGTGCGCGGCCTGACGACGCTGCCCAACGGCACCGGCAAGACGGTGCGGGTCGGCGTCTTCGCCCGTGGCCCCAAGGCCGAGGAAGCGCTGGCCGCCGGCGCCGATGTGGTCGGTGCCGACGATCTGGCCGAGAAGATCCAGGCCGGCGAGATCAATTTCGACCGCTGCATCGCGACGCCCGACATGATGGCGCTGGTCGGCCGGCTGGGGAAGATCCTCGGCCCGCGCGGCCTGATGCCCAACCCCCGGCTCGGCACCGTGACGATGGACGTCAAGGGTGCCGTGACGGCGGCCAAGGGCGGGCAGATCGAATTCCGGGCCGAAAAGGCCGGCATCATCCATGCCGGTATCGGTAAAGTGAGCTTCGACGCCGAAAAGCTGCTGGAAAATGCCCGCGCGCTGGCCGATGCGGTGCAGAAGGCCAAGCCTGCCGGCGCCAAGGGCACCTACATGCAGAAGGCTTCGGTCAGCTCCACCATGGGGCCCGGCATCCGGGTGGATGTCGGCTCGCTGGCCGGCTGAGTACTGGAATACGCAGGCCGTAGCCCGGGTTCGTCCCGGCGCGGCATGCGGGCAGGGGGTGCGGCGTCGTGTCGGCGCCGGCATCTCCGAACCTGTCCAAGACCGCACGTGTGATCCCGCCTCGGCGGGCACCTAAGGGGCTTTGGCCCGCGCGCGAAGACGGGGTGCCGAGGATAGGCCGGGGCGGTGCGCCGCCCCGGGCTGGATCTGGCGGTTCCGGCTGGGTCTGCCGCTTTTGGGGCGGCGGGCCAGGACAGGCGAACCGGGCGGGGCGCGCGAGCGTGCCGCTCATGGGCAACCCGGCTGAAAGCGGTCCAAACGCTTTTGGCCTGAAGGAGACGGAACGTGGACCGTACGGAGAAGCGGGAGTTCGTCGCCGGGCTCGCTCAGGTGTTCGCCGAGACGTCGATGGTCGTGGTCACCCGCAATGACGGGCTGACCGTGGCCGAAGTGACCGATCTGCGGCGCCGGATGCGGGCAGCGGGGGTGACCTTCAAGGTCGCGAAGAACCGGCTGGCCATTCTTGCCCTGGAGGGAACCCAGTTCGACGGCATCAAGCCGCTGCTGAAGGGGCCGACCGCGCTTGCGTGGGCGGCAGACCCGGTGGCGGCGGCGAAGGTCGCGGTCGACTATGCGAAGACCAACGAGAAGCTCGTGGTGGTCGGTGGTGCGCTTGGCGCCCAGACGCTGGATGCGTCGGGCGTGAAGGCATTGGCCGAACTGCCGTCGCTGGATGCGCTGCGCGCGAAGTTGCTGGGCCTGATTCAGGCGCCGGCGACCAAGATCGCAGGCGTGTTGGCAGCGCCGGCCGGGCAGCTCGCACGGGTCTTCGGGGCCTATGCCGAGAAGGGGCAGGAGGCGGAAGCCGCCTGAACGATCGCGCCCCGGCCGCAAGGCGGGGGCGGTCACGACATCGAAGCCGGGGTGCCATGCGGCAATCCCGGCTTGAACGGAACCAACCAAGGTCTAGATTAAGGAAACCATGACAATGGCCGATCTGCAGAAGCTGGTGGACGAACTGTCCAGCCTGACGGTGCTCGAAGCCGCCGATCTGTCGAAGATGCTCGAAGAGAAGTGGGGCGTCTCCGCTGCCGCTCCGGTGGCCGCTGCCGCCCCGGTGGCCGCCGCCGCCGCCGCCCCGGTCGAGGAACAGACGGAATTCACCGTCATCCTGGCCAAGTCGGGCGAGAAGAAGATCAACGTCATCAAGGAGATCCGCACCATCACCGGGCTCGGGCTGAAGGAAGCCAAGGACCTGGTCGAAGGCGCGCCGAAGACGGTGAAGGAAGGCGTGAACAAGGACGAGGCCGCCAAGCTGAAGAAGATGCTCGAAGAGCAGGGCGCGACCGTCGAGATCAAGTAAGCACGTTTCGTGCCGCCTGCCGGTTGCGGGGCCGCCATGCCGCGATCGGGAGCCGGAATTGCCGGGGATCCGGAATTCCGGAATCAGGGCGAAGGGATGCCCAGGGCGGGCAAGCCGGGCGGGAATCGCAGGATTCCCGCCCGCATGGCCGTTTCCGCTTCCTCGCGCTGAGCGAGAAGGGCGGCATCGGGGATAGGAGGCCGCCAACCCGGATCGGGGCTGGGCGGATCGGATAACGGTAGGGAAGCAGGGCAATCGATGAACGCGATCACCGGGTCTTTCACTGGGCGCAAGCGGATCCGCAAAAGCTTCGGGCGCATTCCCGAAGTGGCGCCGATGCCAAACCTGATCGACGTGCAGCGCGCCAGCTACGAAGCCTTTCTTCAGATGAATGTCACGCCTGACAGCCGGACCAATACCGGCCTGCAGGAAGTGTTCAAATCGGTCTTCCCGATCGACGATTTCGCCGGGCGCGGGCGCCTGGAATTCGTCGATTACGAGCTGGAGGAGCCGAAATACGACGTCGAGGAATGCATCCAGCGCGGCATGACTTTCGCCGCCCCGCTGAAAGTGGTGTTGCGCCTGATCGTGTGGGACCTGGACGAGGATACCGGCGCGCGCTCGATCCGCGACATCAAGGAGCAGCCCGTCTACATGGGCGACATGCCCCTGATGACGGATAACGGCACCTTCATCATCAACGGCACCGAGCGCGTCATCGTCTCCCAGATGCATCGCAGCCCGGGCGTGTTCTTCGACCACGACAAGGGCAAGACCCATTCCTCGGGCAAGTATCTGTTCGCCGCGCGGGTGATCCCCTATCGCGGGTCCTGGCTCGATTTCGAATTCGACAGCAAGGATCTGGTCTACGTCCGCATCGATCGCAAGCGGAAGCTGCCGGTCACCACCCTGCTCTATGCGCTGGAGAGCAAGGCGACGGAGGCGCTGCGCGCCGCCCGCGAAGCCAAGGGCGAGGTGCTGGAACCGGGCGAAATCCGCGGCATGGATGCCGAGGAGATCCTGACGCTGTTCTACGGCCAGGTGATCTTCACCCAGACCGCCAAGGGCTGGGCGCGTCCCTTCGATCCGGATGCTTTCCGTGGCGCCAAGCTGCTGGAGCCGCTGGTCGACGCCGATAGCGGCGAGGTGGTGGCCGAGGCGGATACCAAGCTGACCCAGCGTCAGGCTCGCAAGATCGCCGAGAAGACGCGTGAAGTGCTGGTCGGGCGCGCCGATCTGCTCGGCCGTTTCGTGGCTGAGGATCTGGTCAACCCGGAGACCGGCGAAATCCATGCCGAGGCCGGCGAGGAACTGACCGAACCCCGCCTCGCGGCGCTGGAGGAGGCGGGCATCACCGTCCTGCCGACGCTCGCCATCGACCAGAATGTCGGGCCGTGGATCCGCAACACTCTGGCGGTGGACAAGAATACCGGGCGCGATGACGCGCTGATCGATATTTATCGTGTCATGCGCCCGGGCGAGCCGCCCACCCCGGAAACCGCCGAGGCGCTGTTCCGCGGCCTGTTCTTCGATGCCGACCGCTACGATCTGTCGGCGGTCGGGCGCGTGAAGATGAATATGCGCCTGGGCATCGAGGTGCCGGACACGATGCGGGTGCTGCGCAAGGACGACATCCTGCGCACGGTGAAAATCCTCTGCGAGCTGAAGGACGGCCGCGGTCAGATCGACGATATCGACAATCTCGGCAATCGCCGGGTGCGTTCGGTCGGCGAGCTGATGGAGAATCAGTATCGCGTCGGCCTGCTGCGCATGGAGCGCGCGATTCGCGAGCGCATGGGCAGCGTCGATATCGACACGGTGATGCCGCATGATCTGATCAACGCCA
>JAGWRU010000251.1 GCA_028869595.1 Rhodospirillales bacterium
ACCCCGGGCCCCGGCAGCAGCACCGCCCCGCTCCGCTCGCGCCAGATATGCAGCAGATGCGACTTCCCGCACCCGGCCGGCCCGAACAGCGCCAGCCGCCGGTCCGGCCAGCCCGCCCCGCCATCCGGCCCCGACAGCCAGGCCAGCGCCTCCCGGTTCGATTCGCCGGCCACGAAATCCGCCGCCGTGAACACCGGCTCATGCCCGAACGGCAGCAGCAGTTGCGATTCGGCCACGCCGCTCATCCCGCCGGAGGGTCTAGATACAGCGGGCTGCGCAGGTATCGCCGCAGCCAGAACCGCGCCAGCACCCCGATCGTCGCCGCCACCGGCACCGCCAGCATCACGCCCAGGAACCCGAACGCCGCCCCGCCCGCGAACAGAGCGAAGATCACCCACACCGCCGGCAGTTCCACGCGGTCCCCCAGGAAGCGCGGATAGATCACGTAGCCTTCCAGGATCTGGCCCACCACCAGCACCACGCCGACCAGCGCCACGCCGTGCCAGTTGGGGAATTGCGCCAAAGCCAGCGCCAGGGCGGAAACCCCGCCGGTGATCGAGCCGACATAGGGGATGAAGGACAGCCCCCCCGCCGCCAGCCCGACGATCAGCCCGAGATCGAGCCCCACCACGGTCAAGGCCAGCGCGTAGTACAGCGCCAGCAGCACGCAGCACAAAGCCTGCCCGCGCACCCAGGCGGACAGGATGCGATCGACCTCGCGCACCTGGGCACGGATCACCCCGGCATAGCGGCGCGGCAGCCAGCTATCGACCATCGCCACGGCCTGCGGCCAATCGCGCAGCAGATAGAAACCGACGATCGGTGTCACCACCAGCAGGGTCAGCACGTTGAACAGTGCAAAGCCGCCGCCGATCACCGAGGTGACGGCGGATACCAGAAAGGACAGCATCGCCCCGGCCTGTCCGCCCACCAGATCGCGCACCTTGCTGTTCACCACATCGGTGCCGAAATGCTCCTGCAGCCGGGTCATTTCCTGGCTCGCCCAATGCTGCACGGCGGCGGCGTATTGCGGCGCCCGGCCGATCAGCAACCCGGCCTGCTGCAGCACCAGCGGATAGAGCAGCAGGGCGAATAACAGCATCGTGGCGATCAGCGCGATGACCATCACCAGCGCCGCCACCCCGCGCGGCAGGCCGAGGCGCACCAGGCGGCTGGTCGGCGGGTCGAGGAAATAGGCGATCCCGGCGGCTGCCACGAAAGGCAGCAGGACGGAGGCGAACAGGCGCAGCACCAGCCACAGCACCACCACCACGCCGACGAACAGGGCGATGCGCTGGCCCCGGCTCGCGCGCGGCGGCGGGCTCAAAGAGGAGAAATCGTCGCTCATGTCCGTACCGTCCGCCACACATAGGCCGCACCCGAGGCGAGTGTCGTGGCCCCGACCAGCCATACCATTGCCGCCATCGCCGCGGCGCGCACGAAATCCGGCCCCGCCCCGCCGAGAAACTGCGCCCATAGCCGCGGCCATAGCAGCGCGTCATAGCCGCTGCCCAGCCCGACCGGCGGCACCAGCCCGAAGCCGGCCACCATCAGCGTCGCCGCCACCAGCAGGATCTGCAGCGCGGTGTTCAGCTTGGAAATGCGCAGCGGGCGGATCACCACCGGCTGGCCCAGCACCGCCAGCAGCACCACGCCGCCGACAATCACCACGTCGCGAAACACCACCAGAATGGCAAGCCAATCCGGCAATTCCCCCACCGCGGCAAGGGTGACGTACATCGATACCAGCAGCGCCTTGTCGGCCAGCGGGTCGAGGATGGCGCCGATCCGCGTGCTGCCCTGCCGGCGGGCCAGCCAGCCATCCACCGCATCGGAGATGCCGGCCGCGACGAACAGGGCGAAGGCGGCGATCAGGCGATGCTCCAGCACCAGCCAGACGGCGACCGGCACGGCGCAGAGCCGGGCGAAGGTGATGGCGTTGGGCAGGGTCAGCAGCGCGTCCCCGGCAGCGGGGCGCAACCCGGCGCCGTCAGGCATCGCGCGCCTCCGGCGGCGGGCAGGCATGGCACGCCTCCGGCGGCGGGCAGGCATCGCGCGCCTGCGGCGGCGGGCAGACTTGGCGCGCCTCCGGCGGCGGGGAATTCATTGCGCCCGACCCCGGCCTATGGTTGTTTCCGCCACGCATCACCGCCTTGCTCCGACGCGCACGACCTTCCTGCGCCCGATCAAGGGCTTAGCCTATCGAGGGGCCGCATGACCAGATTTCTTCCCCGCACGAATGCTTGTTGCGCATGAGCACGCCCGAGCATCCCGGCCTGAGCTATCGCGCCGCCGGTGTCGATATCGACGCCGGCGAAGCGCTGGTGGAGGCGATCAAGCCGCTGGCCCGTGCCACGCTGCGCCCCGGCGTGATGGGCGGGCTGGGCGGCTTCGGCGCGCTGTTCGATCCCAAGGCGGCGGGGTTTGCCGATCCGGTGCTGGTCGCCACCACCGACGGGGTCGGCACCAAGCTGCGCATCGCCATCGAAGCCGGCGTGCATGACACGGTCGGCATCGATCTGGTGGCGATGTGCGTCAACGACCTTGTGGTTCAGGGCGCGGAGCCGCTGTTCTTCCTCGATTATTTCGCCACCAACACGCTATCGGTCGCGGTGGCGCGCCAGGTCATCGCCGGCATCGCCGAGGGCTGCCGCCAGGCCGGCTGCGCCCTGGTCGGCGGCGAAACGGCGGAAATGCCCGGCATGTATGCCGCCGGCGATTACGATCTGGGCGGCTTCGCGGTGGGCGCCGCCGAACGGGGCGCGCTGCTGCCGCGCGGCGTCGCCGCCGGCGATGCGGTGCTGGGTCTGGCCGGACGGGGCGTGCATTCCAATGGCTTCTCCCTGGTGCGCAAAGTGGCCGAGGCGGCGGGGCTGGGCTGGGACGATCCCGCCCCCTTCGCACCGGGACAGACGCTGGGACGGGCCCTGCTGACGCCGACCCGCATCTATGTCCGCCCGCTGCTGGCGCTGCACCGCGCCGGGAAGCTGAAGGCGGCCGCCCATATCACCGGCGGCGGCCTGCCCGGCAATCTGCCGCGCGTGCTGGGCCCCAATCTGCTCGCCCGGCTTGCCCCGACCTGGCCGATGGACCCGGTTTTCGTCTGGCTGGCGCGCGCCGGGCGCGTCGCGCCGGCCGAGATGCTGCGGGTGTTCAATTGCGGCATCGGCATGGCCCTGGTGGTGGCCGAGGCGGATGTCGCCACCGCCACCCGGTTGCTGGAAGCCGAGGGCGAGCGCGTGCTGCGCCTGGGCACGATCGAGGTGCAGGAAGGCGAGGCCGCCGTGCGCATCGACCTGCCCGCCGGCTGGCCGGCGTGAGCGAAACCGATCGGCCGGCCGGCACGCCCACACCGCGGCGCCGGCGGGTTGGCGTGCTGCTCAGCGGGCGCGGGTCCAATCTGGGTGCCCTGCTCGATGCGGCGGCGCGGCCGGAGGCGCCGTTTTCCATCGCCCTGGTGCTGTCGAACAATGCCGATGCCGCCGGCCTGACGCGGGCCGCTGCCGCCGGGGTGGCGACGGCGGCGATCGACCACCGCCCCTATGGGCGCGACCGCGCCGCGCATGAAGCGGCGATCGACACGGAATTGCGCGCGGCCGGGGTGGAGATCGTCTGCCTGGCCGGCTATCTGCGCCTGCTGAGCCCGTTTCTGGTCGGTGCCTGGCGCGGGCGGATGCTCAACATCCATCCCAGCCTGCTGCCGGTCTTTCCCGGGCTGCACACCCATGAACGCGCGCTTGCCGCCGGGGTGAAGCTGCATGGCTGCACCGTGCATCTGGTGACCGAGGGGATGGATGAAGGCCCGATCCTGGCTCAGGCCGCCGTGCCGGTGCTGGCGGAGGATGACGCCGATACGCTGGCAGCCCGGGTGCTGGTGCAGGAACACCGCCTCTACCCCGCCGCGCTGTGGCGCTTCGCCACCGGGATGGCGGACGGTGCCGCGCCGCAGGCCTTCCTGATGAATCCGCCGCCCTTGCCGGAACTTTCCGCTTTCTCCTAGACTGCCGGGCCAGTGACGCTGAACGACGCCCGCAATGGGCGCAGCCGGACCGAGGAAATGATGACCGAACACAGCGCCGTCTTCACCGGCCCCGAAACGCAGGACCAGTTCCTCGCCGACCGGATGCGGTTCTGGGGCAGCTTCACCCGCTTCACCGTCGGCTGCACCATCGCCCTGATCGTGCTGCTGGTCGGGATGGCGGTGTTCCTGCTGTAGCCCTCCGTCAATAGCTTTTCGGCAGGCCCAGCATCCGCTCCGCGAGATAGCTCAGGATCAGTTGCGGGCTGATCGGGGCGAGACGCGGGATCATCGCCTCGCGCAGATAGCGCTCGACCTGATATTCCTGCGCATAGCCCATGCCGCCATGCGTCATCACCGCCTGCTCGGCGGCGTGCCAGCCGGCTTCGGCGCCGAGATATTTCGCGGCATTCGCCTCCGCCCCGCATTCCGACCCGGCATCGTACAGCGACGCCGCTTTCAGCATCATCAGATTGGCCGCCTCCAGCTCCGCCCAGTTCTTCGCCAGCGGATGCTGGATCGCCTGGTTCTGGCCGATCGGCCGGCCGAACACCACGCGTTCGCGCGCATAGCGGGCGGCACGCGCCAGGGCGACGCGGCCAATGCCGATCGCCTCCGCCGCGATCAGGATGCGTTCCGGGTTCAGCCCGTGCAGGATGGCGCGAAACCCCTGCCCTTCCTCGCCGATGCGATCCTCCTCCGGGATTTCCATGCCGGAGAAGAAGACCATGTTCGAATCGACGGCATGGCGGCCCATCTTGTGGATCAGCCGCACCTCGGCATGGGCGCGATCCAGCGTGGTGTAGAACAGGGTCAGCCCGTCGGTGCGCCGCGCCACGCGATCGGCCGGCGTGGTGCGGGCCAGCAGCAGGATGCGGTTCGCCTCCTGCGCGGTGGAGGTCCAGATTTTCTGCCCGTTCACCACATACCGGTCGCCGCGCTTTTCCGCCCTGGTGGAGATCGCCAGGGTGTTCAGCCCGGCATCGGGCTCGGTAACACCGAAACAGGCCTTGTCTTCGCCGGCGATCAAGGGCGGCAGCATGCGCCGCTTCTGTTCGGCCGTGCCGTGCACCACGACCGGATGCAGGCCGAAAATATTGATGTGGATGGCCGAAGCGCCGCTCATCGCAGCCCCCGATTCGGCGACGGCCTGCATCAGAATGGCGGCTTCGGTGATGCCCAGCCCGGCGCCGCCATATTCCTCCGGCATGGCGATGCCCAGCCAGTTGCCCTCGGCCATGGCGCGATAGAATTCCTCGGGGAAGGTGGCGTCGCGGTCGCGCGCCATCCAATAGGCATCGCCGAAGCGGGCGCAGAGCCTGCCGACATGCTCGCGGATGGCTTCCTGGTCCGGCGTGAAGGCGAAATCCATGACGATCCTCCCGCCGGACACCGTGCCAGCAAGCGAGGCGATGTCAAACCCCGGCGGCCCGCTCGGCAGCCCCCATCGGCAGCCACCACTCAGCCGCCCGGCGTGGCGATGAAGACATGCGCGCTGGGATAGGACAGCCAGACCCGGCGACCGGCGAGAAAATCGCCGCCCAGCAACGCCCCGCCCGCGCCTTTCGGCAGGCTGACCACCGGCAGCACCGGATTGCGCACCGAAAACGTGCCGACCCGCAGCGTCGCGAAGCGATGCGCCGGCACGGAAATCTGCCCGGGCGAGGCGCCATGCGCGACGATGCGCTGATCGGTGGCGAAATGCGCGCCGAGCCGCTCGGCGAATCCGCGATCGACGGCGGTGAACTGCGCGCCGGTATCGAGCGTCGCCCGGGTACCGACCCCGTTGACCGCCAGCGCGACGGTGATGCGATCGCCGTAACGGCCGATATCGGGCAGGCTTTCGTATTGCCCCTGCCAGAGCGGGCGCGCCGGCCCGCACGGCCTGCCGCGATACAGCGTCATCCGCCCGGCCCGCGGGTCGAGATCGATATCGAATTGCGACAGGATATCGCTGCCCAGCAGCCCGTCCGGGGTGATGTCGCCCAGATTGCGCAGCTGGAAATGCCCGACCGCCAGCCGATCGATCGGCACATTGGCCGGGCCCAGCATGAAACTGCCGGCCCAGACATCGAAATCGCTGCTGCCGCCACCGATCCCGGCCGTATGGGTGATGTGCAGCGGATCGGTGCGCAGATGCAGACGGCGTACCGCGGCCTCGGTCAGGATGGTGCGCTGGGCGCCGGTATCGAGCAGCAGCACGCTCGGCTTGGTGTCGATCCATACCGGCACCAGCAGCAGGTTATCGCGCGCGATCAGCCGCGCCACGGTCCAGCGCCGCAACCCGCATGCGGCGGGTCCGGGCGTGGCGCCGGCGCAGCCGGCAAGAACCGCCAGCGCCAGCAGCGCCGCGACAAGGCGCAGCAGGCGCATGCGCGTCTAGCTGACCGGCTTTTCGCGCAGCGTGTCGCGGATTTCGGTCAGCAGCACTTCCGTCTTGCTGGGCGGGGCAGGCGTCTTGGCGGCAAAGCGGCCCAGCACCTTGACCATCCAGAAGATGGCGAAGCTGACGATCAGGAACTGAATAATGGCGTTGATGAACAGGCCGAGATTGAGCGTCGCCGCCCCGGCCTTCTGGGCCGCCGCCAGCGTGTCGTAATGCTGGCCGTTCAGCGTGACGAAGACGTTGGAGAAATCGACGCCGCCGATCAGCAGCCCGATAAGCGGGTTGATCACGTCCTTGACCAGGCTGTTGACCACGCCGGTGAAGGCCGCGCCGATGATGATGCCGACGGCAAGATCGATCACGTTGCCGCGCATCACGAAGGCGCGGAATTCCGCGATCCAGGACGGCGCCTTGGGCAGATTGATCGACGAGGACATGCAGCCTCCCTTCGCTGAACAGTTCGGTGCCGGACTATACCGAAGCTCCGCCGTGTTCAGAAAGGGAAACTCAGGCCGCGCCGGCCACGTAGGCGCGCAGACTGTCGACGTCCTGCGCCTGCTGGGCGATGCGCGCCTTCACCACGTCGCCGATGCTGACGATGCCGACCAGCATCCCCGCCTCCATCACCGGCAGATGGCGGAAGCGCCCCTCGGTCATCATCGCCATCGCTTCCTTGACGGTGGTTGCCGGGCTGGCGGTGGAGACATTGCGCGTCATCAGCTGCGCCGCCGTCCTGTCCAGCGCGGCGGCGCCGTGCTGCGCCAGGGCGATGACGATATCGCGTTCACTGACGATGCCGAGCAATTGCCCGGCACGGTCGAGGACGGGGGCGGCACCGATGCGCCTTGCCGCGAGCGTCGCCACCACTTCGGCGATGCGCGCGGCGGGATCGACGGCAACGATGTGACGTCCCTTGTCGTGCAGAATGGCGGCAACCGTCATGGCGTCCCTCCATCCGATGCGCGCCGGCCCGATACCGGCGGGCGGAGGATCATCCTGCGCCGTCTTGCCGCCGCTCTGCAAATTTCATACGTGCAACGCAACATTCCGCCATCGGCCGATCATACGACCGAGGCGAGCTGGCTGGCGACCAGATCGGCGAAGCGTCCGCGCGCGGCCACCAGGGCGGCGAAACTGCCGCGCTCGACGATGGTGCCGGAATCGAAGACCAGGATTTCATCGGCATCGCGCACCGTCGACAGGCGATGGGCGATCACGAAAGTAGTGCGTCCCTTCATCAGCGCGGCGAGGGCGCGCGCCACCCGCGCCTCGGTCGCCGCATCGAGGGCGGAGGTCGCTTCGTCCAGAATCAGGATCGGCGGATCCTTCAACAGGGCGCGCGCAATGGCCAGGCGCTGGCGCTGCCCGCCCGACAGCCCGGCGCCGCGTTCGCCGACCAGCGTGTCATAGCCCTGGGGCTGACGCAGGATGAAATCATGCGCCTCGGCCTGGCGCGCGGCGCGCTCGATCTCCTCCGCGCTCGCATCGGGGCGGCCGACCAGCAGGTTTTCGCGGATCGTGCGATTGAACAGCAGGCTGTCCTGAAACACCACGCCGATCGCGGCATGCAGGCTGGCCAGGCTGACCTCGCGCAGATCCTGCCCGTCGATGCGGATCGCCCCCTCGGTCGGGTCCCATAGCCGTTGCAGCAGCGCCATCGCGGTGGATTTCCCGGCCCCCGTCTCACCGACCAGTGCCGTCACGCTGCCGGAACGCGCCGTGAAGCTGACATCGCGCAGCACCAGCGTGCCGCCCGGATAGGCAAAACCCGCATGGTCGAAGCAGATCTCGCCCGCCCTCACCGCCAGGGCCGGGGCATCGGGCGCATCGGGCACATTGCTGACCGCATCCAGCACGGCAAAAAACTCATGCAGCGACGGCATGCGGAAGAACAGGCTGGCGATGAAGGAGATGGCGGAATCGAGCCGCCCGATCAACAGCATCGCAACCCCGGTGAACGCCACCAGATCGGTGATGCTGGCCGCGCCATGCAGGTGCAGCCAGGTGCCGATGGCGACGATGGCGATCACCGCCAGGGTGCTGGCCGCGCGGGTCAGCACATTGATCGCGGCCCACCAGTTCAGCACCGGGAACTGATATTCGATCACCCGCTGGGCGATGGCGCCGAAGCGGCCGACCTCGTCGCGCATGCGCCCGAAGGATTGCACGACGATGACATTGGCCAGCGCATCCTGCGCGGTGCCGGCCAGGGCGGAGATATAGGCCTCCGCCCGCTGCTGGCCGAGATGGGTCTTGCGGATCACCCAGGCGGTCACCGCCGCCGACAGCACGATCAGCACGATCAGCGACAGCGCCAGCCGCCAGTTCATGAACAGCGTGAAAGGCAGCAGCACCAGGGTGGCGATGAACGTCGCCTGCTGGTCGCGGAAGAACACCAGCCAGATGCTGAACAGGCTTTCGCTGCCGCCGAGCATGACCTTCATCAGCCGCCCGGTCTGGGTGTCGCCGTGAAAGCTCGGCGGCAGGGCCAGCGCGGTCTCGTAGAAGCTGCCCATGGCGCGCAGCCGGTTGCGATGCGCCATGCGTTCGGTCAGCAGCGAAACCGCGAGATTGCCGACGATGCCGCCCACGCCCACCGCCCCCCACCAGCCGAGCAACGGGCCGATCCGCGTCCACGGATCGCCGCCCGGGCGGGAGGATGCAAGCAATGCCACGACCCGTCCGAACAGCAGAGGATTGAGAAACTGCAAGGCCGCAACCAGCAGATTGCCGAGGCTGAGGCCCAGCGCCGTCCAGCGGTCGCGTCCCAGCATCGCGAACAGGCGGCCATAGATGCGCATCGCGCCCACGATCCTAGCACCGTTCCGCGCGAAATCGCCGCGACGGGGCGGCGAATTCCGCCCGCGCGGCGATCAGTTGCAATTCCCGCGTCCCACGTGCCGCCGTATGGGCCAGCACGCCATGGATCGCCGAGGCCGCGTTTTCCAACGCGCCCGCCACGCCCGCGCCTTCCAGCACATGGAACAGGAACAGCGCGGCGATGGCATCGCCCGCGCCATTCGCTGCAATCGGCAGCAACGGCGTCTGCAGAAGGAAGCAGCCCTCATCGCCGGCCGCCAGCAGCCCGATCGTGCCGGGCGCGGTCTCCGGCGTGATCAGGCTGGTCACCAGCACCAGACGCGGACCGGCCGGGCGCATGCGGGCGCGCAGCGCGGCGATGGCGGCAAGGATCTGAACGCGGCTCGTGCAATCCTGCCCGCTCAGCCGGGCGAGCTCGAAGCGGTTCGGCGTCAGAATATCCGCCTCGGCCACCGCCTCCTCCTGCAGGAACGCCTCGATCCCCGGGCGGACATAGATGCCGGGCGCATCGTCGCCGATCACCGGATCGCAGGCGTATAGCGCGGCCGGATTGGCACGCCGCACGCTGCGCACCGCATCCAGGATCACCCGCCCCATCGCGGCATCGCCCAGATAGCCCGACAGCACCGCATCGCACTTGCCCATCACCCCGCGCGCGGCAATGCCGGCGATCACCGCCGCCACCTCCTCGGGCTGGGCGATGCGGCCGGTGAAATCCCCGTATCCGGGATGGTTGGAGAAATGCACGGTATGCACCGCCCAGACCTCCGCGCCCAGGCATTGCAGGGGAAAGACCGCCGCGGCATTGCCGACATGGCCATACGCCACCCAGGATTGAATCGAGAGGATCTGCATCCGCGCACCCTATCACGCCAGCAAGGGGATGATCACGCGGCTCCGCCGCCGGTCCGCGCCTGCGCCCGGCGCCATCTGGCCAGCCGGGCGGCGCTGGGCCAGCATGGGGCCGGCGCACTTGTTTCGGCCCGGCGCGGCCCAATCTCCCTTGCCATTCCCCCCTTGCGGCCCGTTGCGGGCTGCCAACCCGAAGGCTCCTCATGTCGCATACGCCCCGGCTGTTTCAGCCGATCACGCTGCGCAGCATCACCGCGCGCAACCGCATCGCCATCGCCCCGATGTGCCAATACAGCGCCACCGACGGGCTGGGCAGCGACTGGCACATCCAGCATCTCGGCGCGCGCGCGGCAGGCGGCGCGGGCATCGTCTTCACCGAGGCGACGCATGTTTCGGCCATCGGGCGCATCACGCCCTATTGCCTGGGGCTGTGGGACGGCCCGCAGCAGGCGCTGGCGGCGCGGATCGCCGCGGTGATCAAGCAATGCGGTTCGGTGCCTGGCATTCAGATCGCCCATGCCGGACGCAAGGCCAGTTCGCAGCGCCCCTGGGAAGGCGGCGCGCCGATCCCGGCGGCGGAGGGCGGCTGGCAGACCGTGGCGCCCAGCGCCATTCCCTTCGTCGCCGGTGCCGCCGATCCCACCGCGCTGACCCCTGCCGGCATCGCCGAGATCGCGGCGCAGTTCGCCGCCACCGCCCGCATGGCGCGCGAGGCGGGGTTTCAGATCGCCGAAGTGCATGCCGCGCACGGCTATCTGCTGCATTCCTTCCTCTCGCCGATCAGCAACCGGCGCAACGATGCCTATGGCGGCGATCTGGCCGGTCGGGCGCGCTTCCTGATGGAGACGATCGACGCGGTGCGCGCCGAATGGCCGGCGGAGCTGCCGCTTTTCGTGCGGCTTTCCTGCGTCGATCACGTCCCTGGCGGGCTGAGCATCGAGGACAGTGTCGCGCTGTCGCGCATGCTGGCGGCGCGCGGCGATGTCGATCTGATCGATTGCTCCTCCGGCGGGATCTCGCCGGAGATGCGCATCCCCTCGCTGCATCCCGGCTATCAGGTGCCCTATGCCGAGGCGATCAAGCATGGCGCGCAGATCGCCACCGGCGCCGTCGGGCTGATCACCGAGGCGACGCATGCCGCCGAAATCATCGCCAATGACCGCGCCGATCTGGTGCTGGTGGCCCGTGCCGCCCTGGCCGATCCGGCCTGGCCGCTGCGCGTCGCGCGGACGCTGGGGATGAAGCCCGAGATGCCGCTCCAATACGGGCGCGCGACGCTGACTTAGGCCGAGAAAGCCTCGGCGCGGCTGGCCGGCGCCGTTACGGCCCGCGCCAGCCGCCATGATCCCCGGGGCCGGGACCGCCGGGCCCACCCGGGCCAGGCCCATAGCCGCCCGGTCGATAGCCGCCGGGCCCGTTCCCGTCATAGCCGGGACCGCCGGGGCCCGGCCCATGGCCGTAATCGCCGGGCCGGCCACCATGCCAGTCCGGCGCATAACACCCCGCCAGAGAGGTCACGGCCGCAGCCAGCGCCATCAGTCGCAGGATGCGAGGCAGTGTTCGGATCATTGTCGTCTCCGTCCTTGGAACACCGCCACAGGCAGCCCGGATTGCGGCGAAAGGACGGGCGGGACGCGAGAGGCCTCCGTCACAAGGACGGCATCACCGCGGCGGCAATCGCGCGGCGCACCGGCTCCGGCTGGGCGGCGACGGCGCGGCGGAGCGCGTCCAGCGAACCGCGCAGATCATACACCTGATCGAGCAGACCGAGCACCACCGGCACCATCGCCTCCGGCGTTTCGAGAATGCGGATCAGATCATGGATCAGCCGCACGCGGGCCACGTCGATCTCGTGAAACACATAGTCCTGCTCTGCCGGTCCGGTGAAATCCGGGCGCACCCAGGCGCAGGCGATCCAATGCCGCAACTCGTCCGGCCCGAGATCGGGAAACTGGCGGATCACGATGTCGAAATGCATGCTCACACGACGAATCCCTTGCGCGGATCGAAGGGGTGGGCAGGCTGCCAATCCTTCAGAAAGGCGGCCAGCGCCGGTTCCGGCGCGCTCGGCAGCACGACGCGGATTTCGACATATTGATGCCCGCCGCCAATGCCCCGCCCCTTCAGGCGCAGCCTGCTGCCATCCGCAGTGTTGGGCGGGATCGTCATGTGGATCGGCCCGGCGATGGTCGGCACTTCGATCCTGGCACCCAGCACCGCTTCCTGGAGCGTGACCGGCAGGGGGAGGAGGATGTCATCCCCCTCCCGGCGGAACAGCCGATGCGGCGCGACATTGACCTCGATGATCGCATCGCCGCGCGCCGCACCGTCCGGCCCGGCCGCTCCCTTGCCCTTCAGACGCAGATGCTGGCCGTCGCGCAGCCCGGCGGGAATGGCGACATCCAGCACGCTGCCATCGGGCAGGGTCAGGCGGCGCGTGGCGCCCCTGGCGGCATCGAGAAAATCGACCGTCATGGTAAAGTGTTGATCGATCGGTCCAGTGAAGCCCCTCTGGGTGCGGCCCTGCGCGCCGAAGGCGCGGGCGAAGAAATCCTCCAGATCCTCGGGGTCGATCTCGCCGGTCGAGGCGCCCGTCGCGCCGGCTGGCCCGGCACGGTATTTGGCGCGCATCGGGTCATCGGCATAGCCGTGGTAATATTGGCGCGGATCGGCCTTCGGGTTGCCCGCCGCATCGATCTCCCCGCGATCGAACTTGGCCCGCTGCTCCGCGTCGGAGAGCAGGGCGTGGGCGGCGGAAATCGCCTTGAACCGCTCCTCGGCCGCCTTGTCGCCGGGATTGAGGTCGGGATGATGCGCCTTGGCCAATTGGCGATACGCGGTGCGCAACGCCTGCGCATCGGCATCGCGCGCAACCCCGAGAATGTCGTACGGATCATCCATGCGCCGAATGTAGCGCCGATGGCCGGGGGAAGGAACGTCGATCGCTGGCGGCAATGATCCCGCCCGGCGCGCCCCCTTGCTCCGGCGTTGTACTCCCGGTTGAATGCCGCCGCACCCGCACGGGCGGGGCGAACGGGGGAAACAACCATGGCTCGGCTGGCAGGACAGATTGCCTGGATCACCGGCGCCGGCTCCGGCATCGGCGAGGCAGCAGCCTTCGCCTTGGCCGAGGAAGGCTGCACCGTGATCCTGACCGGCCGGCGCGCCGGCCCGCTGGAGGATGTCGCGGCCCGGCTGCGCGCCCAGGGTGCCACCGCCCATGTCCAGCCCGCCGATCTGATGCGCGCGCCCGCCGTGCAGGCTGTCGCCGATTTCATCGCCAAGACCTTTGGGCGGCTGGATATCCTGGTGAACAATGCCGGGCTCAACCGCAGCGACCGGCGCTGGAACCAGCTTTCCGCCGACGGGATCGAGGAGATCATCGGCGGCAACCTGACCTCCGCCGCCCTCTGCGCGCGTGCCGCGCTGGCTTTGATGCGCCCGGCCAAGGCGGGGCTGCTGATCCACACCGCCTCCTTCGCCGGGCGCTTCGTCAGCCCGCTATCGGGGCCGATGTACACCGCCGCCAAGCACGGCGTCGTCGCCATGAGCCATTCGATCAACATGGAGGAGTGCGTGCATAACATCCGCTCCACCGCGATCTGCCCCGGCGAGGTGGCAACCCCGATCCTCGATCGCCGGCCCAACCCGGTCAGCGCCGAGGAGCGCGCGCGCATGGTCCAGCCGGAGGATTGCGGCGCGCTGATCCGCTTCGTCGCCACCATGCCCGCCCATGTCTGCCTGAACGAGATCCTGATCAGCCCGACGGCCAACCGCAGCTATCTTGCCGCCGCTGCCAGCAAGCTCTGATCCTTTCCTCTTTTCGCTCAAGGAACGCCGATGTCGACCAATCGCAAGAAAGTCCTCGTCCCCCACACCATGGGCCGCGCGGGCACCGATATCCTGAAGGCGCGCGACGATATCGACATGGTGGTGTTCCAGGGCACGATCAGCCAGGAGGATTTCCGCCCCCTGCTCACCGATGCCGCGGGCGTCGCGCTGTCCTCCACCGCCTTTCGTCAGGCGGAGATGGATGCCGCTCCGGTCATGCAGGTCGTCGCGCGCATCGGCGTCGGCTATGACGCGGTGGAAGTGCCGGCGCTGACCGCGCGCGGCGTGCCGCTGCTGACGGCGGGCACCGCCAATTCCGTCTCGGTCGCCGAGCATGCGATGTTCATGATGCTGGCCTTGGCCAAGCGCGGCCGGCTGATGGACAATCTGGTGCGCGACGATCGCTGGAATGATCGCCACCATTACCTGCCGTACGAGATCGCCGAGAAGACTGTGCTGGTGGTGGGCTACGGGCGGATCGGCACACGCTCGGCCAAGCGCGCCGCGGCAATGGAGATGAACGTGCTGGTCTATGATCCCTATGTTCCGGCAGCGAGCATCGCGGCGGCCGGATACGAGGCGGTGAGCGATCTCGACGCCGCCCTGCCGCGCGCCGATTTCGTCACCATCCATTGTCCGAAAAACCCCGAGACGGTGGGCATGTTCAACGCCGCCCGCTTCGCACGCATGAAGAAGGGCGTGTTCGTGGTCAATACCGCGCGCGGCGGCATCATCGACGAGCAGGCGCTGCACGACGCGCTGGTCAGCGGGCATGTCGCCGGCGCCGGGCTCGATGTCTACGCGACCGAACCGGCGCCGATGGCCAATAAGCTGCTGGCGCTGGATACGGTGATCTCCACCCCGCATATGGCCGGCGTCACGGCGGAAGCGGTGCAGGCAATGGCCGCCGCCACGGCGCGGAACATCCTGAGCGTGCTGGACGGCAAGCCGAACCGGGAGAACGTCATCAACAAGGAAGTATTGGGCGAATGAGCCAGCCCGCGCATATCTCCAAACTGGGCGTGCCCGATCCGGCCACGCTCGATGACGATCTGAAGGCGATCTGGGCGAAATGCGTGGAGAAGCTGGGCTTCGTGCCCAACGTCTACAGCGCCTACAGCCTGAAGCCGCAGCGCCTGCGCCATTTCATGGCGATGTACAACGACATCATGCTCGCCCCCTCCGGCCTGTCGAAGCTGGAGCGGGAGATGGTGGCCGTCGTCGTCTCCTCGGCCAATCGCTGCTATTACTGCCTGGTGGCGCATGGCGCGGCGGTGCGGGCGCTGTCGGGCGATGCGCAGCTGGGCGAGATGATGGTGCTGAATTATCGCGTCGCGGCGCTGGATGCGCGCCAGCGGGCGATGCTGGATTTCGCCTGGAAGATGACCACCACGCCCTGGCTGATCGAGGATGCGGATCGCGCCGCGCTGCGCGATGTCGGGCTCTCGGCCGAGGATCTGTTCGATCTGGCCGAGACGGTGGCGTTCTTCAACCTGTCGAACCGCATGGCCTCGGCGACCGACATGATGCCGAACGCCGAGTATCACGGGATGCAAAGGTAGGGGGGTTCCCCCCTACTTCATCCGCAGCACCCAGTCGCGGAAGGCGACCAGATGCGCGGCCATGAAGTCGCGAGTCGGGGCATCGGTCAGGCTGCCATCGGCGGCGAATTTATTCTGCGCGCCGCCGATCATCACTTCCGGCCGGTTCATCACATGGCCGTTCAGGAAGACGAAGCACTGGCGCAGATGATATTGCGCGCGCGCAGTGCCCAGCACGCCGGCACTGGCACCGATAATGCCGATCGGCTTGCCGTCGAAAGGCTGCTCCGGCGGGCGGGAAGCCCAGTCGATGGCGTTCTTCAGCACGCCGGGAACCGAATAATTATATTCCGGCGTCGCAATCAGCAGCCCGTCCGCCGCCTTGATCGCCGCCCGCAGCGCCACCACCGGCGGTGGAAAGCCCTCGCCGCGCAGATCCTCGTTATAAAGCGGGATCGATGCGATATCGAAAATTTCGATCGCCATGCCTGCAGGGGCCAGACCCTGGCAGGCGCGCAAGGCGGCGGCATTGAACGAGGCTTTGCGCAGACTGCCCGCGATGCCCAGAATCTTCACGTCGCTCATTGCCATTCTCTCCTGCTGCCCCATCGCGGCATCCGCCGCCCGCGCTCCGATTGCGCGCGCATGTGATTGTAACAGGCGGATGCGGCGAAAGCGACAGGCGATCTACCAGGCGGCGTCCAGCAACGCGCGCACATCCGCCGCCCCGGTCAGTTTGCGCGGATTGGTATGCACCCAGCGATCATGCAGCGATCCTTCCGCGATCGCATCGAGCTGTGCGGCCTTCACCCCGACATCGCGCAGACGCGCGGGCAGGCCGAGATCGCCGATCAGCGCGGCGACGGCATCCGCCGCATCCTGGCCGGGACAGCCCAGCGCATCGGCCACCCAGGCCTGGCGCGGCGCATTCACCGCGCGGTTGAAGCGCAGCACATGCGCCAGCATGACGCAGGACGTATAGCCATGCGGCACGCCGGCCAGCCCGCCCAGCACATGGCCGATGCCATGGCTCGCCCCTTTCGCCACGCCATTCTGCGAGCCGATCACCGACAGCCACGCCGCGACCTGGCAATCGAGGCGGGCGGCATCGTTGCCGGCATCCGCCCGCACCGCGCGCAACCCCGGCGCCAGCAGCCGCAGCGCATGCAGCGAGGCGCCATCCGATAGCGGCTGGCTGTTGACCGACAGCACATCCTCCACCGCATGATCGACGGCGCGGATGCCGGTGGACAGGAACAGCCATTCCGGCGTGAAGCGCGCCGCGGCGGGATCGAGGATGACCGAAACCGGCATCATCAACGGATGCGCGTAGCTGTCCTTATGGCCGCGCAGCGGATCGGTGCAGCCGGCGAAATGCGTGTATTCCCCGGCCGAGAGCGTCACCGGGATGCACACCGTGCGGATCGGCGGGGCCGCCACCTCGGGCCGATACGTGCTGCCATCGGCGCGGATCTCGGCACGAAGGCGGTCGAAATCCTCCAGCCGTTCAACCCCGTTGCCCAGTGCCAGCGCCACCATCTTGGCCGTATCCGTCACCGAGCCGCCGCCCAGCGTCATCAGCAGATCGGCGCCCGCCGCCCGCGCCGCCACCGCCGCGCGCAGCACATCGGCGCGTGGCGTATGGGCGGCGATGCCGGTCAGGCTCGCCGCGTGGCGCGCGCCCAGCGCCGCCTCCAGCCGGGCCAGCAGATCGGTCTGACGCGCCAGGGTGGAACCGGCCAGCACCAGCACGCGCCGCGCACCCAGCCGCTCCGCCTCGGCGGCGGCGGCCTCGGCGAAATCGTGGCCATAGATCACCCGATCCATCGGCGGGGTACGGAACATGCCGGCGATCATCGGCCTTTCTCCTGGCTGCAGAATTGCATCAGCGCCGCGACCGCCGCACCGCCATCGCGGTGATCGGCGGCAATCGCGGCGTAGAAAGCGGCGATCGCCCGATAGATCGGCGCAGCCTCGGCGGCAGGCGGGATGAAGGCCGCGATCTCCTCCATCTCCGCCACCCAGCGATAGGCTTTGTCGGGCATTTTCGGCATCTGTCCGCTCAGCCAGGACAGCAGGGGAAGCTGACTCTCGCTCAGTTCGGCGTGCAAAGCCGGCGCGGCACCGGCTGCCTCGGCGGCCAGCATCATCGCCGCCCCCAGCGCGGTGAAGCCTTTGGTGATGCCGGCATAGCTCATTTTCAGGGCGGATGCGGCACCGAGCGGCGCATCCATCACCCGCACAACCAGCCCCGGCACGGCCAGATCGGCCAGGCGCGGCGCCGCCTCGCCCGCCAGATAGAGTTTCGTGCCGGCACCGCCCGGATGCGGCGGCGGGCCGATGATCGCCCCATCCACCACCGCACAGCCGCTCGGCGCCAGCGCCGCCGCGACGGCGTGCATGCTGGCCGGGGCGATGGCGTTGCAATCGGCGAAGACCGCTCTGGCCGCTGCCGGCGCACCGGCAAGGAAAGGGGCGAGCGATCGCGCCAGACCCAGCGCCTCGCCGGGCGGCAGGATCGACAGGATCACCCGGCTTTGCGCGATCGTGGCGAGATCGGCATCCACCATGCCGGCCTTCGCCGCCCGCGCGCGGGAGGCATCGCTGCGTCCGGCAAGACAGGTACGCACCGTACGACCCTCGGCCGTCAGACAGGCGGCGACCGCGCTGCCCATGGCGCCGGCAGCGATGATGGCGATGGCGTCGGACATCGATGTCTCCGATCAGGCGGACGAGCGGCGCTCCATCGCCAGCAGCAGCACCCCGGCGGCGACGATCAGCGCCGCGCCCAGCAGCACCGGGCGGGTCGGATCATCGCCCCAGATCAATGCCCCCAGCAAGAAGGCCCAGATCAGCGAGGAATATTCGACCGTCGCCAGCACCGAGGCCGGGGCGAAGCGCGCGCCCTCGAACAGGGTGAACTGGGCCAGCCCGCCAATCGCCGCGACGCCGCCCAGCAGCAGCCACTGGCCGGGCGCCATGGGGTGCCACAGCCACAGTGTCGGGATCGTGGTGCTTACGAAAAAACAGGCATTGGTCACGAAAACCTGCACGATCGATGGCTCATGCCGCGCCACTTTGCGCATCAGGATCACGCCATAGGCCCAGAGCGCGGCGGCCAGCAGCACCATCGCCGCCGGCAGCGAGGCGCGCACCCCGCCCGGATCGGAAGCCAGCATGACGCCGGCGAAGCCCAGCGCCACCGCCGCCCAGCGCCCGCGGCTGACCCGTTCGCCCAGCATCGGCGCGGCCATCACCGTCACCATCAAGGGGGCTGCGAAATAAAGGCTGGTCATCTGCGCCAGCGGCAGGCGGCGCGAGGCGGTGAAGTAGAACAGCCAGGCCACCAGCACCATGATGCCGCGCCACAGCGAGGTGGCGCGCACCGGCGAGGCGATCGCCCGCTCCACCAGCCGCGTCCGCCCGGTGAGCAGGCAGAAGGCGGTGATCAGGCCGGATCGCACCCAGACGACCTGCCAGACCGGCAAGATCGCAACCAGCCATTTGATGCCGGCATCGTGCACCGAGAACATCGCATAGGCCAGGGCACCCAGCCCCATGCCGGCCAGCACCTGGCCCTGCCACGCATTGCGCACGCACGCTCTCCTTCGTCGCCGCCGCATGTAGCAGGTTCCGCGGCGGCGCGCAGCGCAGGCCGGACCGGCGACCGCCGCGCTCCGCATCGCGTGATGATCCCCGGACGTGCCGATCCCCGGAAGTGACAATCCCTGGCGGCGGGATTAATGGGCCACCGCCTCGGCCACCGCGT
The DNA here is from genome assembly GCA_028869595.1 of Rhodospirillales bacterium. Lineage (GTDB taxonomy): Bacteria > Pseudomonadota > Alphaproteobacteria > Acetobacterales > Acetobacteraceae > JAGWRU01. The sequence continues at coordinate 19,218 of JAGWRU010000251.1, forward strand.
GAAACACCTGCGCCGGCAGCGTGCCGCCCTGGACATTCTTCATCGGCGTGTCGTGGTCGTTGCCCATCCACACGCCGATCACCTCGCCATCGATGCCGCCGATGAACCAGGCATCGCGGTAATCCTGCGTGGTGCCGGTCTTGCCGGCCACCACCTGCCCCGCCACCGCCGCCGCGCGCCCGGTACCGCGTGCCACCACGGCGGCCATCATGCGCACCATCATCGCCGCCAGATCGGGCGAGATCACCGCCACCGGCGCCGGCCGATCGAGCGCCACCGGTTTGCCGTCGGCGGTTGCCGAATCGATCGCATAGGGGGTGACGCGCAGGCCGCCATTGAAGAAGGTGCAATAGGCGCCGGCCATCTCCAGCAATCCGACATTAGCGGTGCCGAGCGCGATCGAGGCGTTATCGGGCAGGCGATCGGCGATCCCCAGCCGATGCGCCACGCTTGCCACCACGCGCGGCCCGCCGGCGCGCAGCAGCAGCCGCACCGCCACCGTGTTCAGCGATTGCGCCAGCGCCTCCTCCATCGTCACCGGGCCGAGATAGCGGCGCTCGAAATCCTTGGGGGCCCAGTCGCCGATGCGGATCGGCGCATCCTCGACCATGTCGCCGGGACGCATGCCGGCCTGCAGCGCCGCCAGCCAGACGAAGGGCTTGAACGACGATCCCGGCTGGCGGCGGGCGAGCACGGCGCGGTTATAGGGGGATTGCCGATAATCGGCCCCGCCGACCATCGCGCGCACCGCCCCGGTTGCCGCATCCAGCACCACCACGGCGCCCTCATGCGCGCCGTCCTGCCGGCCCGGCCCGGCCAGCGTCGTCTCTAACGCCTGCTCCGCCGCGCGCTGCAGGCGGGGATCGAGCGTGGTGCGCAGCACCGCATCGGCATTGGGCGGCAGGATCGTCTCCGCCGATTGCGCGGCCCAGTCGGCGAACCAGCCCGGCGCCATGGGCGGCTTGTCGGGGAAATGGATCGCCGCCGCCGCGGCATCCGCCTGGGCCTGGGTGATGTCATGCGCGGCCACCATCGCCGACAGCACTTCGCGCGTGCGCACCGCCGCCGCCTGCGGGTCGGCACGCGGGTTGAAACGCGACGGCGCGCGCGGCAGCCCGGCCAGCATCGCCGCCTGCCACAGATTGACGTGCCGGGCGGAGATGCCGAAATACATCCGCGCCGCCGCATCCACCCCCCAGGCGCCGGAGCCGAGATAGACGCGGTTCAGCCAGATCTCCAGGATCTCGCGCCGGGTGAAGCTATGTTCCAGCCACAGCGTCAGCAGCAATTCCTGGACCTTGCGCTTCAGCGTGCGGGCATTGCTGAGAAACAGATTCTTGGCCACCTGCTGGGTGATGGTCGAACCGCCCTGCACGATCCGCCCGGAGGTCAGATCGACGAAGGCGGCGCGCAGGATACCCACCGGATCGATGCCCGGCTCGCTCCAGAATCGGTGATCCTCCACCGCCACCGCCGCCTCCGGCAGCCAGGCCGGCATCTGCGACAGGCGCAGCGAATCGCCGACCACATCGCCATAGCTGGCAAAGGCCTGCCCGCCACGGCTTTGCAGCGTCAGCCCCGGCCGGCGGGCGGCATCCAGCGCATCCGACGGGCGCGGCAGGTCGCGCGCGAACCACAGCACCAGCAGGCTGACCGCCAGGCTGCCCCAGATCGCCGCGATCAGCAGCCAGCGCAGCCAGCGCCAGCGCTGCGGCGCGCGCCTGGCCGGCTTCGCCCGCCCCCTGCCGCCGCGCCGGGCCGGCGCC
>JAGWRU010000252.1 GCA_028869595.1 Rhodospirillales bacterium
ACCGACGGCAGTGGCGACACCTTCATCTTCACCCAGTTCCTGACCGACAGCACCCCGTCCTGGGCGAAGAGCATCGCCTACGGCACCACGGTGAGCTGGCCGGCGGTGCAGGGCGGGCTGGGCGCGGAAGGCAACCCGGGCATGCTGAACATTCCGCTGGCGATTTCCAGCCAGATGATCAACTACAACCTGCCCGGGCTGAACGATAAGAGCCTGAAATTCTCGGGCCCGGTGCTGGCCGGCATCTATGGCGGCAAGATCACCAAGTGGAACGACCCGGCGATCGCCAAGCTGAACCCGGGCGTCGCGCTGCCCAACCACGAAATCATCACCGTGCACCGCACCGATGGCAGCGGCGATACCTTCATCTTCAGCCAGTACCTCGCTTTCTCCACCCCGGCCTGGCAGGATTCGGTGGGCTACGGCACGACGATCAGCTGGCCGGCCGCGCCGGGCGCGATCGGCGCCGAGGGCAATCCCGGCATGGTCAACGCGATCAAGAACAACCCGTACTCGATCGCCTATATCGGCGTCAGCTTCAAGCAGGCGATCACCGAGGGCAAGCTGGGCGAGGCGCTGCTGGAGAACCGCGCCGGCAAGTTCGTGGCGCTGAACGTCGATGCGGTGAAGGCCGCAGCGGCGGCGATGACCGCCAAGACGCCGAAGGATGAGCGGGTGAGCCTGGTCTTCGCGCCGGGCAACGACTCCTATCCGATCATCAACTACGAATACGCGATCGTGAACAGCAAGCAGCCGAACGCCGCCGTGGCCGCCGAGCTGCGCAAATTCTTCACCTGGGCGATCTCGGGTACCGGTGGCAATGCGCCGCACTTCATGGCAGCGGTCAGCTTCGTGCCGCTGCCCGCCTCGGCGGCGGCGCTGAGCGCGGCACAGATCGCCGAAATCAAGTGATTTCCGCCGCGATCTGCTAGACAAGGGGGCGCCGCCGGCCGGTCCGGCGGCGCCATCCTGTCGCTTCGCCCAGATCGCTTCAACGCACGGGTTTCCCGATGAATTTCCGCCGCACCCTGATCGGCTTCGCCAGTGTCCTGCCGGCCAGTCTGATTGCCGTCATCCTGTTCCTGGCGATCTATTACTGGCCCGCCGTCAAGTTCAACGGCCTGGAATTCATCGTCGGCACGAGCTGGAATCTGGGCAATACCTATGGCACGCCGATCATGCGTAACGGCGTGGCGATGCTGCCGGGGGCGCATTACGGCATTCTGTTCCTGATCGCGGGCACCCTGCTTTCGACCCTGATCGCCCTGCTGATCGCGGTGCCGGTGGGCGTGGGGGCGGCGATCTTCCTGGCCGAGGCGGTGCCCGGGCGGCTGCGCCTGTGGCTTTCCTTCCTGGTCGAATTGCTGGCCGCCGTGCCCTCGGTAGTGTTCGGCCTGTGGGGCTATGCGGTACTCATCCCGCTGATGGGCCACACGGTCTTTCCGATCATGCAGCGCCTGCTGGGCTTCATCCCGTTCTTCGCCGGCCCGACCGGCAGCGGCTATGGCCTGCTGACCGCGGGCGTGGTGCTGGCCCTGATGATTGTGCCGCTGATCGCGGCGACCTTGCGCGATGCCATTCTGGCGGAGCCGATGGTGGTGCGCGAATCCGCCGCAGCCCTCGGCGCGACCCGGTTCGAGACGGTCTGGCAGGTGGTGCTGCCCGGGGTGCGCAAGATCCTGATCGGCGTCACCATCCTCGCCACCGGCCGCGCGCTGGGCGAGACGATGGCGGTGCTGATGGTCAGCGGCAATGCGCTGAACTATCTGCCGCCCAATATCTACTCGCCGATCTCGACCATGGCCGCCTTCATCGTCTCCCAGCTCGACAGCGCGCTGCAGGACCCGACCGGGCTCGCGGTGCGCTCGCTGGCCGAGGTGGCGCTGGTGCTGTCGGTGATTTCCGTCGGCGTCAACACCATCGCCAGGTTGGTGCTCTATCGCGCCGGGCTGAAGGAGGCCCGGCTATGAGCAGCCCGACGATGAACAGCGGGGCTGCCATGACGGCGAATGCCATGACCACGATCTCGCCGCGCGACGCGGCGGCGCGGATTGCCCGGATGCGCCGGCGCCAGCTCCGCTCGCGCACCGGCTGGGCGCTGTGCGGCATCGCGTTCGGGCTGCTCGGCCTTGCCATGTCCTGGATCCTGCTGATGGTCATGGTGCGCGGGATTTCCGCGCTGACGCCGACGGTGTTTCTGGAAGTGACGCAGGGGACCGGCGGCGGGCTGTTGAACGCGATCGAGGGCACGCTGCTGATCGGCGTCGGCTCGATGCTGCTGGCGGTGCCGTTCGGCATCGCGGCGGGGCTTTATGCCGCGCAGTTCAGCCATACGCTGTTCGCCCGCGTCATCCGCTTCATGGCCGATGTGCTGGTCGGCGTTCCCTCCATCGTGCTCGGCTATTTCGGCTATGTGACGATGGTCGAGTGGCTGGGCTGGAATTTCTCGCTCGCCGCGGCCTGCATCACGGTGGCCATTCTCTGCCTGCCTTATATCTGCCGCACCACCGAACTGGCGCTCAGCCAGGTGCCGGCGGCGATGCAGGAAGCGGCCTATGCGCTGGGCGCCGGCGAAGGCCGGGTGGCCTGGAAGATTTCCCTGCCGGTCGCCATGCCGGGCATTCTCACCGGCGTGCTGCTCGCCTTCGCCATCTCGGTGGGCGAGACGGCGCCGCTGATCTACACGGCGGGCTGGTCGTCCTATCTGTGGTCGGGGCAGATCGTGCGCTCGCCGGTGGGCTATCTGACCTATGCGATCTGGGCCTTCATCAACGAGCCTTTCGCCGCCGCCAATGCGCTGGCCTATGCGGCGGCCTTCCTGGTCACTTTCATCGTGCTGGCGATCAGCATCGGCGCAAGGCTGGTGCTGCTGAAACGACAGGGAGCGCGCTGAGACCATGCCGATCCCCCTGCCCCGCCAATCCCGTCCTGACGCATCGCCCGCACGATGAGCGCATCTTCCGGAGACGACACAGCGATGAGCACGACGATGAGCGACAGCGCCCCGACCCAGCAAGCCGCCGCGGCGCCGCCATCCGCCGCCGCGAAGATCGCCATTCGCAACCTGGACTTCTTCTACGGCCAGAACCGGGCCCTGAAGAGCATCACGCTCAATTTCCCCGAGCGGCAGGTGACCGGCATGATCGGCCCGTCGGGCTGCGGCAAATCGACCCTGCTGCGCTGCCTCAACCGCATGTACGATCTCTATCCCGGCCAGCGCGCCACCGGCGAGGTGATGCTGGACGACATGAACGTGATCGGTTCGGGCGTCGATCTGAACATTCTGCGCTCGCGCATCGGCATGGTGTTTCAGAAGCCGACGCCGTTTCCGATGTCGATCCGCGAGAACATCACCTTCGGCGTCCGCCTGCATGAGCGTCCCTCCCGCGCGGAAATGGAGGAGCGGGTGGAATGGTCGCTGACCCGCGCCGCGCTGTGGGGCGAGGTGAAGGACCGGCTCGGCGCGCCGGCCATGGGGCTGTCGGGCGGCCAGCAGCAGCGCCTGTGCATCGCGCGCACCATCGCCGTGCGGCCCGAGGTGATCCTGTTCGACGAGCCGACCTCGGCACTCGATCCGATCTCGACGCTGAAGGTCGAGGAGCTGATTGACGAGCTGAAGCACGACTTCACCATCGCCATCGTGACGCACAACA
>JAGWRU010000253.1 GCA_028869595.1 Rhodospirillales bacterium
CGGCTTTCTCGATCGCCTGTTCGGTGCTGGGTTCCAGCCATTTCTGCGGGGTGGCGCGGGATTGATAGCAGATCTGCCAGTCGATCGCCGTGGTACCCCAGGCCGCCAGTACGGCCTGGGCGGTCCGCTCGATCTGCCAGGCATAGGGATCGCCGGCATCGACGATGGATTGCGGCAGACCGTGGGCGGAGAACAACACGCGCAACCCCACCCCCACCGGCAGGCTGGCCTGGGCCTGGGCGTAAGCCAGCGTCAGACGCTGCGCTTCAGCAGCGATATATGCGGCATCCTCGGGATAGCAGCACAAGGTCGTGGTCTCGGCGACCAGCCCGGCACGAGCGGCAGATTCCCGCCAATCAGTCAGCGAACTGCCGGTCGTCGTGGTCGAATAATGCGGATAGAGCGGCACCAGCAACACGTGTTCCGGCGCCCATGCGGCGATCTCGCGGGCGACATCGGCGGCGAATGGATGCCAGTAGCGCATGGCGATGAAGCAGCGTACCTCTCGATCCGGATCCTCGGCGGCAAGCCGGGCCTGCAAGGCATCCGCCTGCTTCTGCGTCAGCCCCAGCAAGGGCGAACGCCCGCCCAGCAGCGCGTAATTCGCCGTCGCCGGCTCCCGCCTGGCGCGCGCGATGATGCGCGCGAGGATCGGCCGCACGAAAAACGGCACACGCAGAATTGCCGGATCGGAGAACAGGTTGCGCAGAAACGGGTAAATCGCCTCCGGCCGGTCGGGTCCGCCGAGATTGAACAGCACCACGGCCAAACGGGACCGTCTGGCGGAAAGATCATCCGGCACGAACCTGCTCCATCAACGTCGCGACATGGGATGGCGGGGTATGCGGCACGATGCCATGCCCGAGATTGAAGATCGTCGGGTGGCCGCGCGCCGCGGCCAGGATCGCCGCCACCCCGTCTCGCTGTGCGGCACCGCCGGCAACCAGCGCCAGCGGATCGAGATTTCCTTGCAGCGCGATATCCGGCCCCACCGCCGCCCGTGCCGCGCGCGGATCCGTGGCACTATCCATGCCCAGCCCGTCCATGCCGGTTGCCGCAGCATATTCGCCCAGCATCATGCCGGCGAGGCGGGGAAAGCCGATCCGGCGCACCGTCGGGTGACGGGTGCGCAAGGCCTGCGCGATGCGGGCCGCCGGCGCGATGACATGGGCGCGGAACAGATCCGGGGCGAGCATGCCGGCCCAGGAATCGAACAGCATCACCACCTCCGCCCCGGCCAGGATCTGCGCCGACAGATAGGCAATCGTGCTCTCGGTCAGCAGATCGATCAGGGCGGCAAACAGGGCAGGATCGCCATAGGCCATGGCTTTGGTCGCGGCAAAATCGCTCGATCCCCGGCCTTCCACCATGTAGCACGCAACCGTGAACGGCGCGCCGGCAAAGCCGATCAGGGCGGTGCGGTCATCCAGCGCGGCTCGCACCTTGGCCACCGTCTCCAGGATCGGTGCGATCGCGCCATCCAGCCGGCCCGGATCGAGGGCTGCGAGGGCTGCCGCATCGCGCAAAGGCGGCAAGCGCGGCCCTTCCCCCTCGGCGAAGCGCAGCCCCTGGCCCAGCGCCCAGGGCAGCATCAGAATATCGCTGAACAGGATCGCCGCATCCACGCCGAAACGCCGTACCGGTTGCAGCGTTACCTCGGCCGCCCATTCCGGACTGGTGCATAATGTAATGAAATCGCCGGCTTTTTCACGGATCGCCCGGTATTCCGGCAGATAGCGCCCGGCCTGGCGCATCAGCCAGACCGGGGGCGGCCAGACCGGTTCACCGGCCAGGGCAGAGAGGATCGGTTTCACGCTCATGCCTCTCCGCTTAGCAAAAAAGAAAGAGATTAAAGAGTTGGGGAGGGTAGATAGACCCTGTGGATAACGGGGTACCCCGCTCTCCCCGGGCCATCCCTGTTTCATCCACAGAACTGCTCATGTCCAACCATCTGATATCCAATCGGGAATCCCGCAAGTCCCCGGAGTGCCGATCGACCCCTCCGCAAATTGTCCACGTAGCGGCAAATCGGCTGGTTATCCCCCCTGCCACGCCGGTCGGGACCAATGGCGGGATTTCATCCCCGCTATCCCCAATTCTCCCAGGCTTGCTAGCCTATGCGCATGAGCATCGAACGCCTCAACCTCCACCTCGTTTCCGACGCGACCGGCGAGACATTGAACGCCATCGCCCGGGCCACCACCGCGCAGTTCGAGCATGTCTCGATCGTGCATCATCGCTGGAGCCTGATCCGCACGCGGTTTCAGCTGCATCGCGTGCTGGAGGGGATCGAGTCCGAGCCCGGCCCGGTTCTTTCCACCCTGCTCGACAAGGCGCTGCGGCTGGAGCTGGAAACCACCTGCCGGCGGCTGAACGTGTCGCTGGTGCATGTGCTCGACCCGGTCATGGCGCTGCTGCAGGAACAGATCGGCGAACAAGGTGCGGCCCGACCTGGGAAGCAATATGCCCTGAATGCCGATTATTTCCGTCGCATCGATGCCATGCATTACGTGCTGGCCCATGATGACGGCCAGGCCCAGCCCGGCCTGGCCGGGGCGGATGTCGTGCTGATCGGCGTCTCGCGCAGTTCCAAGACCCCGACCTGCTTCTATCTCGCTAATCGCGGCATCAAGGCAGCCAATATCCCCCTGGTGCCGGGCCTGCCGGAGCCACCCGGGCTCGATCATCCGCATTGTCCGGTGATCGGCCTGACGCTGGAGCCCGCCGCCTTGATCGAAATCCGCCGCCATCGGCTGCGTCTGATCGGCGCGGGAGCCGGCACCGGGGCGGTGCGCCAGACCGAGACCGAATATGTCGACGAGGATGCGGTGAAGGCAGAGCTGCTCTGGGCGCGTCGGCTATGCACCCGCCATGGCTGGCCGGTGATCGACGTCACCCGCCGATCGATCGAGGAGACGGCGGCAACCGTGTTGCAATTGATGGATGCTTGGCACGAACGTCAGCGTAAACAAGCCCCGATGCCCCAATCATGAGTGCGCCCCCGCAGCGTATCATCCTGGCCAGCGGATCCACGGCGCGGCAGCATCTGCTGCGCCAGGCCGGGGTCGATTTCACGGTCGAGATCGCCTCCGTCGACGAGGATGCCGCCAAGCAGGCTGGCCGCGCCGAAGGCAGCCAGGCCGGCGAGGTCGCGCTGTTGCTCGCCGGGATGAAAGCGCGCCGGGTTTCCGCCCGCCACCCCGATGCTTGGGTGGTCGGTGCCGATCAGATGCTGGTATGCGGCGATCGCTGGTTCGACAAGCCGCCCGATCTCGCCGCCGCGCGCGCGCAGCTTCTGGCGCTGCGCGGGCAGACGCATCACCTGCCGACCGCCTTGGTGTGTTTTCGCGCCGGCACCCGGGTCTGGCATCATCTTGCCGAACCGAAACTCACCATGCGCCATTTTTCCGATGCCTTCCTCGATCGCTATATCGCCGAGGAGGGAGAGGCAGTGCTGGGCAGTGTCGGCGCCTATCGGATCGAAGCCTTGGGCATGCAGCTTTTTGCCGCGATCGAGGGCAGCACGGATGCGATTTGCGGTCTGCCGCTGCTGCCGCTGCTTGGCTATCTGCGCGATGCCGGCGCGATCGCTGCCTGAGAGGCTCGGTCCTAGGCCGCCTCGTCGATCGGCACCAGATGCGAGAGAAACATCTCCGCACAGGCGCGCCAACTATAGCCTTCGGCATGGATCCGACAAGCCGCCCGATCCGCATGCAACGCCTGCAGCGCCGCCTGCCGCAAATCCTCATGCACGGCACCGATCGGACCGGCGGCACCGGCCAGCACATCCTTCGGCCCGGTCACCGGATAGGCGGCAACCGGCGTGCCGCAGGCCAAGGCTTCCAGGATGACCAGGCCGAACGTGTCGGTGCGGCTGGGAAAGACGAAGACATCCGCCCCGGCATAGGCACGGGCCAGCGCCTCGCCATGGCGCGGGCCGGTGAAATGCGCATCCGGATAGCTGCGCTGCAAGGCGGCAAGCTGCGGACCGCCCCCGACCACCACCTTGCTGCCGGGCAGATCGAGATCGAGAAACGCGCTGATATTCTTTTCCACCGCGACGCGGCCGACATAAAGAAAGATCGGCCGTGGCAACGCCCAGTTCTCGCGCGGTTCAGGACGGAACAGCGACAGATCGACGCCGCGCGACCAGGGGCGGATATTGCGAAAGCCGCGTCCGGCAAGCTCCTGGCGGAGACTTTCGGTGGCGACCATGGTGCCCATGCCGGCGCCGTGAAAACGCCGCATCCAGGCATAGATCGGCCGCACCGGCAGGCCGGTGCGCGCCTGGATATATTCGGCAAACCGGGTGTGAAACGCGGTCGTGAAGGCAAACCCGGTGCGCCGCGCCCAGCGCCGAGCGGCCAGGCCCAGCGGACCTTCGGTTGCGATATGCAGCGCATCGGGGCGAAACGCTTCGATCATCCGGGCCAGACGGCGGGCCGGCAGAAGTGACAGCGCGATATCGGGATAGGTCGGACAGGGAATGGTGCGGAAGCGATCCGGGCCGATCACCTCGACCACATGACCCATCGCCGCCAGCTCGGCCGCGATGGTGGCAAGCGTGCGCACCACGCCATTGACCTGTGGGCGCCACGCATCGCTGACGATCAGGATGCGATGCGACGCAGCCGGACGCAGCATCGTGTTCTCCACCAAAGGGGCGCTGTCAGGCAGGGAGGGCCGCCGTGCTGGCGCGCGGGGTGAAGAAGGACAGGCGGTTGAGCGCGGCCCAGTCGATCAGCTCCAGCCTGCCGTCGTGATGCTCCACCAGAGCGGTGCAGCTTTCCACCCAGTCGCCGTCATTGATGTAGAGAACACCGCCGACTTCGCGCATTTCGGCATGGTGGATATGGCCGCATACCACGCCATCGAAGCCACGCCGCCGCGCTTCGCCGGCCAGCGCCGATTCGAAACGGTCGATCGCCTTCACCGCTTCCTTGACCTGGCGTTTCAGCCAGGCCGATAGCGACCAATACGGATAGCCGAAGCGGCGGCGCGCGGCATTGAACCAGCGATTCACCACCAGCGCGCTGGCATAGGCCCAGTCTCCCAGCAGCGCGAGGAATTTGGCGTAGCGCACCACGCTGTCGAATTCATCTCCGTGAATCACCAGCAGGCGCCTGCCGTCTTTCGTGGTATGCGCGGTTTCCTTGCGCAGCCGGATGCCGCCAAGCTCCAGCCCGAGCGGCAGCCAGGCGCGAAACATCTCGTCGTGATTGCCGGGCACATAGGTGACTTCGGTGCCGGCGCGGGCATGGCGCAGGATCAGACGCAATACTTCGTCATGCGAGGCATCCCAATACCAGGATTTGCGCAGGCGCCATCCGTCGATGATATCCCCGACCAGATAGAGGTGCTGGCAGGAAACGCGGTGCAGGAAATCAGCGAGAAAATCGCTGCGGCATCCGCGCGTACCCAGATGCGTGTCGGAAATGAAGATCGCGCGGTATTGCATGCGGGCGCTGTGCGGGGGCGAATGCGCTGCGGTCATGGCGCGCAGTGGATAGACGCATGCGCGCGCCGGGGAAGTGAAACTTGCATGACGGCAACGAAATCTTTGCCAATCTTGCTATTTCATCAAGCAGCAACGGAAATGCCATGGCTGCGTCATGAAGTGTTGCGATACGCTCACTCCCAATGGGAATTCGGCGCATCGTTTCGTGGTGATCGTCTTCAACCCCGCCGCCGGGCGCAGACGGGCGCATCTGCTGTGGCGTGTGCTCGATGTATTGATGGCCAACGGGCTACGGGTGGAAATCGCCGAGACGACGCAGGCAGGCGATGCCGAACGCCTGGCCCGTGAAGCCGCTGCGGCCGGCGCCGATCTGGTGGTGGCCGCGGGCGGCGATGGCACCATCGCCGAGGTGGCGAACGGATTATCCGGCAGCAGCGCACGACTCGGCATCATTCCGTTGGGCACGGCGAATGTGCTGGCGCATGAGCTTGAACTCCCCTTCGCCCCGCGCGCCGTCGCGGCAGCGCTTGCGTTCGGGCGCACCAGGCTGCTCTGGCCCGGCCATGCCCGCTCCGATCGTGGCACGCGGCTATTCGTGCAGATGCTGGGCGTCGGCTTCGATGCCCAGGTGGTGCACCGGCTTTCCTTGCCGATGAAGCGCAGGCTGGGGCGCGGTGCCTATGTCTTGCAGTCACTGCGCGAGGCGGCGCGCTATCGCCCGGGACCGATCCGCGTCGCCGTTGACGGGCAGGAGACCGAGGCGGGCAGCGTGATCATCAGCAAAGGCTGTCTCTATGGCGGGCGGTATCGCGTGGCTCGCGATGCCCACCCTGATCAACCCGGATTTTCGGTCGTGCTGTTCGATCGAGCCGATCCCGGGGCAGTGCTGATGTACGGCGCGTTCCTGCCGCTGCACCTGCTCGGCAGCGCGCCCGGCGTGCGCCAAATGCGGGCGCGGCAGGTGGAAGTGCGCGGCGAGGCGATCGCCGCGCAGGCCGATGGCGACGCCGCCGGCTGGACGCCGCTGACCGTGACCGACGCGCCGGCACCGATCCGCGTCGTGGTCTGAAGCTCCCCCGATTCCGCGTATCCTGCGGATAGGTCAACCCCGCTGCCCCGATCATATCATGCGAATACTGCATGACCATGATGACGTTCATGCCAATGCAACATGGCTTCCCCCGCCCCATCTA
>JAGWRU010000016.1 GCA_028869595.1 Rhodospirillales bacterium
CGCGGCCGCTGCGGCGGCGCGGCGGGCCGGGCGCAGCGCGATGCTGGCGATCCTGGTCGATCAGCCGCCGCTGCGCGGCTTCGCGGCCGCGTTGGGCTGGCGGGAAAGCGGCGTGGTGGAGGCCTATGCAAGGCTGAACGGACAGGCGCGCGCGGCGCTGATCGCCACCGCCGCGCTGCCCGCGGCGGGGGAGGGCGGCGCACCCGGCGAGGGTCCGTCGGACGCCCGTCGAAGCGCCTGACAGATCTTCGGTTTTTTTGGTTTGCCGTGTGCGTCGCGCCGGCGGTTCATCCGCCTTCGCCGATCGCGCTCTACGCGGGTGGGCGCGTATCCGGTGCCTCGATCGGGGCCGGCGTCGTCGATGGCGGCAGCCCGATCGGCGCGGTTTCGGCCAGCTTCGTATCAGTGAGCGCGACCTTGCCGCGACGCAGCCGCGCGGGCAGCATTTCCGCAAGCGTCGCCCCGATCAGCCGTTCCGCCCCGTCCGGACGGCCGCATAGCCACCAGCCGGCCAGCAGGCTCGCGCCATAGATCGCGCAGACCAGCATCCCGCTGCGCGCCAGCGCCAGCAACGCCGCCGCGCCGCGCCCCATGATGCCGCTGCCGAGCACATCGCCCGGCGGCGGCGCCGCGTCATGCCAGCCCCAACCCAGGCCGCGCAGCGCCAGCGTCGCGAGCCCCAGCGCCACCGCCATGCGCAGCGTGCCGGCCAGAAACCGCCCCGCCCCATCGGTGTGGATGCCGAGATAGATGGCGAAGACCAGCCCCTCGAAGGCGATGGCGGCGACATCGGCCCAGATCACCAGGCCGAGCGCGCCGCTGCGCCCGGCCAGCACCACCAGCACCGTGCGCACCAGGGTCGCGGCCACGACGATGAGAAACACGCTGCGCACCCGCCCGCTGGCCAGCAGCGCCGAGCGGCCGACGAAACCCAAAGGCGCGAACAGGCACATCCAGGCCATCACCTGGATCAACGGCACCGTCGCCGCCCATTTCGCGCCCAGCAGCAGGGTGACGAAATGCGCCGCCTCGGCCGACAGAACCAGGGTGATCGGCGCCAGCAGCATCACCAGCGCGCCGGCCACCAGCAGGGAGCGGCGCATGCCGCTGCCCGCCGCGCCGCTGCGCTCGGTCGAGGCGAAGCTCGCGAACATCGCGGCAAAGGCCGGCTCCAGCAGATCGGTCATCGGCAGGCGGCCGACCTGCGCGGCAAGCGTATAAAGGCCGAGCCCGGTCGGGCCGAAAATCGGCCCGACCACGAAGGTATCGATGCGTTCCCATACCGTGCTGACGATGCCGATAATCGCCAGCCAGGTGGAAAACCCGATCAGGTCGCGCCAGCCGGCAAGGCTGAAGCGCGGCCGCATCGGCAGAAAGGCATAGGTCATGCCGACCCGGGTGAAGCGCCGCACCGTCAGGCCGGCCAGCAGCGCCCAGTAGCTATGGGTGAACCAGGCGACGCCCAGCGTGACCAGAAGCTGCAACAGGCTGGGCAGGACCGAGATTTTGACATCGACGTCGAAGCGCATCTCGCGATGCAGATCGACCATGCCGATATTCTCGAAACCGTTCGCCGCCGAGCTGATCGCCAGCACCAGCACCAGCGGCAGCAGGCGCGGCTCGTGAAACCAGTCCGCCGCGAAGGGCGCGCCGATGGCCAGCAGGATCGCCACGCCGATGGCGCGGGCGGCCTGAATGGTGAAGGCGGTGTCGTAGAGATGGGCTTCGCGCTCCCGCCGGCGCATCAGCGCGTCGTGCACGGGAAACAGCGCGAAGGTCTGGATGGCCCCTTCCACGCTCATGGCCATCGCGACGATGCCGAAATCGGCCGGCACCAGCAGTCTTGCCAGCACGATGGTGGTGCCGATGCCCAGCACGCGCGAGATGGCGCGCCAGAGGATCAGCCAGCTGACCGCGATGGAGGTGCGCCGGCCGATCGAGCCCTGTTTCGGCGCGGGATGGGAGCTAGCCATGCAGGATCGTCATTTCATCCGGCGCGTGGGGCGGCGTTCCCGGACGGGACGCGCGATCCCGCATAGCATGGCGGCGGTTCCGGCGCGAAGGCGCCTTCGGTGAAGGCGCTGCAAGCGCGCCACCTACGCCCCGCCGCGCTCCTTCAGGAAGCGGGCGAAGGCGGCCAGCGTGGCATCGCCGACATGATGCTCGATCCCCTCGGCATCCTGCTCGGCCGCCTCGCGCGGCACGCCGAGCGCGCACAGCACCGCCACCACCAGCCGATGGCGCGCGCGCACCCGCCCCGCCAGCGCCTCGCCCAGCGGCGTCAGGAACACGCCGCGATAGGGCTTGGAGATGGCCAGCCCCTCGCGCTTCAGCCGGCCGATCGTCTTGATCGCGGTGGCATGCGACACGCCCAGCCGGCGCGCGATATCGGTCGGCCGCGCCTCGCCGCCGGCCTCCAGCAGATCGGAGATCAGTTCGACATAATCCTCGTGCAGGGCGGCCGACTGGGCGCTGCGCGCCTTGCCGAAGCGGCGCGCCTGGGTCGGCTCGGCGGGCAGGGTGTCGCTGGCCATGGGCTAGCCCAGACCGGGCTGGGCAAATCCCGCGGTGGACAGCAGAAGCACGACATTCAGCGCCAGCACGATCGCCGCCCCGATCGCCACCAGCGCCATTGCCGGCCGGGCCAACGCCGACGCGCCCATCACGTCCGTCCGTCCGGCCAGCGCCAGCAGGGCCAGCATCGGCACCGGCAAGGCCAGGCTGAGCACCACCTGGCTGAGCACCAGGGCGCGCGTCGCATCGACGCCGAGCGCCACCACCACCACCGCCGGCAACATGGTCAGCGCCCGGCGGATCCAAAGTTTCAGCCGCCAGCCGGTGAAGTCGCGCATGATCGCCTGGCCGGCCATGGTGCCGACCACCGAGGAGGACAGGCCGGAGGCGAGCAGCGCCGCCATGAAGGCGACACCCGCGCCGGCGCCGAGCAGCGGCACCAGCGTGTGATAGGCGGTTTCGATGCTGGCGATGGTGGAATGGCCGATATGGAAGGCGCTGGCGGCCGAGGCCAGCATCGCCATGTTAATCAGCCCGGCCACGCCGAGCGCGACCACCACCTCCCGATTGGAATAGCGGATCAGCTTCGCCCGCTCTCCGGCATTGCGCGCCGGCACGCGGTTCTGCGTCAGGTTGGAATGCAGATAGATCGCATGCGGCATCACCGTCGCGCCGATGATGCCGACCGCGAGCGTCAGGCTGTCAGGCCCGGCCAGGCCCGGCACCACGGAATGGAAGGCAAAGGCGCGCCAGTCGGGCGGGGCGATGACCATTTCGATCAGATAAGCGAGGCCGATCACGCCGATAAAGCCGCCGATCAGCAGTTCGATCGGGCGGAAGCCGCGCCCTTGCAGCGACAGCATCGCCCAGGTGGCGGCGAAGGTCAGCACCAGCCCGCCCAGCAGCGGCAGGCCGACCAGCAGATGCAGGCCGATCGCGGCGCCGATCGATTCCGCCAGATCGGTCGCCATCGCCGCCACCTCGCTGATCGCCCACATGCCCAGCACCAGCGGCGCGGGGAAATGGCGGCGGCTGAGTTCGGCCAGGCTCGCCCCGGTGGCGATGCCGATCCGCGCCGAAACCGCCTGAAACAGCATGGCCAGCATATTGGCCAGCACCACGACCCAGAGCAGCAGATAGCCGTAACTCGCCCCGGCCTGGATGTTGGTCGCGAAATTGCCGGGGTCCATATAGGCGATGGAGGCGACCACGGCCGGGCCGATGAAGGGCAGCATGGCGGCGGGGCCGCGCCGACTTCCATCCAGCACGGCATGGCCGGCGGCGATGGTGCGCGCGCTGAGGCCGGAGGCGGCCCGCGCTTCGGGGATCGCGCGATGGGGTTCGGGGATCGTGGTATCGCTCATCGGCATGCAGCAATCCGCACAGAATGTAGCGTTGGCTACACTTTCGCGCCTAAGCTAAGCGCGTTCTCGGCGGCGTCAAGGCCTGGATGACGTGCCGGCGCGGGGCGCGAGCCCGCCGGAGGGGTCGGGCCAGCCCAGCCAGGCGGCGATGCCGCGCCCCAGCAGCCAGGCACGATCCTCGGTGCCGAGATCGGGCAGCGCCGCGTCGATGAAATCGAGCGCCTCGGCATAGGAGCAGGGCAGGCCGGTCAGGTCGGTGCCCCAGAAAACCCGGCGCGGCCCGAATGCCGCGACCACCCGGCGCAGCGGCGCATGCACCGGCGTGAACGGGAAGGGGGCGGCGGTGAAGCGCGGCAGGGCGGAGGCCTTGACCGCGATATTGGGCAGGGCGGCCAGCGCGCACAGCGCCGGGATATGGGCGAAGGCCGGCGCGTCCTGCGCCTCGCGCGGGATCGCCATATGGTCGATGACGATGCGCAGCCCAGGATGGGCGCGGGCGATGCGGGCGATATTGGCCAATTGGCTGGGCGCGGAGAGCATCACCGGCAGGCCGTGCCGCTCGGCCGCCGCCCAGATCCCGTCGGCGATGCCGGGATCGAGGAAATCCTGCCCGGCGCGGTGGACGAAGCGTAGCCCCAGCATGCCGGGCCGGGCGCGCCAGCCTGCCAGTTCGCCGGCCCGCGCCGGATCGATGGGAAAGCGTCCCATCACGGCGAATCGCGCCGGATGCGCGGCGGCGGCGGCCAGCGCCAGGTCGTTGCGCTCGCCCTCCCACGATGGCGGCACGATCACCACCCGGTCGATGCCGGCGGCGTCCATCTCGGCGAGCAATTCGGCGGCAGAAAACGCCGGCAGCGGATGGGCATTGGCATGCCCGCCCGGCGCCCAGGGGCGATCCGGGCGATCCGCCTCCCAGAGATGGACCTGCGCATCGGTGATGCAGGCGATCCCGGGGCGCGGCACGGCTCAGCCCCGGGCCAGCAACGCCGCCGCCGCCGGGGCGAAATAGCTCAGCACCCCGGCCGCTCCGGCCCGCTTGAAGGCCAGCAGCGTTTCCATCATCGCCTTGTCATGATCGAGCCAGCCATGGCGCACCGCGGCCATCACCATCGCGTATTCGCCGGAGACCTGATAGGCGAAAGTCGGCACGGCGAAGCGCTCATGCACGCGGCGCACGATATCCAGATAGGGCAGGCCGGGCTTGACCATCACCATGTCGGCGCCCTCGGCGAGGTCGAGGGCCACCTCGCGCAGCGCCTCGTCGCCATTGGCCGGGTCCATCTGGTAGGTTTTCTTATCCCCCTTCAGCGCCCCGCCGGAGCCCAGCGCGTCGCGGAACGGGTTGTAGAAGGCACTCGCGTATTTCGCGGCATAGCTCATGATCCTGGTATGGATCAGGCCGGCCTGATCGAGCGTCTGGCGGATCGCCGCCACCCGCCCGTCCATCATGTCGGATGGCGCGATCACGTCGATGCCGGCCTCGGCCTGCACCAGCGCCTGGCGGCTCAGCACCCGCACGCTCTCGTCATTGGCGACATAGCCGTCGCGGATCACCCCGTCATGGCCGTGATCGGTATAGGGGTCGAGGGCGACATCGCCGATCAGCCCGATATCGGGAAATTCCCGCTTCAGCAGCCGCGCCGCGCGGCACATCAGATTATCCGGATTGCCGCTCTCGCTGCCCTCGCTGTCTTTCTTCTCGGCAGGGGTTGCCGGAAACAAAGCGATCGCGGGAATGCCGAGCCCGGCCGCCGGGGCGACATGGGCGGCGAGACGGTCGATGGTGACGCGCACCACGCCGGGCATCGCCTCGACCTCGGTCACGCGGTTCTCGCCCTCGATCAGAAAGATCGGCCAGATCAGATCGTCGACCGAGAGGCGGTTTTCCGCCACCAGCCGGCGGGTCCAGGCATCGTGGCGGTTGCGGCGCATGCGCAGCGCGGGAAATCTTGCCGTGGTCATCGCCGGCACTCCTCGGTCGGGTGGGATGAAACCTATAGTATCGCCCCGCTTACAAAGCGAAACCCATGGCGGCGAAACTGCGTGCTAGGCAGGGGGCATGCACTCCTTCCTCCTGCTTCTCGCCTTTCTCCATCACGCCCATGTCCCGGTCGCGCGGGTCAGCATCCCCGGCCCCGACGGCGTCGTGCTGGAGGCCGCTCTGGTGCGCCCGCCGCCCGGCACGGTGATCCCCGAAGGCGCCGCCCGCCCGGTCGGGGTGGTGGAGTTGCATGGCTGCGGCGGGCCTTTCGCGCGGCGCGACGGGCAATGGGCGGTGGCGCTGGCCAAGGCCGGGCATGTCGTGCTGCTGCCCGATAGTTTCGGCTCGCGCGGGGTGGGCGGGCAGTGCCATGTCCATCATCGCGTCGCGACCCCGAACGGGCTGCGCCGGGCCGATGCGATCGCCGCCGGACGCTGGCTGCAGGCCCAGCCCGGCGTGCCGGCGGGGGGCGTGGCGCTGATCGGCTTTTCCAATGGCGCCAGCACGACGCTCGCCACCGCCAATGCGGCGCGGAAGATCGACCCGCCGGGGCTGTTCAGCCGGTTCGTGGGGTTCTACCCGGGCTGCCGGGCACGGCTCGACACGCCGCATTGGGCGCCTTCGGGGCCGATGCTGATCCTGGTCGGCGCGAAGGATGACTGGACCCCGGCCGCGCCCTGCCGGGCGCTCGCGGCGCGGTTTCCCGATCGCATCCGCCTGATCGTCTATCCCGGCGCCTGGCATGATTTCGACGCGCCGCGCGATCCGGTGCATGTCATGACCGACCTCTCCGAAACCCCGGGCAATGTCGGGCATGCCCATGCCGGCAATAACCCGGCGGCCCAGGCGGATGCGCTGCAACAGGTGCCGGCCTTCCTGGCGCTGCGCGGGGAAGCCCTGCAATAGGGCGCCGCCGCCGGGGCCTTCCCCGCATCCCGCGCAATCCCCGGATGCGGTGGGGGCCTTTCTCGCGCCTGCCCGATGCTTTAGAGGGTCCGGTTCATGACCGCACCCGCCCCCCCCTCCGATCCCGATCCCGATGCCGATCCCGATGCCGGCGCGGCGCCGCTTGCCATCGCTCCCGTGGCCATAGCGCTAGGCGCCGACCATGCCGGTTTCGCGCTGAAGGACCATCTCGCCGCCCGGCTGCGCGCGGCCGGCCATGCCGTGCTCGATTGCGGCACTTCGGGGCCGGACAGCGTCGATTACCCCGATTACGCCCATCGCGTCGCCGAGGCGCTGGAGAGCGGCGCGGCCGGCTTCGGCCTGCTGGTCTGCGGCAGCGGCATCGGCATGTCGATCGCTGCCAACCGCCATGCCGCGATACGCTGCGCCCTGGTCAATTCGGCCGAGGCGGCGGGGCTGGCGCGGGCGCATAACAACGCCAATGTGCTGGCTCTGGGGGCACGGCTGATCGATGCCGCCACCGCCGAGGCAGCCCTTCGCACCTTCCTCGCCACCGCCTACGAAGGCGGCCGCCACGACCGCCGCCTCGCCAAGCTGGCGCCCGCTTCAGGAGCATGAAATGAGCCTCGACCGTTTCTTCGCCGCCCCGCTCGCCGAGACCGATCCCGCCCTGGCCGCCGCGATCGGCCGCGAATGGGACCGCCAGCAGGACGGGATCGAGCTGATCGCCAGCGAGAACATCGTCTCCGCCGCCGTGCTGGAGGCGCAAGGCTCGGTGCTGACCAATAAATACGCCGAAGGCTATCCGGGGCGGCGGTATTACGGTGGCTGCGTCGAGGTCGATGTCGCCGAGCAGCTCGCCATCGACCGGGCGAAGCAGCTATTCGGCTGCGCCTTCGCCAATGTGCAGCCCCATTCCGGCGCGCAGGCCAATCAGGCGGTCTTCCTGGCGCTGCTTTCGCCCGGCGATACGGTGCTGGGCATGAGCCTCGCGGCCGGCGGCCATCTGACCCATGGCGCGGCGCCCAACCTGTCCGGCAAATGGTTCCGCGCCGTGCAGTACGGCGTGCGCCGCGAGGACGGGCTGCTCGATTACGAGGAGATGGAGCGTCTCGCCCGGGCCGAGCGTCCGCGCCTGATCATCGCCGGCGGCTCGGCCTATCCGCGCATCATCGACTTCGCCCGCTTCCGCCGCATCGCCGACGAGGTGGGGGCGCTTTTCATGGTCGACATGGCGCATTTCGCGGGGCTGGTGGCGGCGGGGATCTATCCCAGCCCGCTGGAACACGCGCATGTGGTGACCACCACCACGCATAAGACGCTGCGCGGCCCGCGCGGCGGCATGGTGCTGAGCAACGATCCCGAGCTTGGCAAGAAGATCAATTCGGCGGTGTTTCCCGGCCTGCAGGGCGGCCCGCTGATGCATGTGATCGCCGCCAAGGCGGTGGCCTTCGGCGAGGCGCTGACCCCGGAATTCCGCGCCTATCAGGCAGCGGTGGCCGAGAATGCCAAAATGCTGGCGGCGACTTTGGTGGAATGCGGGCTGGCGATCGTGACCGGCGGCACCGACAGCCATCTGATGCTGGTCGATCTGCGGCCCAAGCACGTCACCGGCAAGGCCGGCGAGGCCAGCCTGGAGCGCGCCCATATCACCGCCAACAAGAACGCGATCCCCTTCGATCCGGAAAAACCCGCCATCACGTCGGGCATCCGCCTCGGCTCCCCGGCGGCCACCACGCGCGGCTTCGGCACGGCGGAATTCCGCGAGATCGGGCTGATGATCAACGAGGTGCTGGAAGGGCTGTCGCGCTCCAATGACGGCACCAACGCGGCGGCCGAGGCGGCGGTGGGGGCGCGGGTGAAGGCGCTGTGCGGCCGCTTCCCGCTCTACCGCGCCCGTCCGCGCACGGCCTGAACCAACCAGGGAAGGGCGTCATGCACTGCCCGTTCTGCGGCCACGAGGATACCCAGGTGAAGGATAGCCGTCCCAGCGAGGACGGCTCGGCGATTCGCCGCCGGCGCTTCTGTGCGACCTGCGGGCAGCGTTTCACCACGGTGGAGCGGGTGCAGCTGCGCGAGCTGACGGTGGTGAAATCCGATGGCAGGCGGGTGCCCTTCGATCGCGACAAGCTCGCCCGCTCGATCCGCACCGCCTTGCGCAAGCGTCCGATCCAGGAGGAGCGGATCGAGCGCATCGTCAACGGCATCGTCCGCCAGCTGGAATCGAATGGCGACAGCGATGTCGCCAGCAAGCAGGTCGGCGAATTGGTGATGGATACGCTCAAGGGGCTGGACCAGGTCGCCTATGTCCGCTTCGCCAGCGTCTATCGCAATTTCCGCGAAGCCAAGGATTTCGAGGAATTTCTCGGCTCGCTGCCCGAACGCGGCGGCGAGGCGGATGAGGAGGGGCGCGCCGGCGAATGAGCGCGCCCCTATCCGCCTCTACACCCGTCACTGCCGCTCTCACTGCCCCCGTCATTGCCCCGGGGCCGGCCACGGATCGCGCCCATATGGCGGCGGCGCTGGCCCTGGCGCGGCGCCATCGCGGCGAGACCTGGCCCAACCCCTCGGTCGGCTGCGTCATCGTCAGCGCCGCCGGACGGGTGGTCGGGCGCGGCGCCACCGCCCCGGGCGGGCGGCCGCATGCCGAACCCCAGGCGCTTGCCATGGCCGGCGCCGCGGCGCGCGGCGGCTGCGCCTATGTCACGCTGGAGCCGTGCTGTCATACCGGCCAGACGCCGCCCTGCACGAAAGCCCTGATCGAGGCCGGGATCGCGCGGGTGGTGATCGGCGCGGAGGATCCCGATCCGCGCGTCAGCGGCGGCGGCGCCGCCGCCCTGCGCGCTTCCGGCATCGCGGTGGAAACCGGCGTGCTGGCCGGCGAGGCGGCGGCTGCGATCGCCGGTTTCGCCAGCCGCATCCGCCGCGCCCGTCCGCTGGTCACGCTCAAGCTCGCCTCGACCCTGGATGGGCGGATCGCCACGCGCGCGGGGGAAAGCCGCTGGATCACCGGGGCCGAGGCGCGTCGCGCCGCGCATGCGCTGCGCGGCGAGCATGACGCGGTGATGGTCGGCGTCGGCACGGTGCTGGCCGATGATCCCGACCTGACCTGCCGCATTCCCGGCTATCGCCGCCGCCCGGTGGTGCGCATCCTGGCTGACAGCCATCTGCGCACGCCGCTGACCGCGCGCCTGCTGGTCACCGCGCGCGAAGCGCCGAGCTGGTTCCTCTGCCGCGCCGATACCGACCGGGCGCGCAGCCTTGCCTTCAGCGAGGCCGGGGCGGAGATCATCGCGGTCAAGCCGGCGGAAATGGGCATCGATCCGGCCGCCGCGCTGGCCGCGCTGGCCGCGCGCGGCATCAACCAGATACTGGTCGAGGGTGGCGGACAGCTTGCAGCCGCGCTGCTGCGTGCCGATCTGGTGGATCGGCTGGCCTGGTTCCATGCTCCGGCGGTGATGGGCGGCGATGGCTGGCCGGCAGCCGCCGCGTTCGGGGCGGACCGGCTGGCCGGGATGGCGCATTTCCGCCGCATCGCCACCCGCGCCTTGGGGGCGGATCTGTTGAGCCTGTTCGCGCGTGCCGCCACGACGGAGGAAGCCTAGGGTGTTCACAGGGATCATCGCCGCGCGCGGCAGGCTGGCCGCGATCGAGCGGCGCGCCGGCGCCGATCTGCGCCTGAGCATCGCGGCCCCGGCCGGGTTTCTCGCCGATGTCGCGCTCGGCGCCTCGATCGCCTGCTCCGGCTGCTGCCTGACGGTGATCGAAGCCGGGGCCGAGCATTTCCGCGTCGATGTGTCGGGCGAGACGCTGGCCTGCACGACGCTCGGAAGCTGGCGGGAAGGGACGGGGATCAATCTCGAACGCGCCATGCGGGTCGGTGAGGAGCTGGGCGGGCATATCGTCTCCGGCCATGTCGACGGGCTGGGCGAAGCGCTGGAAGCCATCCCCGAGGATGGCTCGACGCGCTGGCGCTTTCGCGTGCCGGCGGCGCTCGCGCCCTTCATCGCCGCCAAGGGCTCGGTCGCCGTCGATGGCGTGTCGCTGACCGTCAATACCGTCTCCGCCGACGGTTTCGCGGTGAACATCATTCCCCATACCGCCGCCGTGACGGGCTTTGCGACGCTCGCGCCGGGCGATGCGGTGAACATCGAAATCGACATGCTGGCCCGTTACGTGGCGCGGCTTGCGGAGTTCAGCCGATGAGCATGCCCGAAGTGCTGCGCGCCGATCTTTCGACCTACCTCTCCTCCGCCGCCGAGCTGATCGAGGAGGCGCGCAACGGCCGCATGTTCATCCTGGTCGATGACGAGGACCGCGAGAACGAGGGCGATCTGGTGATCCCCGCCCAGTTCGCGACGCCGGATGCGATCAATTTCATGGCCCGGCACGCGCGCGGGCTGATCTGCCTGGCGCTGACCCGCAGCCGCGTCGGCCAGCTCGGCCTGCCGCTGATGAACCGCGACAACCAGTCGCGCCACGAGACCGCCTTCACCCTGTCGATCGAAGCGGCGGAGGGGGTCACCACCGGTATTTCGGCGGCTGATCGCGCGCACACCATCGCGGTAGCCATCAACCCCGCGCTGGGCCGCGACGATATCGTCACGCCGGGCCATGTCTTTCCGCTGATGGCGCGCGAAGGCGGCACGCTGGTGCGCGCCGGCCATACCGAGGCGGCGGTCGATATCTCCCGTCTGGCCGGGCTCAACCCGGCCGGCGTGATCTGCGAGATCATGAACGATGACGGCACCATGGCGCGGCTGCCCGATCTGGTGACCTTCGCCCAGCGCCATAATCTGAAGCTCGGCTCGATCGCCGATCTGATCCGCCATCGCCGCCTGACCGAGCGGCTGGTCAAGCCGGTGCAGGAAGGCGCCTTCCGCCATGCCGTGGGCGGCGACTGGCGGGCGGTGGTATTCGCCAACACCGTCGAGTACCAGGAGCATCTGGCGCTGGTGAAGGGCGATATCACGGGCGCCGCCCCGGTGCTGGTGCGCATGCATGCGGTCGATCTGCTCGACGACATGACCGGCGGCGCGCATTGGGTCGGGCTGCACCGGGCGATGCGCATGATCGAGGAGGAAGGGCGCGGCGTGATGGTGCTGATCCGCGAGCATCGCGCGACGGCCTTGGCCGAACGTGTCGCGGCCCTGGCCCAGGGCGTGCAGGCGCCGGCGCCGGAATTGCGCGATTACGGCATCGGCGCGCAGATCCTGCTCGATCTCGGGGTGCGCGACATGGTGCTGCTGTCGAATACCCGCCGCACCCTGGTCGGGCTGGAGGGCTATGGGCTGAACATCGTCGCTCAGCGCCCGATCGAGGACGAAGAAGGAGCCGAGACCCGATGAGTACCGAAGACGCCGCTTTGCCGCAGGCGCCCGATGTGCCGGGCCCGGCGCCGCATCTGCTGATCGTCCGCGCCCCCTATTACCGGGAGGTGGTGGACGGGCTGGCGTTGGGGGCCGGGCGCATCCTGCGCGAGGCCGGGGCGCGCTTCGACACGATCGATGTCGCCGGCGCCTTCGAACTGCCGCAGGCGATCCGCATCGCGCTGCGCGGGACCACCCGCTATGACGGCTTCGTCGCGCTGGGCTGCGTGCTGCGCGGCGAGACCGATCATTACGATTTCATCTGCCAGGCGACGATGCAGGGGCTGATGGCCGTCGCGCTGCAATTCGGCCTGTGCCTGGGTGCCGGGCTGCTGACCGTGGAAACCCTGGCCCAGGCGCTCGCCCGTTCCGGCCAGGACGGACATAACAAGGGCGCGGAGGCGGCGGCGGCGGCGCTGATCCAGATCGCGCGCGCCCGCCAGATGGGGGCGGCGTGATGGCCGAGGCCGAGGCCCCGAAGCGGCAGGCGGGCAAGCCCCGCAACCGGCCGCCGGGCAGGGGCGATGCCCGGCCGCGCACCGCCGCGCGTCTGGCCGCCGTGCAGGCGCTGTTTCAGAGCGAGCAGAGCGGCGAGGCGCCGGAAGCGGTGCTCGATCAATTCGTCCGCCATCGCCTGGGCGCGGGCGGGCCGGGCCAGAGCATGGGCGGGTTCCAGGATGGGCGGGCGCCGGATGCCGATGTGCCGCTTTTCGCGCGCATCGTGCGGGCCAGCGTGGCGCAGCAGGAAGGCATCGACACGATGCTGTCCGAGGCGCTGCCGGAGGATTGGAAGCTCGCCCGCCTCGATCCCGTGCTGCGCGCCCTGCTGCGCGCGGGGGCGGCGGAATTGCAGATGAGCGATGGCCCGCCGGCGCGCGTCGTGATCAATGAATATCTCGATGTCGGGCATGAATTCTTCACCCAGGAGGCGGCGCGGCTGGCCAATGGCGTGCTCGACCGCCTGGCAAGGCTGCTGCGCCCCGGCGATTTCCCGGCCGCGCCGGCCTGAGCGGGGGCAGGGTGGCGCTCGGGGAATTCGATCTGATCGCGCGCTATTTCCGCCCCCTCGCCGGGTCGGCGGGGCTCGGTCTCGCCGATGACGCCGCGCTGCTGCGCCCGCCGGCCGGGCGCGATCTGGTGCTCAGCCTCGATACCATGGTCGCCGGGGTGCATTTCCTGTCCGAGGACCCGCCCGATACGATCGCGCGCAAGCTGCTGCGGGTGAACCTGTCCGATCTCGCCGCCAAAGGGGCGCGTCCGCTCGGCTATCTGCTGGCGCTGTCGCTGCCGCGCGCCACCGAGGAAAGCTGGATCGCCGATTTCGCCGCCGGCCTTGCCGCCGATCAGGCGCGCTTCGCGATCGCGCTGCTGGGCGGCGATACCACCGCGACGCCGGGGCCGCTGACCGCCTCGATCACCGTGCTGGGCGATGTCGCGTCCGGGGCGATGCTGCGCCGGGCCGGCGCCGTGGCGGGGGATGCGATCTGGGTCAGCGGCACGCTGGGCGATGGCGCGCTGGGCCTGGCAGTGGCCCAGGGCCAGCTTCGCTTCACCGGTCCGGAGGCCGAGGTCCATGCCGCGTCCCTGCTGGCGCGCTACCGCCTGCCGCAGCCGCGCCTGGCGCTGGCCGCGGCGGCCGAGGCGGCGGGCGGGCTCGGCGCCATCGCGCATGCCGGCATGGATGTCTCGGACGGGCTGATCCAGGATCTCGGCCATCTCTGCGTCGCGTCGGGCGGGCTGGGCGCGGAGGTGGAGGCGGCCGCCCTGCCGCTTTCCGCCGCCGCCGCCGCGGCACTGGCCGAGGAGCCGGGGCGGCTGGCAAGCGTGCTGGCCGGCGGCGATGATTACGAGGTGCTGCTGGCCGCGCCGGATTCGGCGGCGCCGGAGCTGGCGCGGCTGGCCGCCGATTCCGGGGTCGCGCTGCGGCGGATCGGGCGGTTGAGCGCCTCCGGGCGGGTGATCGCGCGCGATGCGGGAGGGCGCGACATCACCCCGGCACGCGGCGGATACCGACATTTCTAGCCCGATCATGGCCAGGGTGCCGGGGTAGAGGGACGCAGGGGAAGAAACGCATGGAAGAAACCCGCATCGGCCGCTCCGTCTGGCTGCTGTTCGGCTGTCAGGCGATGATGTTCGCCGTCACCTCGGGCCAGGCGGTGATGGGACCGCTGATGGGCCAGCGCCTGGCCGCCAATCCGGCGCTGGCGACGCTGCCGATGGCGCTGCAGATGGTCTCGATGATGGCCGCCTCGATCCCGGCCAGCATGATCTTCGCCCGGCTGGGCCGCCGGCCCGGCTTCTGGGTGGCAACCGCGCTGTCGGTGCTGGGCAGCGCGGTCTATGGCTATGGCGCCTGGCGCGGGGTGTTCGCGCTTTATTGCCTGGGGGCGATCCCGGCCGGGCTGGCCTATGGCATCGCCCAGCAATTGCGCTTCGCCGCGGCCGAGCTGGCCAGCCCGCTGCAGCGCCCGCGCGTCATCGCCCTGGTGATGACCGGCGGCGTGGTGGCGGCGGCGCTGGGCCCGGAGATCGTCAAACAGAGCGCCGCCTGGGTGCCCGGCCATGTCTTCGTCGGCAGCTACGCGCTGATGGCGATCCCGCCGCTGGTGGCGGCGCTGCTGCTCGGCTTCGCCCGCCTGCCGCCGGCGCCGCGCGCCATGGCGGTGTCGGTGCCGGTGGCGGAGGTGCTGGCCCGCCCGACGGTGATCGTGGCCATCCTGGCCGGGGTCATCGCCTATGCCTCGATGAATATCGTCATGGCCTCCACCCCGTTGCAGATGACGTTGTGCGGCTTCGGGGTGGGCGACAGCGCCAATGTCATCCGTGCGCATGCGCTGGCGATGTATTTGCCCGGCTTCGTCACCGGCAGGCTGATCGGGCGCTTCGGCGTGCATAAGGTGATCGGCGCGGGCGGCGCGGTGGTGATCGCCGCGGCGGCGGTCAATATCGCCCTGCCGCCCAGCCTGTGGGGCTTCAGCCTCGGCCTCGTGCTGCTGGGGGTCGGCTGGAATTTCATGTTCGTCGGCGCGACCACGCTGCTGACCTCGGGCTATGCGCCGCAGGAGCGGGTGCGGGTGCAGGCGGTGAATGATTTCATCGTGTTCGGCTCGGTTGCCTGCACGGCGCTGGCCTCCGGCGCGATCGAGGCCTGGGCCGGCTGGTCGGTGCTGAACGCGGTGGTGATCGTGCCGGTGATGCTGGCGCTGGCGCTGGTGGGCTGGCATTTCGCGGCCCATGGGCCGCGGCTGGCGCGGCAGGCGTAGGGGCGGGCGACGGCGAGGGGCGCGGCATGATGCATTCAGTTGACTAGGAAATTATATCCGCATAGTTTCCTAGTCAATTAGAGAGCATGCCATGTCGTTGCCCCAGCCCGTTTCCGACCTCACCGCGCATCTCGGCTTCTGGCTGCGCATCGTGTCCAACCACGTATCCCAGGCCTTCGCCGCCAAATTGGCGGCCAGGGAGGTGACGGTCGCGGAATGGAGCCTGATGCGCGTGCTCTATGGCAGGGAGCCGATGGCGCCCAGTCGGCTCGCCGAGGAGATGGGGCTGACGCGGGGCGCGATCACCAGGCTCGCCGATCGATTGATCGCGAAATCGCTGATTCTGCGCGAGGCCAGCGCGGCGGATGGGCGCGCGCAGACCCTCGCCCTGACCGATCGCGGCAGCGCCCTCGTGCCGCATCTGGCGGCACTCGCGGACCGCAACGACGCGGAATTCTTCGATGACCTCAGCCTGGCCGAGCGCGAAACGCTGGAGCGCCTGCTCAAGAGCCTGGCGCAACGCAGCCACATGAGCGCCACCCCGATCGCGTGAAGGCGATCGCACCCCCGATGGAGCGGCCACGATGAACGAACACCGGAAAGCCATTGCCGCGACCTGCCTTGCGGCCGCCGAGGGCAACACCATGGCCTTCCCCGCGATCGTCGGCATGTTGATGCAAGCCGGCTTCGAAAGCTATGCGATCGATTTCCGGCGCGCGAGCGCCACCTATTACCTGCCCGATGGAGACAGCATCGCGCTGGCGGCCCATCGGGTCGAGGCGCCGATCGCACCGGCATTCGACGTGGCGGGCATGCGGGCCGCGATCCGCGAGGCGCAGCAGCAAAGCCCTGGCTACACCTATAGGGGCTTCTGCGAAAAAGCGGCCCTCGCGGGCTGCGCCGGCTATATCGTGTCGTTCTCCGGCCGCCGCGCTTTATATGTCGGCCGCACCGCGGAAACCCATGTCGAGCCGTTTCCCGATCGATAGGCGAGACGCCGCTCGCTTCCGGGCGCCTCAGCCGGTCATCTGCACCATGGTGCGGATCAGCGGATAGATTTCCTTGGTCCAGCGCTTGCCGTTGAACACGCCGTAATGCCCGGCGCCGGTCTGCAGATGGTGGCGCTTCATCGCCGGGCGGATGCCGGTGCACAGATCCTGCGCCGCGACGGTCTGGCCGATGCCGCAAATATCGTCGAGTTCGCCTTCCACGGTCAGCAGCGCGGTGCGGCGGATGGCGCCGGGCTTGACCGTCTCGCCGCGCCAGCTCAGCCGGCCGAGCGGCAGGTCGTGGTCCTGAAAGACCCGCTGCACCGTCTCCAGATAGAATTCCGCCGGCAGGTCCATCACCGCCATGTATTCGTCGTAAAAGCGCCGATGGGCGGCGGCGCTTTCGCCGTTTTCCTCCACCAGATTGCGGTAATACTCGATATGGGCACGCACATGCCGGTCGAGATTCATCGCCATGAAGGCGCCGAGTTGCAGAAAGCCCGGATAGACGCGGCGGAAGGCGCCGGGATAGCGCATCGGCACGGTGCCGATCAGATTCTGCTCGAACCAGTCGATATCGTGTTCGTTCGCGAGGCGATTGACCTCGGTCGGGTTCTTGCGCGTGTCGATCGGCCCGGCCATCAGCGTCATCGAGCGGGGCTGGGCGCGATTGCCGTGCTGGGCCATCAGCGCGACGGCGGCCAGCACCGCGACCGCCGGCTGACACACCGCCATGATATGCACCGGGCGGCCATCGGCGGCCATCACTTCCAGAAAGCGGATGATGTGGTCGACGAAATCGTCGAAGCCGAAGCGCCCGTCGGCCATGCGCACATCGCGCGCATTATGCCAGTCGGTGATGCAGACATCGTGTTCGGCAAGCAGGGTGCGCACCGTGCCGCGCAGAAGGGTGGAGAAATGTCCCGACATCGGTGCGACGACCAGCATCCGGGGCTGCACCGGCGCCTCGTCCTTGGCGAAATGCAGCAGCGTGGCGAAGGGCGTGGAATCCAGCGCCTCCTCCCGCACCGCCATGTCGCGATTGCCGACGGCGATGCGATCGAAGCCGAAATCCGGCCGGCGATGGGTGGTACGCAGATCGGCCAGCACGTCGAGCGCCGCGCCGAACGGGCGCAGCGCGTCGAAGCCGGGTGTGCCGCCGGCCAGACGGGTCAGCAGATCCGCCGATCCGCGCGCCAGCACGCGCAGCGGGTCGAGAACGTCCATATTGGCCTGGTAAAGCTGGTAGATCATCGACATGCGACCATTCCATGGGGCGCGGCAGATACCGGCCAGTCAACAATCCTGCCCTGGAACAGGATTCCAGGCTAGACATAAAGACCACGATAAAATGTTGCACTGCGGCATGAAATCCTCCTAGCTTTTTTTGCATCATTTGGGGGTCGGAGCGATGGCCGAAGCGACGCTGATCATCAGCAGCCGCAATTATTCCTCCTGGTCCTTGCGGGGCTGGCTGATCACCCGCATGTCCGGCCTGGCTTTTCGCGAACAGGTGACGGCCACCGACGATGCCGCCACGCGCCAGGAATTGCTGCTGCTCTCCTCCTCCATCCTGGTGCCGCGGCTGATCCATGACGGGCTGTCGATCTGGGATACGCTGGCGATCGCCGAATATCTCAATGAAATCCGCCCCAAGGCGCGGATGTATCCCGCCGATCGGCCGGCGCGGGCGCATTGCCGGGCGATCGCGGGGGAGATGCATTCCGGCTTCGGCGCGCTGCGCGCCTCGCTGCCGATGAATCTGCGCGCGCATCGCCCGGGATTTCACGTCTGGTCGGCGGCGCAGACCGATATCGACCGCATCCTCGATATCTGGCGCGCCTGCCTGAAGCAATATGGCGGGCCGTTCCTGTTCGGCGCGCGTTTCAGCGTGGCGGATGCGATGTACGCGCCGGTGACGACGCGGTTTCGCACCTATGACGTGAAGCTCGATGCCGAATGCGCCGCCTATAGCGCGATGATCCAGGACCTGCCCGACATGCGCGCCTGGAAGGAAGCGGCGCTGGCCGAGCAGGAGCAGGTGGAGGAGCTGGAAGTCGAATTCTGATCCGTGCCGCGCGGGCGGCCTGCTTCGGCGGCCGCCCGGGACGGCGCGGATCAGACCCAGGCAGCAGGCGCGGGGACAGGGCAGGGGCCGTCGCATTCCGTGGTGGCGAAATCGCCCGGCCCCACCACTTCGAGATATTCCATGTCGGGCGAATAATCGAACAGGTAATGCACGATGCCCGGGCGCTGATGCACGCAGTCGCCGGCCGCGACCAGCGTCTCCTTGTCCTCGTACATGAATTTCGCCCAGCCTTTCAGCATGATGACGATGTGGAAATCGGCGGTGTGGTAATGCCAGCCAGTGCCGTGCTCCGGCGCGCGCGCGGCGGTGACGATATGGGCGATCACCCGCCCGCCGGTCGCGGCCAGAATGCCGAGATCGCGATAGCGGAAGAAATCACGCAGGCCTTCGCTGCGCGCCTCGGTATCGCCGGGTTTGACATGGGAGAATTCGGACACGTAAGGCGGGGAGATTGCGGCGACGGCGGAGGTATCGGGCATCTTGACGCTCCTGCGGGAAGTGCCGCGCACCCAGTGCGCGCGGCAGGGCCTGCGCAATGCGCCCGCCTGTGCTGCCGCCCGGCGTTTCTTCCCGCCCCCGGCCCGAAGCCACCCGGCCCGAAGCCGCCCGGCCCGAAGCCATGGGGGAACGGCGCAAGGCTGCCATGTCCCATTGCGGCAGAGCAACAAGAATGCGCTCTGCCGCGGCAACTATCCCAGCACCGCCATCGCCCGGTCGAGGCGCACCGGTGCGTCATCGAGCAGGAGGTCCGCCGCCTCCGCCTCCCAGCCGCGCGCGGCGGGCGGCGGGAGGGGGGCGTCGAGCCGGTGCGCCAGCACCAGCCGGGCCAGGATCAGCCGGCGCGCATCGCCGCCCGCCGCCCCCAGCCGCGCGCCCTCGCAGGCCAGCAGAATGGCGGTGATCGCCTGATAGAGCGCATTCGCCGCCTCGCGGCAGAACATCTCCTGCGCGGGATCGGCCGCGACCTGTTCGGCAAAGCCGATGGCGCGGGCCAGCGCATGCGCCAGCGCGCCGCGCAACGGGCCTGGCAGGGCGGGCGCGGCGGCCAGGCGGGCATGCAGATCATCGGCCAGCGCGCGCTGCGCGCCTGCTTTGCCCACGGCCCGCTGAATGGCGTCCAGCGCGTTGATATTGCTGGTCCCCTCCCAGATCAGGCCGAGATGGGCATCGCGCACCAGCCGGGCATTGGGCCAATCCTCGATATAGCCATTGCCGCCGCGCGCCTCCATCGCCCCGGTCGCGACCGTCACATTGTCGCGGCAGGCGCGGTATTTATAGAGCGGCGTCAGCAGGCGCAGCACGGCGCGGGCGGCGGGATCGTCGCGGCCGCTGATCGTGCCGGCATGAAACAGCGCCGATAGCGCCTGCTCGGTCGGCAGCATCAGCTTCAGCAATTGCCGGCGCATCAGCGGATGATCGATCACCGCGCGGCCGAAAGCGTTGCGGTGCCGCGCGGCAATCATCGCCTCGTTCAGACAGCGGCGCATCATGCCGGCGGCGCGCGTCAGATGGGAGATGCGCGAGGAATTGACCATCTCCAGCATCTGCTTCAGGCCGCGATCCAGCGCGCCGAGCGGATAGGCGATGGCGCCTTCGAACAGGATCTCTCCGCTTGCCATCGAGCGCGAGCCGAGCTTGTCCTTCAGCCGCACGATCCGATAGGCGTTGCGGCTGCCATCGGGCAGGGTGCGGGGCAGCAGGAACAGCCCCAGCCCGCGCCCGCCGGCCGGCGCGCCTGCGGGGCGGGCGAGCAGCACTGCGAGTTCCGCATCGACCGAGGAGCAGAACCATTTTTCGCCGTAAAGGCGGAAATGCCCGCCCTCCGGCACGGCGCGCAATTCCGCCGCGCCGACATCCGAGCCGCCGGCCTTCTCGGTCATGAACTGCGCGCAGCGCAGCAGCTGGTCCATGTCCTGGCTGCGCATGCGGGCGAGATAGCGCGCCCGGATCTCGGCGCTGCCATAGCGTTCCACCAGCATCGCGGAGCTGTCGGTGAGGTTGACCGGGCAGAGCAGGCCGAATTCCGCCTGCGCGAACATATAGTGAAACGCGTATTTCGCGATCGGCGGCATGGTTGTCGGCCAGCCCAGCACGCCGGCCCGGCCGGTCATGGCGTGCAGGCCGAAGCGGGCGAAGGCGATCTCCTCCATCCGCCGATAGGCGGGGTGGTACTCGACCCATTCCTCGTCGCGCCCGAAGCGGTCGCGCGGGTGCAGCACCGGGGGGTGGCGCTCCGCCTGATCGGCAAGATCGCCGAGCGCGCCGCCGACCAGCGCGCCGAGTGCGGCGAGATGGGGCAGAAGATGGGCATGGAGATCGGCCGGCAGGTGCAGGCCCAGCAGGGCGCGCAAGCTGGCATCGCGGGCGAAGGCATCCTCGCTGCGGCAATCGGGCGCGACATGCGCGGCGCGCGCGGCGCTGGCGGCGCGGGAGGCGGCAAGCGGGGCGGGGATGGCGGCATCGGCGGGACGGGCATCATCGGGGCGGATCTGGTTCATGGCGGGTCCTCCTGCATCCCGCATACGCGGCGGGAATATGCCGATCAAACGATTACTTGGCGGGCTATGTTGCGTTAAACTCAAACCATGCCCAGCCGCCGTCTGCCGCCGCTGATCGCCATTCGCGCCTTCGAGGCCGCCGCCCGCCACGGCTCCATCAGCCGTGCCGCGGCGGAGCTGGGCGTCACGCCCGGCGCCGTCAGCCGCCATGTCCGCGCGCTGGAGGTGCGGTTGCAGGCGCCGCTTTTCCTGCGCCGCGCCACCGGGCTGGAACCCACCGCCGCCGGCGAGGCGATGGCACGGCGCGTGGGCGAGGCGCTCGACCGCATCGCCGAGGCTGCCGAGGGGGCCGCACTTGCCCGCCATCGGCCGCTTGCCATCGCCGTCTATGGCTATTTCGCCTCGCGCTTCCTGCTGCCGCGCTGGGCGGCGCTGATGGCGGCGCAGCCGGGGCTTGCGATCGATCTGCATACCAGCCTCAACCCGGTCGAGATGCTGCCCGGGCGCTACGATGCGGTGATCGCCGTCTCCGATGGCGCGCCGCAGGCCGGGCTATGCACGCATCGCCTGCTGCCCATCGTCACCGTGCCGGTTGCGTCCGGGGCGCTGCTGGGGGCAGGGGCGCCGGATTTCGCCAGCCTGCCGCTGCTGCATGCCCGCCCGCGCCCCGATGACTGGCAGCGCTGGCTGGCCCATGCCGGCATGACCGGGGTGCGGCTGCGCAATGGCGGCAGTTTCGAAAGCATCGGCCTGGCGATCGAGGCGGCGGCGGCGGGATTGGGCTGCGCCATCGCGATCGAGGCGCTGCTGGGCCCGGATCTGGCGCGCGGCGCGGTGGCGATCGCGCATCCGGCGCGGCGGCCGACGCGGCGGTATTTCGTGCTGCAATATGAGAGCCGCCATGCCGGGGATCCGGCGCTGGCCGGTTTCGCGGCATGGCTGGAAAGCGAAGCGGCAGGCGCGGGCTGACGGCGCGGAGGGGGCCGCACTATCCGACGGCTGAATGCCGCATAATAAATATTATGGAACTCTAGATATGGATCGAAATGGCCGGCCTCGGCAGCGCGGCCTCCCTCTATCCCTCGATTTCCAGCACCTGCCCGTCGAAACCCGGCTCCACCCCGGCCGGCAGATGCGCCGTCAGCCAGGCCCAGTCCATATCGGTGCCCATATGCGTCAGCACGGTGCGCCGCACGCCGAGCGCCTGCGCCCAGGCCACGACCTGCGCGACATGGGCATGGGTCGGATGCGGACCTTTGCGCAGAAAACAGCCCACCACCCAGGTATCGACCCCGGCCAGCATCGCCATCGCCGCCGCGTCCAGCCGCACCACATCGGTCGAATAGGCAAAGCCGCCGATGCGCAGCCCGAGCGTCGGCAGGAAGCCGTGATCCTGCAGGAATGGCCGCACGCGCAGCCCGGCGGCCGCGAATTCGGTGCCGGGCACGACCGGCTGCGGCTCGAACACGGGGCGAAAAAATCCCGGAGGTTTCCAGGGTTTGAAGGCGTAGTCGAAGCGCTGTCGCAGCTCCGCCAGCGTCGCCGCAGTGGCGAAGGCAGCCAGCGGCCGGCCGATCAGACGATTGAGGATGCGCACATCATCGAGCCCGGTGATGTGATCGGCATGGGCATGGGTGAAGACCAGCGCGTCGATCCTGGCGATCGCATTGTCCAGCATCTGGGTGCGCAGATCGGGCGAGGTATCGACCAGCAGCCGCGCGCCATCCGCCGCCTCGATCAGGATCGAGGCGCGCGAACGCCGGTTGCGCGGCTCGCGCGGATCGCACGCCCCCCAATCGCCGCGCCCATCGGCGCCGCCGATCATCGGCACCCCGGCCGAGCCGCCGGTGCCCAGCAGCGTGACCCGCACCACGCCTCAGCCCGCCATCAGCGGCGCCGCGCGGGTGAACAGGCGGTGGAAATTCGCCGTGGTCAGGTCGGCCAATGCCGCCTCGCTCACGCCCCGCACCTCGGCCAGCACCCGCGCGGTATGGGCGACATGGCCGGGCTCGTTGCGCTTGCCGCGAAACGGCACCGGCGCGAGATAGGGCGAATCGGTTTCCACCAGCAGCCGCTCGGCCGGAAGATCGGCGGCGATGGCACGGATTTCCTGGGATTTCGGGAATGTCAGGATGCCGGAGAAGCTGACATAGCCGCCCATCGCCACCGCCGCCTCGGCCAGCGCGCGGCCTGAGCTGAAGCAATGCAGCAGAAAGGCGAAATCCCCCCCTGCCCTTTGTTCTTCCTGCAAAATCGCCGCGACATCGGCATCCGCGTCGCGGGCATGGATGACCAGCGGCAGGCCGGCCAGACGGGCGGCGCGGATCTGGGCGCGAAAACTCGCCGCCTGCACATCGCGCGGCGCCTTGTCGTAGAAATAATCGAGCCCCGCCTCGCCGATCCCCACCACTTTCGGATGCGCGGCAAGGGCGGCCAGCGCGGCCGGGTCCGGCACCGCCTCCTCGGCGGCATTGTGCGGATGGATGCCGATCGTGCACCACAGCCCGGCATCGCCCTCGGTCATGGCGATGGCCGCGCGCGCCTGGCTCAGCCTTGTGCCGATCGTCACCATGCCGCCCACCCCGGCGGCGCGGGCGCGGGCCAGCACGGCGGGGCGTTCCTCGGCCGAGAAATAATCCAGATGGCAGTGCGAATCGATCAGCATCCGATGGTTACGCCTCTGCCTCGACATAGCGCGGGAACACGCCCTGCGGCGCCGGCAGGGCGATGCCCGCCGCGAGCGGCGTCGCCAGCGCGGCACTGTCGCGCGCGCCTGCCGGGACGCCGAGCTGATCGAGCATGCGCCCGGCGCTGTCCGGCATGAAGGGCTGCAGCAGCGTCGCCGCCACCCGCAACACATCGACCAGCACCCGCAGCACGGCGGCCATCCGCGCCGGATCGGTCCGCTTCAGCGCCCAGGGGGCCTGGTGGTCGATATAGGCGTTGGCGGCGCGGATCACCCGCCACACCGCCTCCAGCGCGTCGTGGAAGCTTTGCCGGTCGATGGCGGCGCGCATCTCCTCGGCGAGGCCCGCCGCCGCATCCAGCAGGGCGCGGTCCGCCTCGGTCGGCGCGGCGCGGTCGGGCAGAATGCCGGCGCAGTTGCGCGCGATCAGCGACAGGCTGCGCTGCGCCAGATTGCCGAGATCGTTGGCCAGCTCGACATTGATGCGGCTGATGATGGCGGCGTGGCTGATCGAGCCGTCGGCACCGAAGGGTTTTTCGCGCATCAGGAAATAGCGCACCGCATCGAGGCCGAACGCATCGACCAGCGCCCCCGGTTCGATGACATTGCCGAGGGATTTGCTCATTTTCTCCCCCTCCACCACCCACCAGCCATTGGAGGTGACGCGCTTCGGCACGGCGATGCCGGCGGCCATCAGGAAGGCCGGCCAATAGACCGCGTGGAAGCGGATGATGTCCTTGCCGACCACGTGCAGATCGGCCGGCCAGAAGGCGAAGCGCGGATCGGAGGTATCGGGGAAGCCGACCCCGGTCAGGTAGTTATTCAGCGCATCGAGCCAGACATACATCACATGCGCCGGATCGCCCGGCACCGGAATGCCCCAGCGGAAACTGGTGCGGCTGACCGACAGATCGTGCAGCCCGCCGCGCACGAAGCTGATCACCTCGTTGCGCCGGCTGGACGGGGCGATGAAGTCGGGATGCGTCTCGTAGAGTTTCAGCAGCGGCTCCTGAAACGCCGAGAGGCGGAAGAAATAGGACGGCTCGCGCACCCATTCCACCGGCGCGCCGGTCGGCGCGACGCGCGTTCCGTCGGGCTTCGTGGCGAGTTCCTCCTCGTCGTAGAAGGCCTCGTCGCGGACCGCGTACCAGCCTTCGTAATGGCCGAGATAGATATGCCCGGCGGCGGCGAGTTTTTCCCACAGCACGGTGGTGGAATGCTTATGCGCCGGCTCCGTCGTGCGGATGAAGCGGTCATAGGAAATCCCCATGCGGTCGGCCATGGCGCGGAAATCGGCGGCGACGCGATCGGCGAAATCCTGCGGCGCCAGACCGGCGGCGGCGGCGGCCTTCTCCACTTTCTGGCCGTGCTCGTCCGTGCCGGTCAGGAAGAAGACCTCATAGCCGTCCAGCCGCTTGAAGCGGGCCAGCACATCGGCGGCGACCGAGGTATAGGCATGGCCGATATGCGGCGCGCCATTCACGTAATAGATCGGGGTGGTGACGTAGAAGCGTTGGGTCATGCGCCGTTCTGCATCGTTTGACTGAGAAGGTCGAGGCTGCTCAGCACCGCCTGGCGCCGGTCGAGGGCGGCGAACTCCGTCTCCTCCTGCAGCCGGGCCAGCGCCTGCCATGTCTCGCCCCAGGCTTCAAGGGGCGCGCGCGCGAGCCAGGCCGCGCCGTCCGGCGCCCCCTGCCCGGCCGGCACCGCGCCGCGCACGGCAAGCCCGACCGCCTGGGCGATGGCGCCG
>JAGWRU010000254.1 GCA_028869595.1 Rhodospirillales bacterium
GCCGGCCGCGCTTGCGATGCCGGCGATCCGCACCGCGCCGGATGCGCCGCCCGTGCTCGAGGCGCATGGCATCTCCAAGCGTTATGGCGGGCTGCTCGCCAATGCCGAGATCGACTTCGCCGTGCCGGAAGGCATGCTGGCCGGGGTGATCGGCCCGAACGGCGCGGGCAAGAGCACCTTCTTCAAGATGCTGACCGCGGAAATCGTGCCGAGTGCGGGCCGCATCCGCTTTCATGGCCGCGACATCACCGGCATGGATGTCAGCGATGTCTGCCAGTTGGGTCTGACCAAGACCTATCAGGTCAATCAGCTTTTTACGAAACTGCCGGTGCGCCAGAATCTGGCGATCGCGGCCCTCGCCCGGACGCGCGGGCGCTTCCGCCCCGATCTGCTGCGCGCCATGGCGCGCGTGCCGGGGCTGGAGGCGCGGATCGAGGAGACGATGGCGCTGATGCATCTTTCCGCCCGCGCCGACACGCCGGTTTCCGATCTGGCCTATGGCGAGAAAAGACGGCTGGAAATCGCCCTCGCCCTGGCCACCGGCCCGTCGATGCTGCTGCTGGACGAACCGCTGGCCGGCATGAGCCCGGCGGAACGGGCCGAGACGGTCGCCTTGCTCAAGCGTCTGCGCCAGGGCCGCACTTTGGTGATCGTGGAGCACGACATGGATGCGATCTTCGAACTCGCCGAACGCATCACCGTGCTGCATGAAGGCCGGGTGCTGGCCGAAGGCCCGCCCGAGGCGATCCAGAACAATGCCTTCGTGCAGGAAGCCTATCTCGGGGGCGCGCTGGACGCATGAGCATGCTCGAAGTCGAAGGCCTGAACACCTATTACGGCGACAGCCACATCCTGTTCGACGTGACGCTGCACGTGGCGGCGCATGAGGTGGTGGCCCTGCTCGGGCGCAACGGCGCGGGCAAGACCACGACGCTGTGCAGCCTGATGGGCGCGGTGCGACCGCAGAGCGGACGGGTGAGGCTGGACGGCAAGCCGGTCGCCGGCCTGCCCGCGCACGCCATCGCCAAATCCGGCATGCAGCTGGTGCATGAGGAGCGGCGGATTTTCGGCAGTCTGAGCGTGGAGGATAATATCGTCCTGGCCGGGCTGACCGCGCCGGGGCGCTGGCCGCTGGAGCGTATCTACACGCTGTTTCCCCGTCTGAAGGAACGCCGGTCCTCGCGCGGCACCGATCTGTCGGGCGGGGAGCAGCAGATGCTGGCCATCGCCCGCGCCCTGGTGCGCGATCCGCGCATCCTGCTGCTCGATGAACCGTTCGAGGGATTGGCGCCGATCATCGTGCGCGATCTGGTGCGGGTCTGCCGCGAGCTTGCCGCATCGGGGCTGACCATCCTGGTGGTCGAACAGAACCTCGCCGCCGCGCTGGCCTTATCGAGCCGCGCCTATATCCTGAACAACGGCCATGTCGTGCACGAGGATACCAGCGCCAGACTGAAGGAAAACCCCGATATCATCCGCCAGTATCTCGGGGTGTAAGGCGCGCTTACGCGCCCACCAGCCGCGCCACGCCGGCCAGCCGCGCGAGCGTGCCGGTATCGGCCTCTCCGGTCACCGCTTCCGGCCGCCAATGGCGCTGAAAGGCGCGCAGCACGCTGGCCAGCGCCGGGTCGCGCGCGCCCTCGGCGGCGACATCATAGCCGATGGCGCGCAGGGCGGCGCGCACCGGGCGCATCGCCGCGCCGTCGCGCGCCGCCCCGCCGGTCCGCGCCGCCATCGCCGCATCGCCGATCGGCCACAGCCCGACGCCGTTTTCCGCGAGTCCCTGCCAGTCGAAACGCTCGCCCGGGTCTTCCTTGCGGTCGGGCGCGATATCGCTGTGCGCGACAATGTTGCGCGCCGGAATGCGGTGGCGCGACAGGATCGCCAGACACAGATCGCAGACCGCCGCCATCTGCAGCACCGGGAAATCGCGATAGCCCCATTCATGCCCGGGATTGACGATCTCGATGCCGATCGAGACATCGTTCAACCCGCTGCGCCCGCGCCAGAACGACACCCCGGCATGCCAGGCGCGGCGGTCTTCGGCGACCAGACGATAGATCGCGCCATCCTCCTCCACCACGTAATGGGAGGAAACCTTGGCCGCCGGATCGCACAGGCGTTCGATCGCCGCCGCGCCGCTTTGCATGCCGGTGTAATGCAGCACCAGCATGTCGACGGCCATGCCCTCCGGGCGGGCATCGTGATTGGGGCTGGGCCGCGCGATCACCCGCATCTCAAATGCCGCGCTCGCGCTTGATCGTGTCCCAGGCGGCGTTGATTTCGGCCACTTTGGCGCTGGCGCGGGCGATGAAATCCTCCGGCACGCCGCGCGCGGCGAGGCTGTCCGGGTGGTGTTCGCGCATCAGCTTCTTCCAGGTGGCGCGCAATTCGGCATCGCCGATATCGCGCGAGACCCCCAGCACGGCATAGGGATCGACCATGTCGCGGCCGCCGCCGACGCGGCCTTCGCCGGCCAGGCGCCAGATCGCCTCGTCCAGCCCGAGCGCCGCATGCACGCCGCGCAGAAAGGCGGTTTCGCGGCCATTGATCGGCGCATCGGCGCGGGCGATGGCGAACAGCGCGGCCAGCACCTCGCCCAGCACGGCCGGGCTGTCGGCGAACACCTCGCCCAGCCTTGCGGCATATTCCTGATAGGCTTCGGGGCTGTCGCGGGCCTGATCGAACAGCCGCCCGACCATGCGTTCCTGCCCGGCGGGGATGCGGAAATGGCGCTTGAAGGCGTCGATCTCGGCGCGGTTCACCGCCCCGTCGGATTTGGCGAGCTTGGCCGACAGCACCACCACGGCAATCGCGAAGACCTGATCGCGCTGACCCAGCAGCGCCGCGATCCGCGCGGCGTGCAGCGCATGGCCGGTCGCATCGGCGCGGTTGCGCAGCATGGCACCCAGCCCGCTGCCGCGCAGCGGTCCGGCCCGGCTCATGGCATCGCGCAGCGGCGCCATGTTGCCGGTATCGGCCGCATGGCCCAGCCCGACCCCCATGATCGCGCCGGCCGGCCCGCCCATGGCAAACCCCGCCACGCCGCCGATGATCTTACCCCAATAGGCCATGCCCGTTCCTAGCATGGGCCAACAGGCCGAGAAACCGCCAATCATCCCTTGCCGCGCCCTGGTCCGGCCATCATGCTGCGGCGCAAACAATCACGATGGCGGGACCATGGCGGGCTGGCAGTTCTGGATCGATCGCGGCGGCACTTTCACCGATATCGTCGCCCGCGACCCGCAAGGGAGGCTTTCGACGCATAAGCTGCTGTCGGAAAACCCGGAGCAGTATCGCGACGCGGCGATTGCCGGCATCCGCGCCGTGCTGGGGCTGGCGCCCGGCGCGCCGATCCCGCCCGGGCTGATCGAGGCGGTGAAGATGGGCACCACGGTCGCCACCAACGCGCTGCTGGAGCGCAAGGGCGAACCCGTGCTGCTGGTCGTCAATCGCGGCTTCGCCGATATTCTGCGCATCGGCAACCAGGCCCGCCCGCGCCTGTTCGATCTGGCGATCACCCTGCCCAGCCTGCTGTACCTGGAAGTGGTGGAGATCGCCGGACGGGTCGATGTCGATGGCGCCGAGATCGAGGCGCTGGACGAGGATGCCGCCCGCGCCGCCTTCGCCGCCGCCCGCGCGCGCGGCATCGCCGCCTGCGCCATCGTGCGGATGCATGCCTGGAAATATCCGGCGCAGGAGGCGCGGCTGGCCGAACTGGCGCGCGAAGCGGGCTTCACCCAGGTCTCGGCCAGCCATCAGGCAAGCCCGCTGCTGCGCCTGGTGCCGCGCGGCGATACCACGGTGGTCGATGCCTATCTGTCACCGATTCTGCGCCGCTATGTCGATCTCGTGGCCGGCGAACTCGGCGATGTGCGGCTCTATTTCATGCAGTCGAGCGGCGGTCTGGCCGAGGCCGGGGCGTTTCAGGGCAAGGATGCGATCCTGTCCGGCCCGGCCGGCGGCATTGTCGGCGCCGCCCGCACCGCGGCGATGGCCGGGTTCGAGCGGATCATCGGCTTCGACATGGGCGGCACCTCGACCGATGTCGCGCTCTATGCCGGCGCCTTCGAACGCGCTTTCGAGACGGAGGTGGCCGGGGTGCGCATGCGCGCGCCGATGATGGCGATCAACACCGTGGCGGCCGGCGGCGGCTCGATCCTGCATTTCGACGGGGCGCGGCTGCGGGTCGGCCCCGACAGCGCCGGCGCCGATCCGGGCCCGGCCTGCTATCGGCGCGGCGGACCGCTGACGGTGACCGATGCCAATGTCTGCCTGGGCAAGATCCAGCCGGTGCATTTTCCGGCGATTTTCGGCCCGCGCGGCGATGCGCTGCTGGATGCCTCGGTGGTGGCGGAGAAATTCGCGGCCCTGGCGGCGGAGGTTTCGGCGGCCACCGGCCATGCCCAGACGGCGGAGCAGTTGGCGGAGGGGTTCCTGCGCATCGCGGTGGCCAACATGGCCAATGCGATCAAGCAGGTCTCGGTTCAGAAGGGCCATGACGCGGCGCGCTTCGCCCTGCAATGCTTCGGCGGCGCGGGCGGGCAGCATGCCTGTCTGGTGGCCGATGCGCTGGGCATGGAGACGGTGTTCATCCACCCCTTCGCCGGGGTGCTGTCGGCCTATGGCATGGGGCTCGCCGATCAGGCCGTGCTGCGCGAGCAGGCGGTGGAACGCACGCTGGACGATGCCGTGATGGCCGATCTGCACGCCCTGGCCGCGCGGCTGAGCGCGGAGGCGAGTGCCGCGCTGATCGCCCAGGGCGCGACGGCGGCGGCGATCATCCTGCGCCGGCGGCTGCATCTGCGCTATGCCGGCACCGAGGCCGCCTTGTCGGTCGATCTGACCGATCCCGCGCGGATCGCGGCGGATTTCACCGCCGCCCATCGCAGCCGCTTCGGCTTCGCCACGCCGGGCCGCGCCCTGACGGTGGAAGCGGTGGCGGTGGAGGCGATCTTCCCGGGCGAGGCGGTGGGCGAAGCGGCCCTGCCGCCACGCGCCGCGGGGGACGCGCCGGCGGCGATCGACACGGTGCGCCTGTTCACCGCGGGGGCCGAGCATCGCGCCCCGGTTTTTGCCCGCGACACCCTGGCCGCCGGCGATCGCATCGCCGGGCCCGCCCTGATCGCCGAGGCCAATGCGACCACCGTGGTCGAGCCGGGCTGGCATGCCGAGGTGACGGCGCGCAACCATCTGCTGCTGCGCCGGACCGTGGCGGCATCGCGCGGCGCCGCGGCTTTGGGCGGGCGGCCCGATCCGGTGCTGCTGGAGTTATTCAACAACCTGTTCATGAATGTCGCCGAGCAGACCGGCGCGGTGCTGCAGAACACCTCGATGAGCGTGAACATCAAGGAGCGGCTCGATTTCTCCTGCGCGATCTTCGATGCGACCGGCGCGCTGGTGGCCAATGCGCCGCATGTGCCGGTGCATCTCGGCGCGATGGGCGAAAGCGTGCGCACCGTGCTGAACCGGCGCGGCGCGACCCTGAAGCCGGGCGATGTGGTGGCGCTGAACAATCCCTATAATGGCGGCACGCATCTGCCCGACGTGACGGTGATCACCCCGGTTTTCGACGAGGCGGGCAGGACCATCCGCTTCTTCGTCGGCTCGCGCGGGCATCACGCCGATATCGGCGGCATCACGCCCGGCTCCACCCCGCCCGTCTCGCGCACGCTGGAGGAGGAAGGCGTCGTCATCGACGATTTCCTGCTGGTCGATGGCGGCGAATTCCGCGAGGCGGCGTTCCGCGACGTGCTGGCCGGGGCGCGCTATCCGGCGCGCAGCCCGGACGTGAACGTCGCCGACATCAAGGCGCAGGTGGCGGCGAACGAGAAGGGGGTGCAGGAACTGACCCGCGTCGTCGCGGAGTACGGCTGGGAAGTGGTCGCCGCCTATATGCGCCACGTCATGGACAATGCCGAGGAAAGCGTGCGCCGGGTGATCGCGCGGATCGGCGACGGGGCGTTCGATTATCGGATGGATGACGGATCGCCGTTGCGTGTCGCGGTGCGCATCGATCGCGCGGCGCGCAGCGCGGTGGTCGATTTCACCGGCACCGGGGCCACGCGGGCGGATAATTTCAACGCCCCGCCGGCGGTGACGCGGGCGGCGGTGCTCTATGTGTTCCGCTGTCTGGTGGGCGAGGATATTCCGCTGAACGATGGCTGCCTGAAGCCGATCACGCTGATCATTCCGTCCGATACCTTCCTGTCGCCGCGCCCTGGTGCCGCGGTGGTGGCGGGCAATACCGAGGTCAGCCAGGCAGTGTGCAACGCCCTGTTCGGCGCGCTGGGGGCGATCGCGTGCAGCCAGGCGACGATGAATAATTTTCTGTTCGGCGATGCCACGCGGCAATATTACGAAACCATCTGCGGCGGTACCGGCGCGGGGCCGGATTTCGACGGATGCTCCGCCGTGCAGACCCATATGACGAATACGCGCATGACCGATCCCGAAGTGCTGGAACTGCGCTATCCGGTGCGGCTGGAGGATTTCGCGATCCGCCGCGGCTCCGGCGGCGCGGGGGCGCATCGCGGCGGCGATGGCTCGCGCCGGCGCATCCGCTTCCTGGCGCCGATGACGGCGGTGATCGTCGCATCCCGCCGCAACGTCGCCCCGTTCGGGCTGGCCGGCGGGCAGGACGGTGCGCCCGGGCGGCAATGGGTGGAGCGGGCGGATGGCACGCGGGACATGCTGTCCG
Organism: Rhodospirillales bacterium; assembly: GCA_028869595.1. Classification (GTDB taxonomy): domain Bacteria; phylum Pseudomonadota; class Alphaproteobacteria; order Acetobacterales; family Acetobacteraceae; genus JAGWRU01. The sequence goes on from JAGWRU010000254.1 coordinate 6,701, forward strand.
GCACTGCCTCGGCCGAGATGGCGCCGGGCGATGCCTTCGTGATCGAGACCCCGGGCGGTGGCGGCTACGGGCCGCCCGCCGCCTAGCGCGGCGATGGGGTTGACGCGGTGACGGCGCGCCCGCGATTGCGCCGCCGTCTGGCGGTTGCGCTCGCGCTGGGCGTGCCGGCGTTGGCCGTGCTGGCAGCCTGGATCGTGCCGCCGCGCCTGGACGGGGCGCGGTTTCGCGCCGGCATCGCAGCCCTGGGCACGGCGCGGCTGGGCTGCCCGGTGGCGATTGCCGGCAAGGTGCGGCTGCGCCTGCTGCCGCGCCCGAGCCTGAGTGCGGCGCGGGTGCGGCTATGCGATGGCACCGGTCCGGCCGGCGCGAGGCTTGCGGTGCGGACCATCCGGCTGCGCCTGGACCCCTGGGCGCTGCTGCGCGGCCGCTTCGCGGTTGCCGATCTGGTGCTGGAACATCCGGTGCTGCGCCTGCCGCGCCCGGCGGCGGGGACGCTGGCGATCCTGGGCGGACCCGCGATGCATGAAGGCTTTGCCGTGCGCGTCGCCGATGGGCGGCTGGCATTGCCCGGGCTCGATCTCAGCGGCATCGAGATGGATATGGCGATGCGGCGCGGCGTGCTGGATGCGGCGGGGCAGATGCGCTTTGCCGGGCATGGCTGGCGGCTGGCGCTGCGGCGCGGCGCCGGCGCGGCGGCGGCGCTGCATGCGACGCTGACCGAGATCGGCCGGCCGCACAAGGACCCGCTGCGCTTCACCTCGGCGTTGACCGACGGCCGCAATCTTTATGCGTTCCGCTTCGCGGCCAACGAC
>JAGWRU010000255.1 GCA_028869595.1 Rhodospirillales bacterium
CGGCCTGATCGCCGGGCCGGGCGCCACGGCGGGACGCACCGGTGCCCCGGGCGGGGCCGCCACCGCGCCCAGCCGCGCCGCGTTCTGCGGCGTGATCCCGACTGTCGCGCGGCTGGGCGGCAGCGGCTGGCGCCCCACCACCGGGCGGGCACTGGCCAGCATCGCCGGCGTCACGTGCTGCACTGCCGGGCCGACCGGGCGAGAGGTCAGCATTGCGGCGGCCGGCACTACCGTCGCGGCCTGACGATTGGCGAAATTATTGATCGTCACGTTGCGGTTGATGGTCGTGATGTTGGTGATCCGCGTCACGTTGACGTTGCGGATATTGACGTTGCGGATATAGGTCGGCGAGGCATGGTACCAGGGCCGGTACGGCTCCCGCCAGCCCAGCGGCACCCAGCCGACGGAATGCGAGGACAGCAGCGCCGCCGTCACCGCAACCCCCACGCCGATGCCGATGAAGGCAACCAGCGCCGGGGCATAGACCGGCGGCGGGGCGACGTAGCCATAGCCGCCATACCCCGGCGCAACCGGCTCACCCGGCACCCAGCCCCAGCGCGGCCCGACCTGCACCCAGCGCCCGTAATGGAACGGCGCGAAGCCCCAGGGATCGTTGTCGACCCAGGTCCAGCCCCAGGGCTGGACATAGGCCCAATGCCCCTCCCGATACGGCACCCAGCCGGGCGCGACGTTCGGATACCAGACCTGACCGTATTGCGGCGTGCTGTCCCAGCTCCCGTAATTGCCGAGATCCTGTGCCCCGGTCATCTGCGCCACCACCGGGGCCACGGCGGCCGGCGGTGGCGGCGGGGCGGTGGCGGCCAGCATCTGGCCGAGGAACGCATCCGGCGTGGCGCTGCCGATCGTGCCGGCAAACTGATCCGTGCCGGTGATGCTCGCCTCCTGCCCCGGCCCGACGGACATTGACAGGCCCGGCCCGGCAATCGCCGCCTGACCGGCGATCACCGTCACCGTGGTCGGGGTATCGGTATCGCCTGCGGCAATGCCGTACTGGCCGGGCGTGGCGATCGTCACCGTGCCACGCGGCGTCGCCAGCTGATAGGTCTCGCCCGGCGCCAGGGCACCGACCTGGACATAGACCTCGCCCTGCGGCTCGGCCGCCTGGAGCTGTTGGTTGTCCAGGGTGGAGACGTCGATCTCGGTGGCCGGCGCCATCGTCACGGCGGTGTTGGAGATCTCGATCCGCGCGCTGGCCCCCGGCTGGGTCCAGAAGGAATCGCCCGAGGTCACCGGATAATTCACCGTCGCGGGCACCCATTCGGTGGCGCTGGCGGAATGGTACGACACGGCACCGCTGAAATCGGCCAGCCGGCCGACCCGGGCCGGCGGATCGGCGCCGTTATCGAGCGGCGCCTGGGCACCGGGCGTGCCGGGCGCGACACCCGGCTGCGGCGCAGACCCCGGGGACGGGGCATATTGCGGCGCCGGCATCAAGGCCGCCGGCAGCGGCACCTCGGCCTGGGCGGGGCGAGTCCACAGCGGGATGACCGTGGCATAGCCCAGCGCGCCCATCGCCACCGCCGCGCACAGACGGAACCGGATCGTGTCATGGCGCATAGAAGTCTCCTGATTCGTGCCACCGCGTGGCGCGGTCAAATATCCTGATCGCAATCGCCGCAGCGTGGCGCAGATCGCCCTTGCGGCCCATCGCACGCTGCGCCGCCAACATGGCGAAATCGCGCCCGGTTGCACACAGTCCTGCCATTCTTGCCGCGAAACGCTTCAACCCCGCGTGAGAAGCCGGGCCCGCCTTCGCGCCGCCGCACCCCCGCCCCATATCCGCCCTGATGCGCCGCGATAGCACAGGACGATCCTGACGCGCCCTCACCCGAGGAGACCCGCGATGCCCACGACCTTGACGCCCACGACACCGATCCCGGCTTCCCGCCTTCCCGCCCCGGCCATGTCGCGTCGGCCACGGGGACGGCGCCTGCTCTCGCCCACACGGCTGCTCGCCGCGGTCGCGCTCGCCGTCAGCCTGTCGGGCTGCGTCGCCTATCCGGCCTATCCCGGCTATGGCTATGGCGGCTATGGCGGCTACGCCTATGCGCCGGCCTGCTGCGCCGTGGCCGGCGCCTATTGGGGCGGCGGCTGGGGCTGGCATGGCGGCGGCTGGCATGGCGGCGGGTGGGACCATGACTGGCATGGCGGCGGGTGGCATCACTGATCGCCGCGCGCGGATCGGGTGCTGACCGGCTTCATGCGGCCGGCGGGAACGGCACTGGCGGCATCGCCGCCCGCGCCTCCACCGCCCTGGCCGCGCGCAGCACCAGCGCGTCGGCATATTGCGCGCCGACCAGCTGCACCGAGGCGGGCAAGCCGTCGCCGCGTAGCCCCGCCGGCACGGCGATGGCCGGCTGGCGGCTCAGATTGAAGGCGAAGGTCCAGGGCGCCCATTCCTGCCACAACGCCCGCAGCGGATCGCCCAGAGGGGCGTCGGCCAGCGGCGGCGGGCCGGGCACGCTGGGGCATAGCAGCAGATCGAAACGCTGCATCAGCCGGCCCAGCGCATGGCCGGTGGCAACCTGCATCGCCATCGCCTCCATGAAGGCGATGGCGCTCATGTCGCACTCCGCCGCGGCGACGGCCAGCAATCCGGGATCGAGCCGGGCGCGCGCCGCCTCGGGAAAGCTCGCCACCAGGCGGGCCAGCGCCACCCCCCAGACGCGCCCGAACACCGCGCTGGTATCGGGCAGCGCCGGGCGCACCGGCGCCAATGCCGCGCCGGCATCGGCCAGCCAGGCGGCGGCGCGCTCGACCGCGGCGATTCCCTCGGCATCGACGGGGGCGTCGAAGCCTGGGGCCTCCAGCACGCCGATGCGCAAGCCGGCCACCCCGTCCTCCAGCCCGATCAGAAAATCCTGGCCGAGATCGGGCAGGCTGAATGGGTCGCGCGGGTCGGGTCCGGCCATCGCGCCCAGCATCAGCGCCGCATCGCGCACCGTGGCGGCGATCGGTCCGGCACAGGCCACCGTGGCAAACGCCCCGGCCGGCCATTGCGCCACCAGCCCGAAGCTGGGCTTGAGCCCGACCCGCCCGCTCCAGGCCGCCGGGATGCGGATCGAGCCGCCGGCATCGGTGCCGACATGCAGCGCGCCGAACCCCGCCGCCGACGCCGCCGCCGCGCCGGAGGAGGAGCCGCCGGGCGTGCGCTCCAGCGCCCAGGGATTGCGGGTGATGCCGTGCAGCGGGCAGTCGCCGGGCGATTTCCAGCCGAATTCGGTGGTGGTGGTCTTGCCCAGAATGACCGCCCCGGCCGCTTTCAGCCCCAGCACCAGCGGTGCATCCTCGGCGACGGGGGCGGGATCGGTCAGCAGGCTGCCGCGCCGCGTCGGCAGGCCGGCGACATCGACCAGATCCTTCACCGTGCACGGCACGCCGTCCAGCGCCCCTAGCGGCCGGGCAGCCCGCCAGCGCGCGGTCGAATCGGCGGCGGCGGCGCGCGCGGCAGGGTTCATCGCGGCAAAGGCATTGACCTGCGGATTGAGCCTGGCGATCCGCTCCAGCACCGATTGCAGCACATCGAGCGGGGTGAAATCCCCGCGCGCATACCCGTCCAACAGCTCGGCAGCCCCCAGCAGAGGCAGTTCGGTCGCGTCCATGGCGGTTTTGTCCCATCCATCGCGCGGGCCCGGCGCCCCCGCCCCGGGAGCGCGGCGCATGCGCGAGGGCAGCATCGCAAGCGCCTTTCGCACGGGCAACCGGCAGGGAGCGGAATATGGTGCCAGCCGCCGCCGCGCGGAGCTGCCCCGCCCGGCCCGGGGTTGCCCCCGGCCCCGCTCTCTGCCTAATACCGCGCGCTGCCCCTGCCGCCCCGCGCCCTGCCCGATATCGCGCGCCAAGGAGTGATCATGGCCGGTCCCGCCGAACTTCCCGCCCCCGATGCCAATCCCGCCCTCGCCGCCCAGGCCGCGATCCTGGCCCGGCCGATGACGCCGGCACGGCAGATGGCGAATGCCATCCGCGCGCTGGCCATCGACGCGGTGGAGGCGGCCAATTCCGGCCATCCCGGCATGCCGATGGGCATGGCGGACGCCGCCACTGCGCTATGGACCCGGTTTCATAAATTCGATGCCGCCGATCCGCGCTGGCCGGACCGCGACCGCTTCGTGCTGTCGGCCGGGCACGGCTCCATGCTGCTCTATGCGCTGCTGCACCTGACCGGCCATGCCGGCATGACGATGGACGATCTGCGCCATTTCCGCCAATTGCACAGCCCCGCCGCCGGCCATCCCGAATACGGCCATCACCCGGCGATCGAGACCACCACCGGCCCGCTCGGCCAGGGCCTGGCCACCGCGGTCGGCATGGCGCTCGCGGAACGCATGCTCGCGGCGCGCTTCGGGCGCAGCCTGGTCGATCACCGCA
>JAGWRU010000256.1 GCA_028869595.1 Rhodospirillales bacterium
CGCCCAGGCCGGGCCGTCGGCTTCCACCCGCGTCAGCATCGCCTGTCCCAGCCCCCAGCAGGCCAGCGCCAGCCAGGCCAGCGTCGCCATCGCCAGCGGCCCGAAAGCCAGCACCGCCCCCCCTGCCAGCAGCGCCGCCCCGGCCCGCCAGCCCGACAGGGCATGGGCGCGCGGCGCGGCGGCAAGCCCGGTCACGGCCAGCGCCAGCAAGGCCAGTGCGCGGCTCTGCCCGGCCAGCGGCGCCTGCCAATGCAGCGCATGCGGAATGGGGGAAGCGGCAAGCCCCGCCGCCAGCGCCGCCGCCATCGCTGCCAGGGTCAGGCCGATCAGCGCCTGCCGGCCGCGCGGCCAGCCGCCTGGCCATGGCGAAAACCCGGTCATCGGCCTGCTCTGCCCCTGTTTTGCCGCCGGCATCTCGCTTCCTTTCCCGCCGGCATTTTGCCGCGGGCGGGCATTGGCGCAGGGAAGTGTTAACGATCCCTCTGCGCGGCGGGCGGGTCTCGCATTCTTTCGCCCCCTTCGCCGGATCGCGGGCCTGCCCTACAAGGGGTGGAACGGGGGGGAGGATGCCGCCCCATCGGATGCAGCGATCGGACCAAACCCTGGGGGATGCCTGAGCATGGATGACGATTTTCGCCGCGCGGCGCTCGATTATCACCGCCTGCCGCGCCCCGGGAAGCTCGCCATCGAGCCGACCAAGCGCATGGCGACACAGCGCGACCTGGCGCTGGCCTATTCCCCCGGCGTGGCGGCGGCCTGCGAGGCGATCAAGGCCGACCCCGCCGCCGCCTATGATTACACGGTGCGCGGCAATCTGGTGGCGGTGATCTCCAACGGCACCGCCGTGCTCGGGCTGGGCAATATCGGCCCGCTCGCCAGCAAGCCGGTGATGGAGGGCAAGGCCGTATTGTTCAAGAAATTCGCCGGCATCGACGTCTTCGATATCGAGGTGGACGCGGCCGACCCGGCCCGTTTCTGCGACGTGGTGGCGGCGCTGGAGCCGAGTTTCGGGGCGATCAACCTGGAAGACATCAAGGCCCCGGAATGCTTCGCGATCGAGGCGGAATTGCGCGCCCGCATGCGCATCCCGGTGTTTCACGACGACCAGCACGGCACCGCCATCACGGTCGCCGCGGCGGTGCGCAACGCGCTGCTGCTGCAAGGCAAGAAGATCGAGGAAGTGAAGCTGGTCTCCTCCGGCGCCGGGGCGGCGGCGCTGGCCTGCATCGACCTGCTGGTGGCGATGGGGCTGAAGCCGGAGAATGTGACGCTGACCGATCTCCATGGCGTGGTGCGCACCGATCGGGCGGACATGCTGCCCAACATGGCCCGCTATGCGCGTCAGACCAACGCCGCCACGCTGGAGGAGGCGCTGCCCGGGACCGATCTTTTTCTCGGCCTGTCGGCGCCGCGCGTGCTGAAGCAGGAATGGCTGTCCCGCCTCGCGCCCAATCCGCTGATCCTGGCGCTGGCCAATCCGGAGCCGGAGATCCTGCCCGAACTCGCCCGCGCCGCCCGCCCCGATGCCATCGTCGCCACCGGGCGCAGCGACTATCCCAACCAGGTCAACAACGTCCTGTGCTTTCCCTTCATCTTCCGTGGCGCGCTCGATTCCGGGGCCGAGACGATCAACGAGGCGATGAAGATCGCCGCCGTCGAAGCGATCGCCGAACTCGCCCGCATGGAAGCCAGCGAAGTGGTCGCCGCCGCCTATGGCGGGGCGGCGCCGGTCTTCGGGCCGGACTACATCATCCCCAAGCCCTTCGATCCGCGCCTGATCCTGCAGATCGCCCCGGCCGTGGCGCGCGCGGCGATGGAAAGCGGCGTGGCGCGCCGCCCGATCGCTGATTTCGACGCCTATGCCCGCGAGCTGGAGCGGTTCGTGTTCCGCTCCGGCCAGCTCATGCGTCCGGTGCTGGAGGCGGCGAAGAAAGCCCCGGCCAGCGTCGTCTATGCCGAGGGCGAGGATGAGCGGGTGCTGCGCGCCGCGCAGACCCTGGTCGATGACAGGATCGCCAGGCCGATCCTGCTGGGCAGGCGGGAGGTGATCCTGCGCAAGGTGCAGGAGATGGGGCTGCGCCTCGATCCGGCGCGCAATGTCCGCCTGCTGGATCCGGCGGCGGATCGCGACGTGTTCGCCCCGCTGCTGGCCGATTACCAGCGTCTGGCCGGGCGGCACGGCATTCCCCCGGCGGCGGCTTCGCGCGCCCTGACCGGGCGCAACGGCGTGGCGGCGGCGATGCTGCTGCATGCCGGGGAGGCGGATGCGGCGATTTGCGGCGGCACCGGCGATTGGTGGCGCCAGGTCAAGCACATCCTGCCGATCATCCCGCGCAAGGCGAGCGCGCGGCGGGTCTATGCGCTGTCCGGGCTGATCCTGCAGACCGGCGCGCTGTTCGTCTGCGACACGCATATGGTGCTGGACCCGACCGCCGAGCAGATCGCCGAGATGACGCTGCTGGCCGCCGAGGCGGTGGCCGATTTCGGCATCACCCCGAAAGCCGCGCTGCTGTCGCATTCCAATTTCGGCGCGTCCGATTCCGACAGCGCGCGCAAGATGCGCCGCGCGCTGGGACTGATCCGCGAGCGCGCGCCGGAGCTGGAGGTGGACGGGGAAATGCACGCCGATGCCGCCCTGGTGGAGGCGATCCGCGAACGCACCGTGGCCGATAGCCGGCTGTCCGGCACCGCCAATCTGCTGATCATGCCGACCCTGGATGCGGCCAATATCGGCTTTTCCATGCTCCAGGCCGCCGCCGATGGCTTGCCGATCGGGCCGATGCTGCTCGGCATGGCCAAGCCGATCCATGTCCTGGTGCCGTCCGTCACGGCGCGCGGCATCGTGAACCTCAGCGCGTTGGCGGTGGTGGCGGCGCGCCAGCGGGCGGGCTGAGGCGCGCCGGCGTCGCCAACAAATGATGCGGCGCGGGCTTGGCCCGGGCGGGGGCGGGCGGGCATAATCGGGCCGTGCCTTAATTCCGCCCGTCCGGTGTGATCCGCTGCGCCGCATCGGATTTCGTCAGGATTTTCATCGGGCCGCCGCCGGCCAGGCGGCGCGACCCCGGCCCTGCAGCGGGAGATTTACCTTGCATCGGGAGATTTCAGACCAGTGACCAAAGCTCTGCGCAAAGCCGTCTTCCCCGTCGCCGGGCTGGGCACACGCTTCCTGCCCGCCACCAAGGCCACCGCCAAGGAAATGCTGCCGGTGGTGGACAAGCCCTTGATCCAATACGCGGTGGAGGAAGCCCGCGCCGCCGGGATCGAGCAGTTCTGCATGGTCACCGGGCGCGGCAAGACCGCGCTGGTGGAGCATTTCGACGTCGCCTATGAGCTGGAGGCGACGCTGCGCGAGCGCGACAAGCAGGATGCGATGCAGCTGCTGGCCGGCACCCAGGTCGAGCCCGGCTCGATGGTGGCGGTGCGCCAGCAAGTGCCGCTGGGGCTGGGCCATGCCATCTGGTGCGCGCGCGCCTTCATCGGCGCCGATCCCTTTGCCATCCTGCTGCCCGACGATCTGGTGCTGGCCGACCGCCCCTGCCTGAGCCAATTGGCCGAGGTGCATGCCGAAACCGGCGGCAACGTGATCGCCGTCACCGAGGTGGAGCGCGCCCATACCAGCCGCTACGGCATCGTCGATCCCGGCGCCGATGATGGGCGGATGGTGGAGGTGAAGGGGCTGGTGGAGAAGCCGGCGCCGGAGAAGGCGCCCTCCACCCTGTCGATCATCGGGCGCTATATTCTGACCGCCGAGGTGCTGCCGCATCTGGCCCGCATGGAACGCGGCGCCGGCAACGAGGTGCAGTTGACCGATGCCATGGCGCGGCTGATCGGCAGCCAGCCCTTTCACGCCCTGCGCTATGAGGGGCGGCGCTTCGATTGCGGCGACAAGGCCGGCTTCCTGGAGGCGCAGATCGCCTTCGCGCTGAAGCGCCCCGACCTGGCGCCCGCCGTGCGCGACTTCCTGCGCCGCTACGTCTGAGATTTCTGGAAAGACCCGAGCGATGGCCGATCCCACGCCCTTCCTGCATGCCTTCGATCCGACCACGCTGCGCGAATACGATATTCGCGGCATCGTCGGCAAAACCCTGCATCCGGCGGATGCCTTCGCCATCGGGCGCTGCTTCGGCAGCATCGTCGCCCGGGCCGGCGGGGCGCGCGTGGCGGTGGGCTATGACGGGCGGCTGTCCAGCCCGATGCTGGAGGCGGCGCTGGTCGAGGGGCTGATCGCCAGCGGCATGACGGTGCTGCGCATCGGGCGCGGGCCGACGCCGATGCTTTATTTCGCGGCGACCACGCGCGAGGCCGATGGCGCGGTGATGGTCACCGGCAGCCATAACCCGCCCGACTATAACGGCTTCAAGATGATGCTGGGCCGCAAGCCCTTTTTCGGCACCGCGATCCGCGATCTGGGCGCGATGGCCGCCGCCGGCGATGTGGTGCATGCGCCCGCCGGCACGGCGGAAACGCTGGAGATCGCCGCCGATTACATCACCCGCCTGCTGCATGACTGGGATGGCGGCACGCGCGCGCTGAAGGTGGTCTGGGATAACGGCAATGGCGCGGCCGGCGAGGTGCTGCCGGCCCTGGCCGGCGGGCTGCCCGGCTCGCATACGATCCTCAACGGGCCGATCGACGGGCGTTTCCCCGCCCATCACCCCGACCCCACCGTGCCGGCCAATCTGGTGGAGCTGATCGCGCGGGTGCGCGCCGAGGGCGCCGATCTCGGCATCGCCTTCGATGGCGATGCCGATCGCATCGGCGTGGTCGACGATCAGGGTACTATCCTGTTCGGCGATCAGCTGATGGTGGTGCTGGGCCGCGACGTGCTGCACACCCATCCCGGTGCCACGATCATCGCCGATGTCAAAGCCAGCCAGGTGCTGTTCGACGAAATCGCCCGGGCCGGCGGCACGCCGTTGATGTGGAAGACCGGGCACAGCCTGATCAAGGCCAAGATGGCGGAAACCGGCGCGCCGCTGGCCGGGGAGATGTCGGGGCATATCTTCTTCGCCGATCGCTGGTACGGCTTCGACGATGCGCTGTACGCCGCGGTGCGCGTGCTGGGCGTGGTGGCGCGGATGGATCGCCCGCTTTCGGCGGTGCGCGCCGCCCTGCCGCATGTGGTGAACACGCCGGAGCTGCGCTTCGACTGCGACGATACCCGCAAATTCGCGGTGATCGCGGAGGTGGCGGCGCGGCTGGAAAAGGCCGGGGCGCAGCTCTCTCGCATCGACGGGGTGCGGGTGCAGACGGCGGATGGCTGGTGGCTGCTGCGCGCATCGAACACCCAGGCAGTGCTGGTGGCGCGCGCCGAGGCCGCCGATGCGGCCGGGCTGGAACGGCTGAAAGCCGCGCTGGTCGCCGAACTTGCCGCCTCTGGCCTGGCCGCACCGGATTTCGACGCCGCCATCTCCGGCGGGCATTGAGAGGGTTCCATGACGTGCCGTTTCGTGCGTGCCGCCATCGCGCTGGGAGTGCTGGGCGGGCTGGCGGGATGCGGGCCGGATTACTCCCCCAACACCTATAACCCCGCCGCCGTGCAGCAGGCGGCGAAGGTCGATCGCGGCGTCATCGTCGGGTTTCGGGAGGTGATGATCCGCGCCGACGGCACGGTGGGCGCGGTGACCGGCGGGGCGGCGGGCGGGCTGGTCGGATCGCAGGTGCCGGGCGACGGCTTCACCCAGGCGCTGGGCGCGCTGGGCGGCACGGTGATCGGCGGGCTGGTCGGCTCCACCGCCGAACGCGCGGCGGAGGATACCAAGGCCTGGGAATATATCGTGCGCGAGCCGAACGGCACGCTGCTATCGGTGACGCAGAAGGACAAGACGCCGCTGGCGATCGGCGAGCACGTGCTGCTGATCGCCGGCAAGCAGGCGCGGGTGGTGCCCGATTACATCGTCTCTCTGCCCGAGCCGGCCAAGCCGGTGACGGTGCCGCCGGCGCCGCCCGTGGCGGCGGCATCGCTGCCGGTGCTGAGCCCGCCGCCCAGCGGCACGGCGGCGGGCGCGGCGCCTGCGGCGGCGTCGTCCGCCGGTGCATCTTCTGCCGGTGCTTCGTCTGGGCCCGCGGCCCCGGCGGAAGGTGGCGCTTCAGCGCCGGCCACGCCGCCGGCAAGCCCGCCCTCCGGCGGGGCGTCTTCGGCCGGCCCGACCTCCGCCGTCACGGTGCCGGCGAGCGCGGCTGCCGTCGCGGCGGAAAACGCCACCGCCGCGCATAAGCCGGCCAGTGCCGCGATCGCCGCCGCGGTCACCGCCGCCGCCGCATCCACCGATGGCGGCAGCAGCACCAGCGCCGTGGTGCCGGGCGATGCCGCCGTGGCCGCGAGCCTGTCGGGCGCCGGCACCGCCACCGGCCTGCCCGCCGCCGTCGCCGGCACGCATTGAGGGCGGCACGCGCCGCGCCCCGGGGCGAGGCTTGCCGGGGCGTGGCCCGCGGGCAAGACTGCCGCGACATCGCAGCGGAGCGCGGCCATGACCATTCAACTCCATACCTGGAACACCCCGAACGGGCGGAAAATCTCCGTCGCGCTGGAGGAGATGGGCCTGCCCTACAGCGTCCATCCGGTGAACATCTCCAAGAACGAGCAATTCGCCCCGGCCTTCCTGGAAATCAGCCCGAATAACCGCATCCCCGCGATCATCGACCCGGACGGGCCGGATGGCGCGCCGATCAGCGTCTTCGAATCCGGCGCCATCCTGCTGTATCTCGGCCGCAAGACCGGCAAATTCCTGCCCGAGGGGCTGCGCGCGCAGGTGCCGGTGCTGGAATGGCTGATGTGGCAGATGGGCGGTTTCGGCCCGATGCCCGGCCAGGTGCATCATTTCCTGCAGGTGGAGAACGAGGCGGATCGCGCCTATGGCCTGGCCCGCTACAAGAAGGAGACGCTGCGGCTGTACGGCGTGCTGGATCGGCGGCTGGCGCGGGTGGAATACGTGGCCGGGGCGATCTCGGTGGCGGATTTCGCGATCCTCGGCTGGGCCTGGCGGCATGAGCGCCATCAGGTCGATCTGGCCGAATTCCCCCAGGTGAAGCGCTGGTACGAGGCGATGATGGCCCGCCCCGCGACGCAGCGCGGATTCGCGGTGGCGTTGAGCTGATCGGCGTTTGACGGGGGGCGGGGCAGGGCTTAGAAGCAGCCGCGCAAACGCCGTGTTGGATTTTTGCGGGCGTCCCGGCGGAGGGGTGGCCGAGCGGCTGAAGGCGGCGGTTTGCTAAACCGTTGTACGGGGTCAACCCGTACCGTGGGTTCGAATCCCATCCCCTCCGCCAATTTTCTCAGTGTCCGCCACGCCTCATTGTCTCAACCCGCCTGACGCGCGTGCCGCGAGACGACGATTCCCCCGAACACCCGCCCCGCCTGCTTCCATCGCAGGACATCCTCATCATCCAGCCGGCCGATCCGCTCGCCGAGCCGGCGAACAAGCAATCATGCCGGCCCTCCATGTACGGCCGCCTCGACAGGCGACAGCACGGCGATCCCGAATGGCAGGAAATGCCTCGCGTTGCGGGTGAGGATGACGCGTTCATGCGCCGCGGCGATCCCGGCAATCCCGGCATCCGCCATGCCCGGGTCGTGACCGGCCGCAAGCGCCTTCGCCTCCAGCCGCCCGCCGATTGCGGCGGCCCGACGAATGCGCCGCGCGCAGCCCGGTCGGGCGGAGCCGTCGCGCCGATGTCACCCGGCGGCCGGCCGCGCGATCGGCCGGGCCCGGCTGATTCCCGATCGGGGATGCCGCCACGGTTTGAGCGCCCCGCACCGACGCCTTGCCCCGGACCGGCGGAGGGTGCGACACCGCGTCTTGCGATGCCTCAGGGAAGGAAGCGATCTTGCCGACAGCGCGGACCAAGGCGGCCAAACCGGACGGGGCGGCGGGCGGGCGCAAACGCGGCTCCGGCGTCAAGCGGGTCTATGACATTCTCCGCGACGAGATCCTCGGCCTGCAGCTCGTCCCCGGCAGCATGGTGGACGAGGCGGGGCTGGCCGCCCGCTTCGGCATGTCGCGCACGCCGATCCGCGAGGCGCTGGTGCGGCTGGCGGGCGAGGGGCTGATCACCACCCTGCCCAACCGGTCGACCGTGGTCAGCCCGCTCGATCTGCTGAACATGGCGCCTTATTTCGACGCGCTGGTGCTGATGTACCGCGCCACCACGCGGCTGGCCGCGCAGCGCCACCAGGCGGCGGATCTGATGCGGGTGCGGGCCTGTCAGGCGGAATTCGCCGCCGCCGTGCGCGGCCAGGATGCGATGGCGATGATCGCCACCAATGCCGCCTTTCACCTGGCCATCGCCGAAGCCGGGGGCAACCCGTATTTCACCGCCCTGTTTCAGCGCCTGCTGGACGAGGGGCGGCGCATGCTGCGGCTGTACTACCAATCCTATGACGATCAACTGCCGCAGCGCTTCGTCGACGAGCACGAGGCGATGATCGCCGCCATGGCCGCGCGCGATGCCGAGGAGGCGGAGCGTCTGGCCCGCCTGCATGGCGAGCAGATCGTCGAGCAGATCCGCACCCTGCTTTGCGGCGCGGAGCGGCTGGACATCGCCCTCTAGGATTGCATTTTTTATGTCGACAAAACCCGGACGACTATGCGAGGAATGGCGGACAATGAAAGATCGGGCATGCCGGTCGCGACGGTTTGCGTCCGCTGGCCTGATGGCAAGGAGGCCGGCATGAAGGCGCAGATTTTCTCGGGCGTGATCCCCGCATTGATGACCCCCTGCCGCCCCGATCGCACACCCGACCTGCCGGCGCTGGTGCGCCAGGCGGCGTCGCTGATCGAACAGGGCATGTCGGCAGTGGTCTATTGCGGCTCGATGGGCGATTGGCCGCTGCTGTCTGATGCCCAGCGCATGGCCGGGGTGGAAGCGCTGGTGAAGGCCGGCATTCCGGTCATCGTCGGCACGGGCGCCGTCAACACCGCTTCTGCCGTCGCGCATGCCGCGCATGCTCAGAAAATCGGCGCGCAAGGTCTGATGGTGATCCCGCGCGTGCTCTCGCGCGGCAGCTCGGCGGCGGCGCAGAAGGCGCATTTCAAAGCCATTCTGCAGGCCGCGCCCGACCTGCCGGCGGTGATCTATAACAGCCCCTATTACGGCTTCACGACACGCGCCGATCTGTTCTTCGCGCTGCGCGCCGAACATCCCAACCTGGTCGGCTTCAAGGAATTCGGCGGGCCGGAGGATCTGCGCTACGCGGCGGAGAACATCACCAGCCGCGATGACGACGTGTCGCTGATGATCGGCGTCGATACCGGCGTGTTTCACGGTTTCGTCCATTGCGGCGCGACCGGGCTGATCACCGGCATCGGCAATGTCCTGCCGGTGGAAGTGCTGCATCTGTGCAACCTCGCCCAGGCGGCGGCGCGCGGCGATGTCGAAGCCCGCGCCCGCGCGCAGGAGCTGGAGGAGGCGCTGCGGGTTCTGTCCTCCTTCGACGAGGGGGTGGATCTGGTGCTGTTCTTCAAGCATCTGATGGTGCTGAAGGGGGCGGCGGAATACACGCTGCATTTCAACGAGACCGATGCCCTGTCGGACAGCCAGCGCGGCTTCGCCGAGGCGCAGTTCCGCCAGTTCACCGCCTGGTACGGGCAATGGAGCGCGCTGCCCGGCGCGGTGCAGACCTATCGTCCGCGCGCGGCCGCCCGCCGCTCCGACGCGGCCTGAGGCGGCGCGGCGCGCCGGGAAGGGGACGCCGATGAGCCAGCCCGGCATGGCCAGACCGCGTGATCCCCGCCCGGCGGCGCGGGCGATGATCGTCGCGCCGCAGCCCGACGCGGTGGAGGCGGGGCGCGACGTGCTGGCCGCCGGCGGCTCGGCGGTGGATGCGGCGATTGCCTGCGCCCTGGTGCAGGGCGTGGTCGATCCGATGATGTGCGGCATCGGCGGGCTGGGCGTGCTGCATGTCCATCACGGACCCAGCGGCCGGCGCGAAATCATCGACGGCCTGTCCACCGTGCCGGCCGCCGCGACACCGACCATGTGGTCGGATCGGTTCGAGGGTGTCTGCGCCGACGGGTTCGGCTATCGCATCCGCGGCGCGGCGAATGAGCTCGGCCATGGCGCGGTCACCACGCCGGGCATTCTGCGCGTGTTCGAGGCGGCGCATGCCAGCTATGGCCGCCTGCCCTGGCCGGCCTTGTTCGCCCCGGCCATTGCCCGCGCGCGCGAAGGCTGGGCGATCCGCCCGCATGTCCACACCATGTTCACCGCCGATGAAAGCGTCTATGGGCGCCGTTCGATGGCGGAGAAACTCGCGTTCACCGCCGAAGGCCAGGCGCTGTACATGGAGGACGGAGCGCCCAAGCGGGTCGGCCGGGAGGTGCGCAATCCGGCCCTGGCGGCGACGCTGGCGCAATTGGCCGAGGAAGGGGCGGATTGCTTCTATCGCGGCGATCTGGCGCGGCGCATCGTCGCCGACATGCAGCGCCATGGCGGGCTGCTATCGGCCGCCGATCTGGCGGGATTTCGCGTCCGCCGCGGCGCGCCGCTGGTCATCCCCTATCGCGGCCGCAGCGTCGCGCTGCCGCCGCCGCCGGCCGGCGGCATCGTGGTGGCGGAGATGCTGCGCATCCTGGCGCGTTTCGATCTGACGGCGATGGCGCATAACAGTGCCGAGTATATCCGCATCGTGGCCGAGGCGATGAAGATCGCCGGGCGCGACAAGGAAGCGCATGTCGGCGACCCGGATTTCACCCCGGTGCCGGTGGCACGCCTGCTGTCGGATGACTACGCCGATGCCTGTGCCGCGCGCATCCGTCGCGGCGAGAGGACCAGCATCGCCGCGCCCGTGCCGGAATCGCCCGATACCACCACCTTGTCCTGCTGGGATGCGGAAGGCACGGTGGTGTCGATGACGCATACGCTGGCCTTGCCCTCCGGCGTCATGCCGCCCGAGACCGGCTTCATGCTGAACGGGGCGATGAACTGGTACGATCCGCGGCCGGATCGTCCCTCCTCGCTGCGCCCGGGCGCGCGACGCTTCTCCTCCATGTCGCCGACGCTGGTCTATGCGGGGGAGCGGCCGGTGATCTCCATCGGCGCGCCGGGCGGGGCGTGGATCGGTGTCGCCGTGCTGCAGGGTCTGCTCAACCTGCTCGATTGGGGCATGGGAACGCAGGAAGCGGTGATGGCACCGCGCTTTTCCGCGACCACCGATGCGATCGACATCGCCAACCGCATTCCCCGCAAGGTGGAGGCGGCGCTGGCGGCGATGGGCTACGCGGTGCGCCGCTCGCCGCAGAGTTTCCCCTTCGCCGCGCTGCACGCCATCACCGGCTGGGACGGTGTGCTGGAAGGCGGCGCCGATCCCCAGCGCGACGGCTATCCCGCCGCGATCTGATACCAAGGCGCGCGATCAGCGCGCCTTGGTATGCGCGCCGGGTTGGCCGGCGGCGGCGCGCCGAACAAAGACTCACACCAAGGCGCGCGATCAGCGCGCCTTGGTATGCGCGCCGGGTTGGCCGGCGGCGGCGCGCCTTGATGTAAGCAAGTCGGCTACTGCGCCAGCGTGTTCTTGAAGAACTGCCCGCCCTTCATGATCGCGGCCAGGCGCGCCGGCTGTTCCAGCACCGCGATATCGGCCAGCGGATCGCCATCGACCACCAGCAGATCGGCGAAGGCGCCGGCGGCCAGCGTGCCGATCCTGCCTTCCATGCGGCATAGCCGCGCGGAGATCAGGGTGGCCGAGCGCAGGATTTCCGCGGCCGGCAGCACCCGCGCGCGGATCGAGAATTCCATCGACTGGTATTTGTGCAACTGGCCCAGCAGGTCGGAGCCGAACGCCATGGGCAGCCCGGCATCGCGCATGATCTGCAGCGATTCCAGCCCGCCGCGCCGCACGGTTTCGATCTTGGCGACCGATGCGGCGCTGAGCCCGAAGGCTTCGCCTTCCAGCATCAGCCCCTCATAGGCGACCAGGGTGGGGCAGGCGATGGCGCCGGCCTTGGCCGCCTGGGCCGCGGTATCGGGGCGGATCAGATTGCAATGCTCCAGCGAATGCACGCCGCATGCGACGGCACGGGCGATCGCCTCGTCGGTGTAGAGATGGGCGGCGACATAGGTTCGCGCATTGCGCGCCTCCTCCACCGTGGCGCGGATTTCCTCGGCGCTGAACTGCAGGAAATCGATCGGATCGGTGGGCGAGGCGACGCCGCCATTGGCCATGATCTTGATGAATGCGGCACCGGCGCGGATCTCCTCGCGCGCGGCGCGGCGCACCTCGTCCACGCCGTCGACGATGCGGCACAGCGCGCCCAGCCGGTGCGGGAAATGCGGGCGGTCATCGGTGCGGGTGCGGTAATCGCCATGCCCGCCGACCTGGCTGAGGCCCTTGCCGCAGATCACCAGGCGCGGGCCTTCGATCAGCCCTTCCTCGACCGCCATCTGCAGGCCGAGATCGGCGCCGGCCAGATCGCGTACCGTGGTGAAGCCGCGCATCAGCATGGCATTCATGATCCTGCCCGTGCGCAAGGCGATCAGCGAGCTGGGCAGTTCGGCGTTCAGCACGAGATTGACCAGGGTGGCGGCGACATGGACATGCGCATCGACCAGACCGGGCATGATCGTCCGCCCGCCGAGATCGATGCGCCGCGCCGCCTCGCTGCGGATCGGGCGATCGGAAACCTCCCGGATCAGGCCATCCTCGATCAGAATTTCCATGCCGTCGCGCAACTGGTCCTGCGCCGGGTCGAGCAGGCGGCCGCCGGTGAAAAGCGTCTGGGTCATGATCGTTCCTCGCGGTTCAGGCGCCGACGGCGAAGGGGTCGTCGACGGAGTGGCACGGCGCGGTGAACCATCGCGGACCGGCTTCCGTCATCGTCACGATGTCTTCCAGCCGCACGCCGAATTCGCCGTAGATGCAGATCATCGGCTCGACCGAGAAGCACATGCCGGCGGCGATCGGCGTCTTGTTGCCTTTCACCATGAAGGATTCCTCGTGCACATCCATGCCGATCCCGTGGCCGGTGCGGTGCGGCAGGCCGGGCACCTTGTAGCCGGGGCCGAAGCCGGCGGCGACGATCTCGCCGCGCGCGCCGGCATCGACCGCCTCGCATGGCGCGCCGAGGCGGGCGGCGTGAAATCCCGCCCATTGCGCGCGCAGCTCCAGATCCCAGATCTCGCGCTGGCGCGGCGTCGGCTCGCCGAACACATAGGTGCGGGTGATGTCGGAGCGGTAGCCTTCGACGAAGCAGCCGATATCGACCAGCACCATGTCGCCATCGGCCAGGGTCTGGGCATAGGGCACGCCATGCGGATAGGCGGTCGCCTCGCCGAACTGCACGGCGCGGCTGGCCGGCACGCCGCCCAGCTTGCGATGCGCGGCATCGATGAAGCCCTGCACTTCGGTCGTGCTCATGCCGGCGCGCATGCAGCGGGCGGTGGCCCTCTGCACCTCCATGGTGATGTCCATGGCGATCTGCATCAGCGCCACCTCGGCCGGCGATTTCACCTGCCGGCAGGCGGCGGTGACGGAACTGGCCGAGGCGAAGCTGTAGCGATTGCCGGCCTTGCGCAGCCCGTCCACGGTGAAGAAGGGGGTGGCCGGATCGACGGCGACGGTGCCGGCCTCGATGCCCTTGCCGCGCAGCGTCTCGATCACCAGCGCGGTGGGGTCCTCATCCTCCTCCCAGCATTGCACATCGGTGCCGAAGCGCATCAATTCGCGCGTCTTCGGCTCCTCGAATACCGGGCTGAGATAGGTGATGTCGCCCTGCGCCGGGATGATGGCGCCGTGCAGCCTTTCCGTCAGCCGCAGCTCGATGCCGGTGAAATAGCGAAGATTGGTGGAGGTATCGAGGTACAGCGCGTCGATCCCCTGCGCGCGCATCAGCGTCTGCGCACGGGCGATGCGGGCCTGGTATTCGGCCACCGTGATCGGCACGGCCTGCCCGGCGCGGGATGTCATGCGTGCCAGCTCCGCCTCGAAATTCGAACCGCCGACGCCGAGAACCATCCGCCCCTCCTGCTGCTTGCCGGCGTCACGGTAGGATGGAAGGGCGGGCGCGGCCAGAGTGTATTTTTTATGTATTTTTCCCCTTTGCGGGCTGGCGGCACCTGTGCAACGCTCCGCGTATGAAGCATGCCGGCGTTGACAAGAACGAGGGGCCTGGCCGCGCCGCGTGCGCGAGATGCGTGCCGTGAGCGGCCGGCGCGCGGAGAGGATCGGCGCATGGATCGCGCGCGGCGCGATGGGGGCTGCGATCGGCATCGGCGCCGCCTTGATCTTCCTGCCGCTGCTGCTGACCGCCTATCTCAGCCTGTTCGACGAGCGGATCGTGGTGTTTCCGCCGCGCGGCTACACGCTGCACTGGTACGCCGCGGTCTGGCCGAATTTCGGCGCGGCCATCCTGACCAGCCTGGAAGTGGCGGTGCTGGGGGTGGGGCTCGCCGTGCTGGCCGGGGTGCCCGCCGCGCTGGTGCTGGCCAGGAAGCGGTTTTTCCTGCGCGACACGCTGGGGATTTTCCTGCTGGCGCCGCTGACCGTGCCGGCCATCGCGCTGGGGCTGGCGATCTATCTGCTGGCCGTGCTGGCCGAGGTGCAGACCACCATCGCCTTTGCCGGCTCCTTCGTCATTCTCATTCTGGCGCATGCGCTGGTGACGCTGCCCTGGGTGGTGCGGCTATGCGCGGCCGGCCTGGTGCATCAGGATGCCGCGCCCGAGGAGGCGGCGGCCAGCCTGGGCGCGAAGCCGCTTGCGGTGTTCTGGCGCGTGACGCTGCCCGGCATGAAGCAGAGCATCATCGCCGCCATCCTGTTCGCCTTCGTCATCTCCTTCGGTGAGCTGGAAATGACGATGTTCCTGGTCAGTCCAGGCATCACCACGCTGCCGGTGGCGGTGCTGCTCTATCTCGAATATCACGTCGATCCGCTGGTTTCCGCGCTGGCGGTATTGCAGATGGCGCTGGTGGGGGCGGCGCTGGTGCTGCTCGACCGGCGGGTGCGTCTGGGTGCGGTGCTGCAATGACCTATCTTCAGATCGAGGCCCTGTCGAAATCCTATGGCCCGACGCTTGCGGTGCGCGACGTGACGCTGGCCGTGCCGCGCGGAGAGATGGTGGTGATCCTCGGCCCGTCGGGCTGCGGCAAGACCACCACGCTGCGCATGATCGCCGGCTTCGTCGACGCCAGCGGCGGCAGCGTGCGCCTGGATGGGCGGGAGATTCTCCACGATCCGCCGCATGCCCGCGGCATGGGCATGGTGTTTCAAAGCTACGCGCTGTTTCCGCACATGAATGTGGCGGAAAACGTCGCCTTCGGGCTGGAGATGCGCAAGCGCGGCCGGGCCGAGATCGGCCAGCGCGTGGCCGAGATGCTGCGGCTGGTGAAGCTGGAACCTTTCGCCGCGCGCCTGCCGCGCGAATTATCGGGCGGCCAGCAGCAGCGTGTCGCCCTGGCCCGGGCGCTGGCGATCGAGCCGCGCCTGCTGCTGCTGGACGAGCCGCTTTCCAACCTCGACGCCTCGCTGCGCGCCGAGGTCGGGCGTGAGATCCGCATCCTGCAGCGCGAAGCCGGGCTGACCGCGCTGATGGTGACGCATGACCAGGCCGAGGCGATGGCGATGGCCGATCGTCTGGTCGTCATGCATGAAGGCCGCGTCGAACAGACCGGCACGCAGGAGGATGTGTACGAGCGCCCGGCCACCGCCTTCGTCGCGCGCTTCATCGGCCAGAGCAACACCGTGCCGGGCGCGGTGGCGGGCGGGCAGATGCGCATGGAAGACGGAGCGGTGCTGCGGCTGGCGCGCCGCTATCGCGACGCGGCGCATTGCCAGCTTTCGCTGCGGCCGGAACGGATCGTGCCGCTGCCGCCCGAGCATCCGGATGCGCGCGCGCGCGGGCGCGTCGAATTATCGACCTATCTGGGCGCGGCGGTCGAGCATGTCATCCGCGTGGGCGGCCTTGATCTCGTGCTGCGCGAGGCGACGGGGGGCAAGCCCGCCCATCCGCTGCGTCCGGGCGAACCGATCGGTATTTTCTGGCCCGATACCGCCGAGCGGGTGTTCGGCGCCGATGGCTTGCCGCTTCCGCCTGTCGCGGAAGCGGATGCGACCCATTTTGAAGGAGCGACCCACCATGCGTGACTCCGTCCCTGAATTCCGCCTGCGCCGGCGCGCGTTGCTGGCAGGCTCCGTCGCGCTGGCGGCCCCGGCGCTGCTCAGCACCCGCGCCCGCGCCGCCGAGGATCGCGTCGTGCTGGCCACCTGGGGCGGCGATTACGCCCGACTGCTGCGCGAGAATATCGACACCCCGCTGCTGGCGCCCAAGGGCGTGAAGGTCGTGCAGACCATCGACGACGAGCCGCCGCGCATCGCCCAGATGATCGCCCAGCGCATGCTGCCGCGCGGCACCTTCGACGTCGCCTCGCTGGAGGCTGCCTATGCCTATCGCCTGAAGGACATGAACCTTCTGGAGACGCTGGACGAAAGCAAGATTCCCAATCTGAAATACGTCCATCCCAATCTGCGGACCAACTTCTTCGTGCCGCATATCTACAGCCCGCAAGTGCTGATCTACGATCCGAAGCAGGTCACGGCGCCGACCAATTTCGGCGATCTGCTGGGGCCGAAATACAAGGGCAAGGTCGGCTTCCCGACCAATAATAATTTCTACGTCGCCATGGCGGCCTCGCTGTACGCCAGCGGCAACGTCACGGATATCGAGAAGGCCAAGGCGCTTCTCATCAAGCTGAACCAGAACGGGCTGCGCCTGTATCCGGAAACCGATTCGATCGCCGCGGCCTTCAAATCCAAGGAGATCAATTCCGGCGTCATGTGGCTGGCGCGGGTGGTGATGTGGCAGAATGCCGGTATCTCGGTGGCGGCGTCCTTCCCCAAGGAAGGCTCGGTCCTGTACGTGTCCGGCTTCGTGGTGCCGAAGAACGCGGTGAACAAGCAAGGCGCGTATCAATTCCTCAATGCCATGCTGGAACCGTCGGCACAGCAGGGGTTCGCCGCGCATATGGGCTATCTGCCGACCGTGACCAACGCGCCGCTGAGCGGCAAGGTGGCCGAGCAGCTGGCCCTGCCCAATCCGGCGCCCCGTCTGGTCTCGCCCGATTATGCCTATGACGCGAAGGAGACGGCGCCCTTCAATAGCTGGTGGCAGAGCAAGATCCAGCAGGGCTGAGGCATGAACGCCACCGCGCCCGCGATTGCCGTGCCCCGCCGCCGTTCAGGCGGCGGGATCACGGCGGGCGCGATGGTGCTGCCGGCCACCGTGATCGTGCTGGTGATGATGGCCGCGCCGCTGATCCTGCT
This sequence comes from Rhodospirillales bacterium, assembly GCA_028869595.1. GTDB lineage: Bacteria > Pseudomonadota > Alphaproteobacteria > Acetobacterales > Acetobacteraceae > JAGWRU01. The sequence continues at coordinate 17,255 of JAGWRU010000256.1, forward strand.
GGCGCGCGACAGCGTGAACCATTTCGACCCGACCGATCTGATGACGGCGGCGCTGACGCCGCAAAGCTATCTCCGCTTCTTCACCGACCCTTATTATCTGCGGGTGATGCGCACCACCGTGCTGGTTGCGGTGTCGGCGACGGGCCTGTGCGTCCTGTTCGGCGTGCCGATCGCCTATCGGCTGGCGCGCTCGCGCTCGCGCTGGAAATCGGCGATCGTCGTGGCCCTGGTGCTGCCCTTGTTCATGAGCGGGACGGTGCGCACGCTGGGCTGGATGATCCTGTTCATCAAGGGCGGCCTGCTGGGCAGCGTGCTGCGGCTGGTCTGGCCGGACGATTCCATCGATCTGATGTACACGCCCTTTGCGGTGATGGTCGGGCTGCTATCCTTCGTGCTGCCCTATCTGGTGCTGATCCTGCAGGCGAGTTTCGAAAAGATCAGCCCCGCGCTGGAGGAAGCGGCGCGCGGCCTGGGTGCGACGCCGGGCCGGGCATTCCGCCGCGTGGTCTGGCCGCTGCTGCTGCCGGGGCTGATCAATGCCGTGATCCTGTGCCTGATCATGAACATGAACGCCTTTGCCACCCCGCTGCTGCTGGGCGGGCCGCGCTTCGCGATGATGGCGCCGCAGATCTATACCGAGTTCGCGACCAATAATAACTGGCCGCTGGCCGCGGCCCTGTCGCTGATCCTGATGTTCGTCACGCTGGTACTGAGCGTGGTGGCCAACCGGCTGGTGCCGCGCCGCTATCGCGCCTGAGGGCGCGTGGGTTATAGGGTTATCGCGCCTGAGGGCGCGTGGGTTATAGAGTTGTCGCGCCTGAGGGCGCGTGGGTTATAGAGTTGTCGCGCCTGAGGGCGCGTGGGTTACTGGCTATCACGCCGTTTACAACAGGCGCGGCTGACCGGCGGGGGGCTCGTTCATGCCGGCCAGGAACGCGCCGGCCTCGCGCCGGATCGTCGCGCGGTGATCCAGGGTCATGCGCGCAAGCGTGCGATAGGCCAGCGCCAGGCGCGGATTGGCGCCCAGAACCTGCTGATGGCGCATCAGGAAATCCCAGTACAGCAGGTTGAACGGGCAGGCGCCCGGCCCGGTCCGGCGCGCCGGGTCATATGCGCAGCCGGCGCAGTAATCCGACATCCGCGCGATATAGGCACCCGATGCGGCATAGGGTTTGGAGGCCATCACGCCGCCATCGGCGAACAGCGCCATGCCCTGGACATTGGGCAATTCCACCCATTCGAAGGCATCGGCATAGACGGCGAGGTACCAGGCGGCGATTTCGGCCGGGGCGATGCCGGCCAGCAGGGCGAAATTGCCGGTCACCATCAGGCGCTGGATGTGATGGGCATAGGCGTGCCGGCGGGTGGTGCGCACCACCTCGGCGACGCAGCGCATCGCGGTATCGCCCGACCAGTAGAAGCCGGGCAAAGGGCGGGTCGCGGCCAGCGCATTGGTGGCCGCATAGCCCGGCATATGCAGCCAGTAGATGCCGCGCACATATTCGCGCCAGCCCAGGATCTGGCGGATGAACCCCTCCACCGCGTTCAGCTTCGCCTTGCCGGCGCGCCAGGCCGCCTCGGCCCGCGCACAGACTTCCCGCGCCTCCAGCAGGCCGAGATTGAGGTAGGGCGACAGCACCGCGTGATACAGGAAGGGCGCGTCGCTGCGCATCGCATCCTGGTAGTCGCCGAAATCGGCCAGGCAATCGGTCAGGAAGTGATCCAGCGCGGCCAGTGCCTGATCGCGCGTCACCGCCCAGGCGAAGGGCTCCAGATCGCCGAAATGCCCGGCGAAGCGCCGGCCCACCAGCGCGAGCACGGCGCGGGTGATGGCGTCGGGCGGCACCTGCCGGCGGGGCGGCGGGCGCTGTGCCGCCGGCAGTCTCTTGCGGTTCTCGGCATCGAAATTCCACTGCCCGCCGACAGGGGTCTCGCCCTCCATCAGCAGCCCGGTGCGCCGGCGCATCATGCGATAGAAGAATTCCATGCGCAGGCCGCGCCGCCCGGCGGCCCAGGCGGCGAAATCGGCGCGGCTGGCGAAGAAGCGCGTGTCGGCGCGGCATTCCACCGCCAGCCCGAGCCGCGCCTGCCAACCCGCGATCGCCTGTTCCACCCGGTATTCGCCGGCTTCCGTGACGATCAGCAGCATCGGGCGCAGGCGGGCCGCGGCGCGCGCCACCTCCTCGGTAAAGCTGCCGGTATTGGCGGGGTCGTCCAGCGTCACATACTCGACCGCGATCCCTTCGTCGCGCAGCGCGGCGGCGAAATGACGCATCGCCGAGAGGATCAGCGCGATCTTCTGCGGATGATGCGCGACGTAGCTGGTCTCCTCGGCCACTTCCAGCATCAGCACCCGGTCGGTGGCGGGATCGAAGCCGTCCAGCGCGGCGATGCGGCGGCTGAGCTGATCGCCCAGGATCAGGACCAGATTCCTCATGCCGGCTGCTTGCGGCGCTGGCGGCGGGCGGTGTCGCGGCAGCGATCCGAACACGTCTCGATCGTATCCCAGACCGCCGCCCATTTGCGTCGCCAGGTGAAGGGACGGCGGCAGATGATGCAGGTTTTGGCTGCCAGATCCGCCTTGCGCCGCATCCGCGCCATGCTCAGCCCCGGCTGCGCAGGCGGGCCCGCCCGCCATCGACGCCGATCACCTGGCCGGTGATCCAGCCCGCCTCGGGCGAGAGCAGCAGGGCGGCGAGGGCGGCGATATCCTCCGGCTGGCCGATGCGGCGCATGGCGTGCAGTTGGGCGATCGCTTCGCGCATCGTCGCCGATCCGGTCAGGGCGGCGGCAAGCGGCGTGTCCGTCAGCGACGGGGCGATGGCGTTGACACGGATTTTCGGCGCGAGCTCCGCCGCCAAAGCGCGGGTCAGGCCTTCGACCGCGCCCTTGGCCATGGCGATGGAGGCATGGCCGGTAAAACCCTGCGCCACCGCGACCGAGGAGAACAGCAGGATCGCCGCCGCCTCGGCCCGCGCCATGCCGGGCAGGGCGGCCTGCACCGCCTGCGCCGCGCCCAGCGCGTTCAACCGGTAATCGGCCAGAAAATCCTCCTCGCTCAGCCGGCCGAGCGGTTTCAGCGTGATCGAACCGACCGCGTAGACCAGCCCGCTGACCGGCTGCCCGATCGCCGCGCCGACGCGGGCGAACAAGGCGGGATCGCGCACATCGCCCTGTGTCGTGGTGGCGCCGGTTTCCTGGGCGATCGCGGCGAGCCGCGCGCCGTCGCGCGCCACGAGATGGAGTGTGCGGCCGGCCGAGGCAAGGCGCCGGGCCAGCGCCGCGCCGATGCCGCCGGAGCCGCCATAGATGATGCAAACCACGCGATCCCTCCCATATCCGCTGCGATTCACGCGGGCGGGGGCACATGGTTCGGATCGTCCGGTTCCAGCGCGAGCCGCGCGCGACCGACCATCATCCCCTGCGCGAGGCCGCCGCGCGGCACGCTGATCGCGCTCTATATGGGGGAGCCTGGCGATCGGGCATCCCCCGATACGGCGCGCCGGCACGAAATCGCGGCCGCTGCGCGGGGCGGATGCGCCGGATCACTCCACCTGATGCTTGGACAGCTTGCGTGCCAGGGTGCGCCGATGCATGCCCAGCCGGCGCGCGGTTTCGGAGATATTGAACCCGGTCTCGGCCAGCACTTCGTGGATGCGTTCCCATTCCAGGGTCTTGATCGAGGAATGGCGCGGCGTCAGCCCGACCGAGCTGTCGCCGTCGGCGCGCGCGAAAGCGGCCTCGATGTCATCGACATTGGAGGGTTTGGCCAGATAATGGCAGGCGCCCAGCTTGATCGCCTCGACCGCGGTGGCGATGGAGGCGAAGCCGGTCAGCACGACGATGCGCATCTCCGGATCCCGCGCATGCAGGAGCTTCACGCATTCCAGCCCGGAACCGCCGACCAGCTTGAGATCGATGACGGCGAAGCGCGGCGCGCAGGCGGTCAGGATGCCGGGCAGCGTCTCCGCGCGGTCGCATAGAAACACCGCATAGCCGCGCCGTTCGAAGGAGCGCGACAAGGCACGGGCGAAATTCTGGTCATCCTCGACGATCAGAAGCTGCGGGCGATCAGGCGGCATGGGCCACCGCCTGGGTCAGGGCCAGCGCGTCGACGGGCAGGCGCAACTCCACCTCCGCGCCGCCTTCGCTGCGATTGCGCGCGCTGATGCTGCCGCCCAGCTTGCGCAGCACCGTCACCACCAGAAACAGACCCAGCCCGCTGCCATTCGCGCCCTTGGTGCTTTGATAGGGTTTGCCGAAATTCTCCAGAATATGCGGGGCGAAGCCGCTGCCTTTGTCGCTGACCGTGACGGCCAGCGTATCGCCGTCGCGCGCGGCGCGCACCGCCACCCAGTCGGGCGATGCCTCTAGCGCGTTATCGAGGACATTCATCAGGCTTTGCCGCAGCACCGCGTCGGAAGCGATGGCCGCGTCCTCCTCGATGCTGGCGGCGTATTCCAGCTGTGCGGGCAGGCGGGTTGCCTGCCATTCGCCGATCACATCGTCGAGGAAGCGGCGCAGCGTCGTCGCCTCCGCCTCCTCGCCGCGGGCTTCGCCGGCGGTCAGCAGGATCTGGGAGACGATGTCCTTGCAATGCGCCAGCGCGGTCTGCATCTCGGTGATCTCCCCGGCGATTGCGGCATTGCCGTGCAATTCCGGCATGCGCTGCCAATCGTTGAGGATGACCGACAGCGTGGCAAGCGGCGTGCCCAGCTCATGCGCGGCGCCGGAGGCGAGCAGGCCCATGCGCACGATATGATCTTCCTCCGCCGATTGCTCGCGCAATTCCGCAAGCCGCCGATCGGCATCGCGCAGGTTGCGGTTGATGCGGCTGATGAAGGCGACCAGCAGAATGGCGATCAACAGGAAGGAGGCGAACATGCCGCCGACCTGGATATCGCCGAAACCGTCCAGCCCGACCGGGCGCTGCGCGAAGGCGGAGAGATCGAGCGGCAGGAAATATTGCGTCAGCCCGAAGAAGCAGCACGCGGCCAGCGTCACCAGCAGCCAGCTGAGTGCCGGCGGCAGCAGCACCGCGCCCAGCACCGCCTGCAGCAGGAACAGCGAGATGAACGGGTTCATCGCCCCGCCGCTGAGATAGAGCTGCACCGTCAGGGCTGCGACATCGGCCAGCAGTTCGGCCAGCAATTCGCCGGTGGTGATGATCTTGCCGGCGCGGCAACGCTCCAGGCTGAGGATGTTGAGCCCGACCAGGAACAGGATCACCCAGCCCATCGGCACGATCGGCAGCGGAATGCCGAGCGGGCCCAGCACCACGGCGATGGTGGCGATCTGCCCGCCCACCGCCAGCCAGCGCAGCAGCACCAGCAGCAACAGATTCTTGCGGTTGGCGGTGTCGTGGATCGAGGTGACGAGGCCGCTGCCCGGCACTTCCGGATGGCCCAGGATCAGCGAAAAAATCATGGACCGGCGCGTCGGACGCGCCGGTCCAGCTTGGAAGCCCGGAGAGGAGGGCGGGGAAGGCATCGCTACGGCCCTTGCGTCGGAAGGGGCCGGGCGATTCAGGCACCCGGCATCATGTTATAATTGAGATTATACATCACCCAGAGAGAGCCGCCGACCAGAATTGCGACCACCACCACGGTGAACAGAAAGGCCACGCCGTTCCAGCTTTTCGCCGAACCGGGCGTCAGATGCAGGAAGCACACCACATGTACCGCCATCTGCACTGCGCCGAGGGCGAAGGCAACCGGGATCGCCGTGCTGGCCGGCATCACGCCCGCCATCACCAGACCGAACGCCGCCGCCGTCAGGATCACCGACAGGGTGAAGCCGATCATATAGGCCTGCAGGCTGATATGCCCGCCGGATTCGGCATGGGCGGCGTCGTGGCCGCCATGGCCGTGGGGGGTCGAACCGTCCATCACGCAGCCACTCCCGACAGATAGACCAAGGTGAAAACGCCGATCCAGACGATGTCCAGGAAGTGCCAGAACAGCGACAGGCACATCAGCCGGGTGCGGTTTTCCGGCGTCAGGCCGCGGCGCAGCACATGGGTGATCAGCACCACCATCCACACCATGCCCGACAGCACGTGCAGCCCGTGCGTGCCAACTAGGGTGAAGAAGCTCGACAGGAAGGCGGAGCGATCCGGCCCCGCGCCCTGGGCGATCAGGTCCATGAATTCATGGATTTCCAGCGTCATGAAGCCGGCGCCCAGCAGCAGGGTGACGCCCAGCCAGCGCACCACCTGCGCCTTGGCGTCGCGCTGCATGGCCAGCATCGCCATGCCGTAGGTCAGCGACGAGAGCAGCAGGCAGCCCGTCTCCACCGCCGCGTAGGGCAGGCTGAACAGGGATTTCGCATCCGGCCCGCCGGCGGTGTTGTTGTGCAGCACCGCGAAGGTCGCGAAAATCGCCGAGAACAGGATGCAGTCGCTCATCAGATAGATCCAGAACCCCAGCGTGGTCATGGATCCGTCGTCGTGATGGGCCTCCTCCTCCAGATCGTGGAGGAGGAGGTCGTCACCGACAACCTGCGATTGGACGGTCATGGCGGGACGCTCCGATCGTTAGCGGGACGCGGCCGCTTCGGTGCGGGCGACGACGTCGCCCGGCACGTAGAAGCTCCGGTTCTCGTTGAAGGAGTGGTTGATGATCAGCACCGGGATGGCGGCGAAGCTGGCCACGGCCAGCCACCAGATATGCCAGACCAGGGCAAACCCCATCGCCATCGCGAAGCCGCTGACGATGATGCCCGTGCCGGTATTCGACGGCATGTGGATCGGGCGATAGGACGCGGCCGGGTTGGGATGCGCCGTGCCCTTGCGCTTGGCTTCCCAATAGGCGTCGATGCTGGAACCATCGGGCGTGCGGGCGAAATTGTAATCCGCCGGCGGCGAGGAGGTGGCCCATTCCAGCGTGCGCGCATTCCACGGATCGCCGGTCAGGTCGCGCAGTTCCACCCGTTTCCAGATGCTGTAGACGATCTGCAGGATCTGCAGGCCGATCCCGGCGGCGATGATCAGCGCGCCGCCCGCGGCGACGATCAGATAGACATGCCAGACCGGATTATCGACGCGGTCCATGCGCCGGGTCATGCCCATCATGCCGAGCGCGTAGAGCGGCATGAACGCGATGTAGAAGCCGACGATCCAGCACCAGAACGAGGCCTTGCCCAGGCGTTCGTCCAGCTTGAAGCCGAATGCCTTGGGGAACCAGTAATTCATTCCGGCCATGCAGCCGAACACCACGCCGCCGATGATCACGTTATGGAAATGCGCGATCAGGAACAGCGAGTTGTGCAGCACGAAATCGGCCGGCGGCACGGCCATCAGCACGCCGGTCATGCCGCCGATGGTGAAGGTCACCATGAAGCCGATGGTCCACAGCACGGGCACGGAGAATTCCACCTGGCCGCGGAACATGGTGAACAGCCAGTTGAAGATTTTCGCACCCGTCGGGATCGCGATCACCATCGTCGCGATGCCGAAGAAGGCATTGACGTTGGCGCCGGAGCCCATGGTGAAGAAATGATGCAGCCACACCACGAAGGCCAGCACGGTGATGCAGGCGGTGGCGTAGACCATCGACTTGTAGCCGAATAGCGGCTTGCGCGAGAAAGTGGCGATCACCTCGGAGAACACGCCGAAGCAAGGCAGGATCAGGATGTAGACTTCCGGATGGCCCCAGGTCCAGATGAGGTTGATATACATCATCGGGTTGCCGCCACCGGAATTGGTGAAGAAATGCATCCCGAGATAGCGATCCAGCGCCAGCATGCCGAGCGTCGCGGTCAGGATCGGGAACGAGGCGACGATCAGGATGTTCGCACAGAGCGCAGTCCAGCAGAAGATCGGCATCTTCATCATCGTCATGCCGGGGGCGCGCATCTTCAGGATGGTGGTGATGAAGTTCACCCCGCCCATCAGCGTGCCGACACCGGCGATCTGCAGCGCCCATAGGTAATAATCGACACCGACCCCGGGGCTGTAATGCAGTTCCGACAGCGGCGGATAAGCAAGCCAGCCGGTGCGCGCGAAATTGCCGATGGCGAGTGAGATGTTGATCAGCAGCGCGCCCACCACCGTCAGCCAGAAGGCCATGTTGTTGATATAGGGGAAGGCCACGTCGCGCGCGCCGAGCTGCAGCGGCACCACGAAATTCATCAGCCCGACGATGAACGGCATCGCCATGAAGAAGATCATGATGACGCCGTGCGCGGTGAAGACCTGATCGAAATGCTCCGGCGGCAGATAGCCGGCGCCGCCATTGGAGGCGAGCGCCTGCTGGCTGCGCATCATCAGCGCGTCGGCGAAGCCGCGCAGCAGCATGACCAGCGCCAGGATGATGTACATCACGCCGATCTTCTTATGATCGACCGAGGTCAGCCAGTTCTTCCACAGATAGCCCCAGAGGCGGAAATAGGTGACCAGCCCCAGCACCGTGACGGCGGCGATGATCATCCCCGCCACCGCCCCCATGACGATGGGGATGTTGTATGGAATGGCGGAAAGCGTGAGCTTGCCCATCATGTCTCAGTGCTCCTGCTTGGCGGCGGCTGGCATCGTCATGCCGGGCATCGCCGTGCTGCTGGTCTGGTTCATCGCCATGTGCATGCCGCCCATCGGGCCGTGCTCGGCCTCCTGCTGGCAGGCCTGCGCGGATTTGCAGAGGGCGAGGGCGGCGGCGAACACGTGCGGGCTGACGCGCGCATAGGTGCTGACCGGCACATCCTCGCTCGGCTGGGTCAGGCCGTAATAGGCGGCGCCATCCAGCGTGCCGCCATGGGCGCGCACCTTGGTCACCCAGGCCTGGAAGTCGGCGGGCGCCACGGCATGGGTTTCGAAATGCATGCCGGAGAAGCCGTCGCCGCTGTAATTGGCCGAAATGCCGCGATAAACGCCCGGCTGGCTGGCGATCAGGCCGAGCTTCGTGACCATCCCGGTCATCGTGTAGATCTGGCTGCCGAGCTGCGGAATGAAGAAGGAATTCATCACGCTGGCCGAGGTCAGGCGGAACTCGACCGGGGTATTGGTCGGCACCACCAGCTCGTTCACGCTGGCGAGCTTCAGCTCGGGGTAGATGAACAGCCATTTCCAATCGAGCGAGACGACCTCGACCTCGACCGGCTTGACGTTGCCCAGGGTCAGCGGGCGGAACGGGTCCAGGCTGTGCGAGGAACGCCAGGTCACCACCGCCAGGGCCGCGATGATCAGGCAGGGAACGCCCCAGATCACCGCCTCGATCCGGCCGGAATGCGACCATTCCGGCATGTAGGTGGCGGCGAAGGCCCCTTTCTGGCCGGCGCGATAGCGCCAGGCGAAGACCAGCGTCAGTACGATCACCGGAACGACCACCAGCAGCATCAGCCCGGTGGCCAGCAGGATCAGGGATTTCTCATCCGCCCCGATCGGCCCTTTCGGGTCCAGAAGCGCCATATGAAACAAATCGCTAAGGGGCGGTATATGGAACATGGCAGATCCGTCGTAAGGACGCGGGAAGGCGCGATCGCCAGCACTTAGAACCATGTTGCAGTGCGTCATATTGGACAATCGGTCCAAGGGGGGTGACAAATCGCCCCATCCGGAACGCCGCCGAGAGAGGGGCAGAGCCGTATGCATGCCGTTGTTTTTGTGGCGCTTCCGGTTTTCGCCCTGATTCTGGCCGGGGTCGTTGCGGCGCGTCGGAAAGTGCTGGGGCGCCAGGCGACCGAGGTGCTGAACCAATATGTCGTCTACCTGGCCCTGCCGGCCCTGCTGTTTCAGGCGATGGCCGGCATCCATCCGCGCGATCTGGCCCATCCGGGTTTCGTCGGCGCCTTTGGCGGGGCAATCGTGCTGCCGTATCTGGCGGTGGTGCTGATCGCCCGGGCCGGCGGGCGGCGTCTGGCGGATGGCGCGATCCAGGGTCTGTCCGCGACCTATGCCAATGTCGGCTATATGGGCATCCCGCTCTGTCTGGCCGCGTTCGGTCAGGCCAGCCTGGTGCCCTCGGTGATCACCATGGTGCTGACCGCCTGCGTGCAGTTCGGCGCGGCGCTGGCGATCGTCGAACTCGACCTGCAATCGCATCCCAGGCTGGGGCGGACGCTGGCCTCGGTGGCCGCCGCGCTGGCCCGCAACCCGCTGCTGATCGCCCCGGCGGCGGGGTTCCTATGGGCGCTGACCGGGCTGGCGCTGCCGGCCCCGCTGGCGCGCTTCCTTGCCCTGCTGGGCGGTTCGGCCACGCCCTGCGCGCTGGTCGCCACCGGGCTGATGCTGGCCGAGCGTCAGGCAGGCTTCGCGCCGCGCCTGGTTGCCTGGCTCAGCGCGGTGAAATTGCTGGTCCAGCCGGCGCTGGCCTGGTGGCTGGCGGCGCGGGTGCTGGGGCTGCCGCCGGTCTGGATGAAAACCGCCGTGGTCATGAGCGCGCTGCCCACCGGCACCGGGGCCTTCATCCTCGCCTCCCTCTATGGCCGGGAGGGGCCGTCCACCTCCGGCACGGTGCTGGTTTCCACCGTGCTGTCCTTCGCCACGCTGCCGCTGCTGCTGGTGTTGCTGGGCACCGGCTGAGCCGGCTCTTGCGGGCCGGCCGGAATGTGCCACGCTTCGGCCATCGGAGCGGGAGGGGACCATGAAAATCGGCTTCATCGGCGTCGGCAATATGGGCGGGCCCATGTGCCGCAACATCGTGCGCAACACCAATCATCAGGTGGTGGTGTTCGACCTCAATCCGGACGCGGCGGCGGCCTGCACCGCGCTGGGGGCGAGTGCGGCGGCAAGCGTCGCGGCACTGGCGGCGGAATGCGACGTGATCCTGACCTCGCTGCCGATGCCGAGCCATGTCGAGGCGGTGGCGCTGGGCGCGGACGGCATCGCCGCGCATGCGCGGGCGGGCAGCACCTATATCGACCTCAGCACCAATGCGCCGGAAACCGCGCGCAAGGTGGCCGCGGCGATGGCCGCGCGCGGCATCGCGATGCTGGAGGCGCCGGTCAGCGGCGGCACCGCGCGCGCCGAGGCCGGCACCATCGTGATCATGGTCGGCGGCGAGACGCAGGGATTCGAGGCGCAGCGCCCGCTGCTTGCCTCCTTCAGCGCCGAGCAGGTCCATGTCGGCGAGGTCGGCATGGGATCGACCGCCAAGCTGATCAACAACATGCTGGCATTCTGCAACGCCGCCGCCGCCGCCGAGGCGCTGGCGCTGGGGGCCGCCGCCGGCATCGACATGAAGAAACTCTATGACGTGATCAGCAATGCCAGCGGCGATTCGCCGCAATTCCGCAAGGTCGCGCAGACCGGCTTTGCCGGCGATTTCAGCGCCACCTTCGCGCTCGATCTGGCGCATAAGGATCTGCGCCTGGCGCTGGCCATGGCGGACGGGCTGGGCGTGCCCGGCATGATCGCGCCGCAGGTGATGACGCTGATGCGCATCGCCCGCGCCGCCGGCTATGGCGGGCAGGACAGCGCCGCCGTGCTGCGGGTGTACGAGGATGCGCTGCGCCGGCCGATCGGAAGGTGACGCCCGTGGGGTTATCAAGCGCGGTAACGCCCGTGGGGTTATCAAGCGCCGTGACGCCCGTGGGATTATTACACGCGGTGACGCCCGTGGGCTTCTTAAACGCGCGGTGACGCCCGTGCTTGCGCCGGGCCGGGCGGCGGCCCACATCCGGCGTATCCGAAACGGAGGCCGCAATGCTGCCCAGCCTGTTCCTGAGCCATGGCTCGCCGATGCTGGCGCTGACCGCCAGCCCGGCGCGCGATTTCCTGAGCGGGCTGGCGGCGCGGCTGGAGCGGCCGCAGGCGATCCTGGTCGCCTCGGCCCATTGGGAAACCCGCAGCCCGGCATTGAGCGCGCCGGCGGTCAACGAGACGATTTACGATTTCTACGGCTTCCCGCCAGAGCTTTACGAGAAGCATTATCCGGCTCCCGGTTCGCCAGAGTTGGCCAAATTGACCGTGGAGACATTGGGGAAGTCCCACGTCGGACTCGACACGGAATGGGGCCTGGACCACGGCGCATGGGCGGTCTTATGCCAGATGTACCCCAGGGCTGATGTGCCAGTGGTTCAGTTGAGCCTCGACGAGCGGAAGCCACCCGCCTACCACTACG
>JAGWRU010000017.1 GCA_028869595.1 Rhodospirillales bacterium
CGATGCCGTTGCGTTCCAGCACGCCGAGAAGATTGCGTTCGATGCCGTCCAGCCCCTCGCGCAGCTTGCCGAGAATGGCCGGCTCCTGCGCCGTCGCGGGCGGCAGGGCGGCCATGCCGCGGCGCAGATTCTCCGCCGCCTCGACGATGTCGGTGGCGAATTTCTGCACCGCGTATTGGCGCGTTTCGTCGACGTCGCGCTTGGCGCGGGCGCGGATATTCGCGCCTTCCGCCTCGGCGCGCATCCAGCGCTCGCGCATCTCCGCCAGTTCCGCCTCCAGCGCGCCGATGCGCTGGGTGGCGGCTTCCATCAGCGCCTCCGGCGTCGGCGCGGCGCCGGCTTCGGTTGCGGGGATCTCGCTCGGTTCGGGGGTATGGGGAGGGGTTTCGCTGCTCATGGCCCCCAGTTAGGGCGGCTTGGCGCGCCCGGCAAGCGGGCGGCGGGGTTTCCGTGCAGATTCCCGCCCCCGGCGTTCAGCTTTGATTCACGCGGCTGCGGCGCATCGGGCGCCGATCGCGCCCGCCCGCCTATCCCAGCAGCCGCCCGATCACCCGCGCGGTGTAATCGACCACCGGGATCACCCGGCCGTAATTGATGCGGGTCGGACCGATCACCCCGATCGCGCCGACGATCCGCCCATCCTCGCCGCGCGCCGGCGCCACCACCATCGACAGGCCGGAGGTGGCGAACAACCCGTTCTCCGCGCCGATGAAGATGCGCACGCCGACCGATCCCTCCACCAGTTCCAGCAGGCGCAGCATCGTCTCCTGCCGCTCCAGCCGCTCGAACAAGGTCTGGATTGCGGCGAGATTCTCGATCTGGGTGACGTCCGACAGCAGCTTGGCCTGACCGCGCACGATCAGGCTACCGCCGCGCCCCTCGCCGGATCGCCCCTCGCCGGCCCAGGTCGCGAGCCCGGCTTCCACCACGCCCGCGGCCAGCGTATCGAGCGTGCTGCGATCGGCGGCCATCTCGGCGGCGACGAGCTGGCGCAACTCCTCCACCGGCCGGCCGGACAGGCGGGCATTGAGGTAATTGCCCGCCTCCTGCAGGGCCGAGGGCGGCAGGCCGGGCGGCGTCTCGATCACCCGGTTCTCCACCTGGCCATCGGCATTGACCAGCACCACCAGGGCCCGGCCCGGCCCGAGCGAGACGAATTCGATATGCCGCAGCGCGCCTTCCGATTTCGGCGCCAGCACTACCCCGGCCGCCGCCGACAGGCCGGAAAGCAGGCGCGAGGCCTCGGCCAGCGTATCCTCGATGCTGCGCCCCGAAGGCGCCAGGGCCGAGGTGATCGCGCCCCGCTCCTCCTCGGTCAGTTCGCCGAAATTGAGCAGCCCGTCGACGAACAGGCGCAGGCCGCGCTCGGTCGGCAGGCGCCCGGCCGAGGTATGCGGGGCAAAAAGCAGCCCGGCCTCGGTCAGGTCGGCCATCACATTGCGGATGGTGGCCGGCGACAGGCCGATCGGCAGGCGGCGCGAGAGGGTGCGGCTGCCCACCGGCTCGCCGGTTTCGACATATTGCTCGACGATCTCGCGCAGCACGGCGGCGGAACGGGGGTCGAGCGGCGAAGGGGGATTGAGGCCGGCGATCAACCCCGATGCGCCACTGCCCGCATTTCCACCCTTGGGAAGGATCTGGTCCATGGGGCACTCCTTGGCAGGGTAACGATAGGAACCCCGACCCGGCGGGTCAACCGCGGCACGGCCGGCCGGCAAGGCTGGCCGCGGCAGGCTGGCCAGCCTATGGTAACGGCCCGATTCGACGTGGAAAGTCCGCCCCATGCGCCCCTCCGGCCGCGCCCCTGACGCGCTTCGCCCGATTTCCTTCACCACCGGCTTCGCCCACCATGCCGAAGGCTCCTGCCTGATCCGCATGGGCGGCACCGAGGTGCTCTGCGCCGCCAGCGTGGAAGGGCGGGTGCCGGGCTTCCTGCGCGGCGCCGGGCTGGGCTGGGTGACGGCGGAATACG
>JAGWRU010000018.1 GCA_028869595.1 Rhodospirillales bacterium
CGGCCATGCGCGCCCCACATCTGGCGCGCATGGCCGACGCAACGGAGTACGATACGGTAATCGTGGGTGCCGGCCTTGCCGGGCTGGGGGCGGCGCATGCGCTGCGCGACGCCGGTCGGGCCGTGCTGGTGCTGGAAGCCGCCGGGCGGATCGGCGGACGTGCCTTCACCGCCTATCCGGCTGAACTCGGCGGGCTGTGGTTCGATATGGGCGCGATGTGGTTCCACGACGCGGACCGCAATCCGCTGCGCCGACGGGCCGAGGCCGCCGGGATCGCGCTGATCGCCACCGACACGCTCCGCCAGGAGCGCAGCCAGATCGGCAACCGCCTGCTGAACGCCGCCGAGAGCGCCGAGTACGATGCCGCCTGGGCGCGCTTCGAGGCGGCGGCCGCCCCGCTGCTGGCCCCCGACATGGCGGATATGCCGCTTTCGGCGGTGACCGCGCGCCTGGCGCAGGACCAATGGGCGCATACCGTCGCCGCCTGGGAAGGCGCGGTGATCGCCGCTGCCGATGCCGATCGCCTCAGTCTGCGCGACTGGCACCGCAACCGGCTGGCCGGGCGCAATCTGATGCCCGAAGGCGGGATCGGCGCTTTTGTCGCGGGCCAGCTCGGCCGGGGGCTGGCCATCACCACCGATTGCCCGGTCCATCGCATCCGTCATGGCGGCCCGGGCGGGCGCGTTGCGCTGGAGACCGCGCAAGGCCGTATCCTCGCGCGCACCGCCATCGTCACGGTGTCCACCGGGGTGCTGGCGCGCGGTGCCATCGCCTTCGATCCCGCGCTGCCCGCGCCCATCCAGGCGGCGATCGCTTCCCTGCCGATGGGGCTTGCCACCAAGATCGTGCTGCGCGCCACCGGGGCGGATCGGCTGGGGCTTTCGCCGCACACCTCGCTCGACTATCAGGTCGGCGCGGGAGAGACGCTGATCCCGTTTCAGTGTTTCCCCTTCGGGCGCGACTATGTGCAGGCCTGGCTGGGCGGCGAGGCGGCCTGGCAGGCGGCGCGGGAAGGTCCGGCAGCGGCGGCGGAGCTGGCGCTGGACCGGCTGGCCGGGCTGCTTGGCAGCGATGTGCGCCGCCATCTGAGCCCCGCTCTGGTCACACGCTGGGAGGCGGATCCGCTGATCGGCGGTGCCTATTGCTACGCCGTGCCGGGGCAGGCGGGGGCGCGCGCCGTGCTGGGTACGCCCCTGGCCGACGGGCATCTGTTCCTGGCCGGAGAGGCGGGGGCCACGGATGGGCTGGCGGGCACGCTGGGCGGGGCCTGGAATACCGGGCAGGCGGCAGCCCGGGCTGTGCTGGAAACACTGGAGTGTGTGGCATAAAGTTCGGCTTCGGACGCAGACGCGCGGTGCCGGTGATCGCTCTGCACGGCATGCTGGCCGCGCGGCGCGGCGCGCTCAATGCCGAGACGCTGGCGCCGGTGATCGCGGCCGCCTTTCGCGCCGCGCGCGGGCGGGTGGTGGTGCTGGATATCGACAGCCCCGGCGGCTCGCCGGTGCAATCGGACGCCATCGCCCGGCTGATCCGCCGCCACGCCGAGGAACGCGGCGTTCGGGTGATCGCGGTGATCGGCGAGGTCGGCGCCTCCGGCGGCTACTGGCTGGCCTGCGCGGCCGATGAGATCGTCGCCAATCCGATGAGCATCGTCGGCTCGATCGGCGTGCGCGGCGGCGGTTTCGGCTTCACCCGGGTGATCGAGCGGCTGGGCATCGAGCGCCGGCAGATGACGGCCGGGGTGAACAAGGCAAGGCTCGATCCCTTCGCGCCGGAGCGGGCGGAGGATCGGGAATTCCTCCAGCGCCTGCTCGACGATCTGCATGCGCGGTTTCGTGACTGGGTGACGACGCGGCGCGGCACGAAGCTGCGCGGCGATCCGGCCGGCCTGTTCGATGGCGGCTTCCTGCTGGGTGCCGCGGCCGAGGCGTGCGGGCTGGTCGACCGGCTGGGCGATCTCGACCAGGTGGTGCGCGAACTGGGCGGCGCGAAAGCGCGGATGCGGGTGTTCCGCCCGCGCAAACCCGGGCTGCTGCGCCGTCTGCCGGGATTGCTGCTGGCAGGTGTGGCGGAGGCGGTGGCGGCGGAGCGGGGGCGGGTCGAGTTCTGACTATTCCTGCGAAATCACCGCCCCGCGATCCAGCATCCGGGTCAGGCTGACCAGGGCCGCCGCGCCGGCGATGAAGGCGGCGACGGTCAGCGTCAGCTCGGTGCCATGGGTCGGGAACAGGCCGAAGATCAGCGCCACCAGCGCCGCGCCGATGGTCTGGCCGAGCAGGCGCGCGGTGGCCTGCATGCCGCTCGCCCCGCCGCTGCGCGATCGCGGCGCGGTGGTGATGATGGCGCGGTTATTCGGGGTGTTGAAGACGCCGAAGCCCAGGCCGCAGATGGTCATGCGCCAGACGATGTCGCCGGTCGACGGATGCGCCGGCATCAGCGCCAGCAGCGCCAGGCCGGTTGCCATCACCGCCAGCCCGATGCCGCCCAGAATGCCGGCCGGGTAGCGATCCGACATCCGCCCCACCAGGGTCGCGATCACCGCGACCGTCAGCGGCCAGGGCGTCAGCAGCAGCCCGGTCATCACCTGGCCGCGCCCCAGCGTATCCTCGAACAGGAAGGGCAGGGAGACCAGCGCCAGACCCTGCGCGGTGAACGAACAGATCGAGGTGGCAACCGACAGCGCGAATAGCGGATTGCGCATCAGATCGACCGGCAGCAGCGGCGAGGGTTCCGACATCTGCCGCATCACGCACCACGCCCCGATGCCGAGACCGGCCAGGCCTTCCAGCCCGACCAGCAGGAATTTCTCGCCATGGCCCAGCCCGTCTATAGCAATGATCACCAGGGCGAAGGTGGCGGCCGTCATCGCCGCGCTGGCGAAATCGAAACGCTGGCCCGATTGCGGCGTGGCCGGCAGGGTGCGCAGCGCGATGATGGCGGCGGCCAGGCCGATCGGCACATTGACCGCGAACAGCCATGGCCAGGGCGCGACCGAAAGGATCGCTGCCGCCACGGTCGGCCCGAGCGCGGAGGAGACGGAGCCGACGGTGGCATTGATGCCGACCCCGCGCCCCAGCCAGCGACGCGGATAGATGAAGCGGATCAGCGCGCCGTTCACGCTCATGATGCCGGCCGCGCCCAGGCCCTGGATCACTCGGGCGAAGGTCAGGGTGATCAGCGAATCCGACAGCGCGCAGGCCAGCGAGGCGATGGTGAAGACCGCGAGCCCGACCTGATAGACCCGCCGATAGCCGAGAATATCGCCGAGCGAGGCGAGCGGCAGCAGCGAGATCGTCACCGTCAGCTGATAGGCGTTCACCACCCAGATCGAATCGGCCGGGCTGGCATGCACATCGCGCGCGATGGTCGGCAGAGCGACATTGGCGATGGCGCCGTCCAGCACCGCCAGCATCAACCCCAGCCCGATGGTCAGGATCGCCCAATAGCGTTGCGGCGTGGGAACGCCGTCGGCATCGGCGGTCAGGACAGGGGCGTGATCCATCGGGCCTCGGGCGCTGCGGGTCTTCCGGCTTAGCCCGAAGCGCTGCCTCTGGCCAGATCACGCGCTGCCTCGATCACCGCGCCGGCGGGCAGGTCGGCCAGTGCCGGGGCGCGCCGCACCGCCACGCGCGCGCCGCGCGGCGCGCACAGGGCCGGGTCGGACGCGGCGGAAAACAGCGTCAGCGCCGGGCAACCCACCGCCGCCAGCAGATGCATCGGCCCGGTATCGTTGCCGATGGCGAGTGCCGCGGCACGCCCGAGGCTTGCCAGCTCATCCAGGCTGGTCCGCCCGGCCAGATCGAAGGCGCCTTGCATGTTCGCGGCGATGGCGCGTGTTGCCTCGGCCTCCACCGCCGTGCCGATCATCACCGGGGCGATTCCCTCGGCCAGCAGGGCTGTGGCCAAGGCGCGGAAATGGGCCACCGGCCAGCGTTTTTCCGGGCGATGGGCCGAGGCGCCGGGGACCAGCAGGGCATAGCGCGCGGGCAGGCCGAACCGTCCCGTCGCGGCCCGGCACCAGTCGAAATCGCCCGCGACCGGCGCCAGCCCGGCCTGGCGCAGCTGGCCTTCCAGCCGGTCCATGTCGTGCAGCAAATTGCGCGCCGGATCGCGATCGGGATGGGAGGCGCCGGGCGCGATGCCCGACCATTCCGGCTGCCGGCCGGTGAAGAACAGCCGGTAGCGCCCGCTGCGTCCGGAAGTCTGCAGATCGTAGACCCGCGCGAAGCCGGCGGCGCGCAGGGTGCGGATCAGCCGCGCCTGCGCGCCGAGCCGCCACCAGGGCGCGCGCGGATCGATCAGGATGCGGTCGAACCAGGGCGCATGGCCCAGCCAGCCGGCGAAAGCGGGCATGGTCAGCAGCGTGATCTCGGCGTCGGCATGATGGGCGCGGATGGTGGCGAAGGCGTCGCGGGCGAGGATGATATTGCCGAGCGCGCCGAGCTTGAGCACCAGAACCCGGGGGCGGCTTTCCCGGGAGGGCGCGCTCATGCGCCCGGCTTGGTCGCGATATACAGCCATTCGTCGCGCAGCAGGCCGAACGCCACCTCGCGTTCCGGCGGCAGGCGGAAAATCTCGACCTTGAAGCCGCAGGCTTGCAGCCGGTCGGCGAAATCCAGCCCGTAATAGCGGACATGGTCGGGGGCGGAGAAATGCGCCGCCCGCGCCGCCGCGCCGGTAATCGCGGGATTCTCGTAGGTTTCCTGCCGTGTCGGGTTGATCGGCACGCTGAACACGCCGATGCCGCCGGGCTTGAGCATGCGAAACAGCTCGGCCATCGCGGCGCGGTCGTCGGGAATATGTTCCAGCACGTGATGCGCCATCACGATGTCGTAGCCGGCATCGGGCAGCGGGATTTTGGTGATATCGACCTGATGCGTCACGCCTTTCTGCAGCAGGTCGGCGGTCTCGTACAGCGGCTGGCCGGCCATGCGCCGCTGCCAGACCTTCTCCGGGGCGAAATGCAGGATGCGCTTGCCGGCGAAGCGGTCGGCCCCGCCCTCGGTGATCCAGAGCTCGGTCAGACGGTGGCGTTCGCGCGAGCCGCAGCCGGGGCAGCGCGCATCCCAGCGCGGCGGATGGCCGACCGAGATGAACACCCCGCGATAATCGCAGATCGGGCAATGCCGGGGAAGCCGGGGCGAGGCGAACTGGCCGCGATCGCGCCACCAGGCGCGCGCCAGCCGCAGCATCAGGCGAAGGCCTTGCGGCGGCGGCGCGCGGTGCGGGGCGGATGCGTTCATGGCCGCGCGGCATATCAGCCTAGCCCCGCTGCCGGCAACCATGCTGTGCGCCCGCCCCGTTATGTCGATGGGCATGGGCGGGCGTTGACGCGGTCCGCCGGCGCCGCCACAAGCGCGCCATGTCCGCACCCGGTGCTCCATCTCCCTCGGCCCCGTCCTCGTCGGCCCCAGCTTTGCCGGCCCCAGCTTTGCCTGCATGGATCGTCAGCGAGAACTATGCCGGGCTGATGGCCCAGGGCGTCGGCCTGGCCGAGGCGGCCGGGCTGAGCCCGCTGCCGCGCCTTCTGGAGCCGGGCTTTCCCTGGCGCCATCTCTCGCCCCGCTTCTGGCTGCGCCCGCTTGCGATCGCCGCCGCCGCGCTCGGCCCGCCGGCGCCCGCGCTTGCCATCACCTGCGGCGGTGCCGGCGCGGTGGTGGGCGCGGCGCTGGCGCGGCAACGGGGCATGCCGGTGGTGCAGGTGCAGCATCCGCGCATGGACCCGGCCCGCTTCGATCTGGTGGTGGTCAACCGCCATGACCGGCTGGACGGACCGAACGTGATCGTGACGCGCACCGCGCTGCATCGCGCGACGCCGGCCCGGCTTGCGGCCGAGGCGGCGCGCTGGCGGGCGCGCTTCGCCGATCTGCCCCGCCCGCTGGTCGCGGTGCTGGTGGGCGGGGCCAATGGGCGCTACCAGCTGGGCGCGGCCGAGGGGCAGAAGCTGGCGGCCGATCTCGCCGCGATGATGGAGGCCGATCGCGTCGGCCTGGTTCTGACCCCGTCGCGGCGCACCGCGCCGGAAGTGACCAAGGCGCTGGCCGATGCCCTCGTCCCGCGCGGTGCCTGGCTGTGGGACGGGCAGGGGGAGAATCCCTATTTCGCCATGCTCGCCCTGGCCGATGCCATCGTGGTGACGATGGACAGCGTGTCGATGGTCTCCGAGGCGGCGGCGACCGCCGCGCCGGTGCTGATCGCCCGCCTGCCCGGCCATTCCCGCCGCATCGGCCAGTTCCTGGACGGTCTGGCCGGCGATGGGCGGGTGCGCAATTTCACCGGGCGTCTGGAGCTCTGGCCCGTGACGGCGCTGGATGATACGCAGGAAGCGGGTGCGGCAATCCGCCACCGGCTGGGGATTTAAGGATCAGGCGATGCTTTCCATCCAGACCTTCGATGCGCGTGCCGGCGGCAATGTGCTGTACAAGGCGCTCGCCCATCCGCTGGCGGCGGAGGCGGCCCAGAAACTGGCCGCCGGCCTCGCCATGGCAGGCCCGGTCGCGCTCTATGATCCGGATGGCATCGCCGAGGCGCTGGCCGGGCTGCTGCCCGGGCTGATGGGTCCGGCGGGACCGCAGGGCGGCATCTATGTCCATGATGTCGCGGCCATCGGCACGCTGCGTGCCGGGCAGAGCCTGCGCCCCCTGGTCGATCTGCCGGCCTCCGGCGCGCGCGCGGTGCTGGTCGCCGCCTTCGACGCCAAGCGCATCCTGGCCCGTATCGCGCCGCAGGTGCCGGAAGGGGCGGCGGTGTTCAGCCTGGATGCGATCCGCCTGCCGCCGGCGATGCTGACAATCGGCGCGCGCTACCTCGACAAGCTGAACTTCGCCACGAATTTCGTCTTTTTCCGCGATCAGGGCGGGCTTTCCACGCGGCTGGTATCGGCCAATTACTGGGCCGGGTACGGGGCCGCCGCGGTGCGGTTATGGCTGCGGTTGTACGATCACTCCGGCGCCGTGCTGGCCGAGTGGGAGCAGGCTTTGCCCGAAAGCGCGGGCGGCTTCACGATCGACAGCCAGGCGGTGCGGGCGCGTTTCGGCCTGAGCGAATTCACCGGCCAGCTGCTGGTGCATGCGATCGGCGCGGCCGGGCATGATGTCGTCAAATACGCGCTCGACACCTACCCTTCGCTGGGGGCTGTGGGCGAGCAGAGCCTGTCCTGCACGCATGATGCCAATGCCTGGCCATCGGCGCGCTATGCCGGCCTGCCGGCGCCGCGCGCCGATGAGCGGGTGATCCTGTGGCTGCAGAACAGCCATGCCGTGCCGATCCCGCCCGGCACCATCGCGCTGGATCGCATGGGCGCGGAGGAGCCGGCTTTCCTGGACGAGGAGGTTCCCCCCTTCGCCACGCGCGCGCTGGATGTCGCCACCATGCTGCCCGGCGTGCAATGGCCGGCGCAGATCGAATTGCGCGCTGCCCGCCACGTCGTGCGCCCGCGCTACGAGGTGATCCGCGACGGGCGCACCCGCATCGCCCATGTCAATGTGGAGCGCGCGGATCTGCGCCCCGATCCGGCCATCGCCAAGCTGCCCGATCTGCTCGGACGCGGGTTTCTGCTGCCTTTTCCGGTGCTGGCGCGATCGCGCTTCCGCACCATCGTGCAGCCCACGCCGATGGCGGAAAGCCAGCGCGACCTGCCGCTGCGCCTGGATATCTTCGACCCCGAGGGCAATCGCCGGGCGTCGCATTATCTCGGCGTGCTGGCGCGCAACCACGATGTCGCCCTGACCATCGAGGCGCTGTCTGACATCGCCGAGGGTCATGCCGAGCTGGTCTATGATTTCCGCAACGGCGGTGCCGCCGATGGCTGGCTGCACGCGCTGTTCCGCTACGAGGACCGCCAATCGGGCCATGCTGCGGAATCGAGTTTCGGCGCGCATGTCTTCAACACCGCGATGACCTGGCGCGACGAGCCGCAATCCTATAACGGCCCGCCGCCAGGGCTTTCGACGCGGCTGTTCCTGCGCCTCGGCAATGAAGGCCGACGCAGTTTCGCGGTGCTGATCTATCCCGCCTCCGCGCCCTGGCAGGCGCGCTCGGATACCGCGCTGATCCTGCATGATGCCGCCGGCAGGCCGCTGGCCGAGGCGAAGCGGCGCATCGCCTGCTCCGGCTCCTCGATGGTCTGGCCGCATGAAAGTTTCAGCGAGGCCGATCTCACCCGTGCCGGGGAGGGGGGCTATGTGCTGATCCGCGACACGACCTGCCGCCTGTTCGGCTATCACGGGCTGATGAACGATGCCGGCGGCTTCTCGCTCGATCACATGTTCGGCTTCTAGGCGATGCTCGGCCTCTCCTTCGCGCTGCTGCTGATGGCCGGCGTGCTGGGGCTGGGGCTGTGGCTCGCTTTCCTGCGCGGGCCGGAGGGGGGCGCGCCGGGCTGGATCGCCGGGCTGCACGGCGCCTGCGGTGCGCTGGGCCTGGCGGTGCTGCTGCTCGCGCCGCTGCCCGCCCATTCGGCCGTTGCCGCGCATGGCGTGGCCGGGTTTCGTCGCATCGGCATCGGCCTGCTGCTGGCGGTACTCAGCTTCGGCATCGCCATTCTGTGGTGGCGCAGGCGCGCCCGGCCATCGCCGCTGCTGGTCGGCGGGCATGCGATCGGCGCCATCACCGCGTTGGCGGTGCTGGCGGCATGGTTCGGATTGAGCTGAAAAGAGGTAGGATATGAGCACGCGCGAAGCTGCGGTCGGCGGCGCCCTGGCGGCATTCGAGGATGGCGGCTTCACCCGCCAGCTCGCCGCGCTGGTGGCGATTCCCAGCACATCGCAGGAGGCGGAAGGCGCGCCGGCGCTTACCGCCTATCTGGCCGAGGCGATCGCCCCCTGGCTCGGCCGGCTGGGCTTCGAGACCGCCATTCATGCCAATCCGGTGGCAGGGTGCGGGCCGATCCTGACGGCGACGCGCATCGAGGATGCGGCGCTGCCCACCGTGCTGACCTATGGCCATGGCGACACGGTGCGCGGCCTTGCCGAGCAATGGCATGAAGGCCGCGATCCCTGGGTGCTGCGCGCCGAGGGCGATCGCTGGTATGGGCGCGGCACGGCCGACAATAAGGGCCAGCACGCGATCAACATCGCGGCCCTCGCCGCGGTGCTGGCCGCGCGCGGCGGCAGGCTGGGCTTCAATCTCAAGCTGCTGATTGAAACCGGAGAGGAGCGCGGCTCCCCCGGTCTGCGCGATTTCGTCGCCGCCCATCGCGACCTGCTGGCCGCCGATGTGCTGATCGGCAGCGACGGCCCGCGCGTCGCCCCCGACCGCGCCACCATCGCCACCGGCACGCGCGGCACGTTCCATTTCGATCTCGCCGTGACCCTGCGCCAGGGCGGCATGCATTCCGGCCATTGGGGCGGCATCGCCGCGGATCCGGCCATCGTGCTGGCCCATGCGATCGCCTCGATCGCCGATCGGCACGGACGGATCCTGGTGCGCGACTGGCTGCCGCGCCAGGGCGGGCAGACCGGTCTGGCCCCCGCGGTGCGCGCCCTGCTCGCCGATTGTCCGGTCGAGGGCGGCGAGAAGATCGATCCGAACTGGGGCGAGCCGGGCTTGTCCTCGGCCGAGAAAATCTACGGCTGGAACAGTTTCATCGTGCTGGCCATGCAATCGGGCAGGCCGGAGAACCCGGTCAACGCGGTGGCCCCGGATGCGCGCGCGCATTGCCAGATCCGCTATACCGTCGATACCGATCCCGCCACATTCGCCGCCGCCCTGCGCGCGCATCTCGATGCCGCGGGTTTCCCTGAAGTGGCGATCGAAAAGCAGGGGGTGCGCATGGCCGCCAGTCGCACCGATCCGGACCATCCCTGGGTGCGTTTCGCCGCCGCCAGCATGGCGAAGACGCTGACCGCGCCGGTGCAGATCATCCCCAACTCCTCCGGCGGGCTGCCGGGCGATGTCTTCGTCGATCTGCTGGGCCTGCCGCTGGTCTGGATCCCGCACAGCTATAATGGCTGCGGCCAGCACGGCCCGGACGAGCACGTGCTGGCCCCGGTGGTGCGCGAGGCGCTCGCCGCGATGGCCGGTCTGTGGTGGGATATCGGCGAGCAAGCCGCTTCGCTCCCTTCGCGCAACGCCTGATCCTCGGATGAACGCCATGACCCCGCTCGATCCTTCGGTGAAAACCGCGCTCGCTGCCATCTCCACCGCCACGCTGACCACGGTGCTGCTCAAGAAAGGGCTGCGCAATGTCTGGATGCGCGGCACCAGGCCGTTGGCGCCCGGCCAGCCGCGTATCGTCGGGCGCGCCTTCACGCTGCGCTTCGTGCCGGCGCGCGAGGATCTGGCGACGCCGGAAAGCTGGTCCTCGCCCAAATCGACGCGCGCCGCGATCGAGGACATGCCGGCCGGCTGCATCGCCGTGGTCGATGCGATGGGCGTGACCGATGCCGGGATTTTCGGCGATATCCTGTGCGCGCGCATGCACAAGCGCGGGGTCGCGGCGCTGATCACCGATGGCGTGGTGCGCGATGTCGCCGGCGTGCTGGGCACCGGCCTGCCGGTCTGGTGCCAGGGCGCTGCGGCACCGCCCTCGGTCGCCGGGCTGACCTTCGTCGACTGGCAGATCCCGGTGGGCTGCGGCGGCGTCGCGGTGTTCCCCGATGACGTGGTGGTGGTCGATCAGGACGGCGCGGTGCTGATCCCGGCAGCCCTGCTCGATGCCGTGGTCGCCGCCGCCGCCGAGCAGGAGGCGATGGAGACCTGGATCATGGAACAGGTCGAAGGCGGCGCGGCGCTGCCCGGCCTGTATCCGCCGAATGCCGAGAACAAGGCGCGCTACGAGGCCAGCAGAAAGAAGTAGCACGCCCGCCGCGATTTGCCGGATCGGCACTGCCCGTCTAGCCTTCCCCCGTCGCAAGGCGGGGGAAGGAAACGAGCATGGCGCAGCATCCGAAGATCGCGATCATGGGGGCCGGCGCGGTCGGCTGCTATGCCGGGGCGCATATGGCGCGGGCCGGACACGACGTCACCTTCCTCGATCCCTGGCCGGAAAACGTCGCAGCGATGCGCGCCAACGGGCTGACCGTCACGCATCTGCGCGATGTCGCGCCCTTCACCGCCAAAGTCCGCGCCCTGCATCTGACCGAGGCGCAATCCCTGGCGCGCGAGGCACCGCTCGACATCGCCTTCGTCTGCATGAAATCCTACGACACGAAATGGGCGACGCAGTTGATCGCGCAGTATCTCGCCCCGGAAGGCTTCGTCGTCTCGCTGCAGAATTGCATGAACGAGGAAACCATCGCCTCGGTGGTCGGCTGGGGGCGCACGCTGGGCTGCATCGCAAGCTCCATCACCGTCGATCTCTGCGAACCCGCCCATGTGCATCGCGCCGCCGGCAAGGGGGGTGCGGCGCATACCGTGTTCCGCGTGGGCGAGGTGCATGGGCGGGAGACCCCGCGCGCGGCGCAGGTGCGCGATCTGGTGGCGCTGGCGGATTCCGCGCTGCTGACCACCAATCTCTGGGGAGAGCGCTGGTCGAAGCTGGTGACCAATGCGATGCATAACGGGGTTTCGGCCTGCACCGGGCTGATCACCCGCGACATCCTGCTGGACGATACGCTGCGCGCCTTCACCGCAAGGCTGGGATCGGAGGCGATCCGCGTCGGTCAGGCGCTCGGCTATTCCCTGGAGGAGGTGCTGCATCTCGACCCCGAGATGATCGCCCGGGCCGGGGAGGGCGATGCGGCGGCGCGGGCGGAGTATGACGGCCATCGTCTGGCCGAGGCGGCCAAGGCCGGCGGCGGCGCGCATCGCCCTTCGATGGGTCAGGACATGGTGAAGGGCAGGCGCACGGAGATCGGCTTCCTCAACGGCTATATCGTCGATCGGGCCCAAAGCATCGGCTATGCGACCCCGGCCAATGCCGCGTTGGTGGAGATCGTCACCAAGGTCGAACGTGGCGAACTGGCCGCCGATCCCGCGCATATCCGCGATCTGCGGCTGAATTGATGGCGGAGATTGCCGCCCCCGTCGCACCGCGCCCGGCGGCGACGGTGCTGCTGCTGCGCGACGGAACCGATGCGGCGGGTGCCGCCTCGGTGCAGGTGCTGATGCTGGCGCGCCATGCGGCGTTGAAATTCGCCGCCGGCGCGCTGGTCTTTCCCGGCGGCAGCATCGATCCCGGCGATGGCGCGATCGCCACCGATCCGACGCTGTGCGCGCGGTGCGACACGCCACCGGCGGAGGCAGCGCGCCGGGTCGCGGCGATCCGCGAAACCTGGGAGGAGGCGGGCATTCTGCTCGCCCGTCCGCAGCCTGCGGCGGTGTCGCGCGGCGGCGATCTGGCGCAGGCGCTGCGCGCGGCGGGGCTGCGCCTCGCCCCCGACCTGTTGCTGCCTTTCGCGCATTGGATCACGCCGCGCCCGATGCCGCGCCGTTTCGACACGTATTTCTATCTCGCCCGCGCACCGGCGGGGCAGCTGGCCGCGGCCGATGGCGGGGAAAGCGTCGCCGCCACCTGGATGAGCCCGCGCGAGGCGGTGGCGCTGGCCGAGGCGGGCCAGCCGATGGTGTTCGCGACCGAGATGAATTTGCGCCTGCTCGCCGCCCTGGGCGCGACGGTCGATGCCGTGTTTGCCGCCGCAGCGGCGCGGCGCATCGTGACGGTGCTGCCCGAGATCACCACAATGCCGGATGGGCGGCTGATGCGCATCCCCGAGGAAGCGGGCTATGGCGGGTCCGAATTCTTCGCCAGAAATCCGCCCGCGATATAGGAAGATGCCGATGCGCCAGATGATCCTGACGGGGTTTTTGCAGGCGCAGAACTGCTCCGTCCTTGCCAGCACATGGCGCCATCCGGAGGGGCGGACCGATTTCCTGTCGGCCGATTACTACCAGCACATCGCGCGCGTGCTGGAGGCCGGCAAATTCCATCTCGCCTTTTTCGACGATCGCCTGGCCATGCCCGACATGCTGGGCGGCGATCACGCGCATACGGTCGCGCATGGCATACGCTGCGTGAAGCTCGATCCCATCGTCGTGCTGATGACGATGGCGATGGCAACAAGCCGGCTCGGCCTGGGGGCGACCTATTCCACCACCTATTACGAACCCTTCCACGTCGCGCGGCTGTTTCAGACGCTGGATCACATGAGCGGCGGGCGCGCGGCCTGGAACATCGTCACCTCGGTCAATGACGGCGAGGCGATGAATATGGGCCACGAGGAGCATCTGGCGCACGATCTCCGCTACGACCGCGCCGACGAGTTCATGGAAGTGGTGCTGGGGCACTGGGATGCGTGGGAGGACGGGGCGATCCTGATGGACAAGGCGGCGGGCCGCTTCGCCGATCCGGCCAAAATCCATCGCCTGGATCATCGCGGTGCATTCTTCCGCTCGCGCGGGCCGTTCACCGTGCCGCGCACGCCGCAAGGCCATCCGGTGCTGATCCAGGCAGGCGCCTCCGGCCGGGGGCGCGAATTCGCCGCGCGCTGGGGAGAGGTGCTGTTCGTCGCCCAGGATTCGATCCCGGCGGCGCGCAAGGCCTATGCCGAGATGAAGGCGGCGACGACGGCGCTGGGGCGCGATCCGGAGAAGCTTTCCATCGGCCGGCTGACCTATCCGGTCGCGGCGGCCAGCAAAGCCGAGGCCGAGGACAAGATGGCGGTGATCGAGGCCGGCTATGACGAGGTGGACGGGCTGTCGCTGCTGTCGGAGGCGATGAATTTCGATTTCGCCAAGCGCGGCCTGGACGAGGCGTTCAGCGATGCGGATATCGCCGCGATGACCGGCATTCAGGCGATGCGCAACCGGGTGCTGGAAGCCGTCGGCCCCAACCCGACGCCGCGCGATTTCCTGCGCGTCACCGGGCGCGGGCGCCCGCATAACGCCCTGGTCGGCGGGCCGAAGGAGATCGCCGACGTGCTGGAGGAATGGTTCGCCGCCCGCGCCTGCGACGGTTTCGTGATCGCCGCCAGCGCGATCCCCGGCACGTACGAGGATTTCGTCACCCACGTCGTCCCCGAACTGCAGAAACGCGGCCTGTTCCACCAGGAGTACGAAGGCCCGACCCTGCGCGAAAACCTCGGCCTCGCCCGCCCCGAACGCGGCTGGTGGAAGTAGGCCCGATCGCCGCGGATTCGTAGAGCACGACACCCGACATCGTGCGCGCGCGCGGTATGGCGAGGCGGAGGCGGGCAAAGCCCGCCGCCCGGCGGGGATTTCCGAGCACCGGAGCGGAGTGGCCATCAAGGCCATGAGCACCGGCGCGCAGGCAATCGCCGTCGGACGACCGCCAGAGCGTGCGCGCGCATGATGTCGGAGGATGGTGGGCGCGACAGGGATTGAACCTGTGACCCCCGCCGTGTGAAGGCGATGCTCTACCGCTGAGCTACGCGCCCATCCTGCCATCCGCCGCGACCGGGCCGCGACGGGAGGGGAGGAATAGGCGGGGCGGCGGCGGCAAGTCAATGGGGCGCATGGCGGGCGGCGCCGCGCTTTGCCCGCCCTCCGCCACCACGCCTTTCCCCGTCGCGCGGGGCGCACCGCAGCGTGACGCGGGGGACTCGGCACGCAGGGTATAAGGTTGTCGCCATCGCAGACCCATCGCGAGGAGATCGCCGTGCCCCCCATCCCATCCTCCCCCTCTCGCCTGGTTCGCTGGGTGGCGGCGGCGCTGTCGCTGGCGCTGCTCGCCGGCTGCGGTCAGAACCCCAAGGACCGCACCCAGGGC
>JAGWRU010000019.1 GCA_028869595.1 Rhodospirillales bacterium
CATCGACCGCATCGTCATGCTGCTCGCCGATGAGCCGAATATCCGCGAGGTGATCCTGTTCCCGCTCAATCAGCAGGGCATGGACCTGATGATGGGCGCGCCGGCGGAAGTGCCGGCGGCGCGGCTGAAGGAATTGTCGCTGAAGCTCGATCTGCCGCCGCGCGCGAAAGGCTAGAGTCCGGGCTGATGCACGTCCGACGCCGGCCCTTATCCCGACTGCGGCAAATCCGCGGCGGATGCTGGCGCGGCTTGATGCGTCCCCCTATGCTCGATTTTTCCGCGCGGAGATTTCGCATGCGCCGACCTGCCCTTGCGGCAGCCAGCCTGGTTGCGCTTCTGTTTGCCGCGCCGGTTGCGCCGCGCGCCGCCGATGCGGCGGCGAATATTCCCCCCGGCGGCAAACTGCCGGGGCTGGTCGCGCCGATGGCCGCGCATCGCGCGACCTACACGCTCACCCTCGATCCCGGCCATCCGAACAGCGATGTCATCGCCGGCACCGGCACCATGAGTTACGAGGTGCAGGATGCCTGCGATGGCTGGGCCGTGCGCCAGCGCCTGGATATGCACCTGATCGGCGCCGATGGGCACCGCACCCACATGGTGTCCGACTATGCGACCTGGGAGGCGAAGAACGGGCTGAGCTTCCGCTTCCATATGCGCCAGACCACGGACGGGCAGGTGGTCAGCCGCACCGATGGCGAGGCGCGGCTGGACGGCACGGGCGGGCCGGGCGTCGCGCATTTCACCGCGCCGGCCGATACCACCCGCCAGCTGCCGCGCGGCACGCTGTTTCCCATGCAGCATACCGAGACGATCCTGCGCGATGCCGCCGCGGGAAAGCGCTTCCTGGCGCTGCCGCTGTTCGACGGCACCGATGACAGCGGCGCGGAAAATTCCGCCATCGTCATCGTCAGCCGGCGCGGTCCCGCCCCGGCACCGGCGCCGCTACTGAGCGCGCTGCCCAGCGCCCGGGTGCGGCTGGCCTTCTTCCCGCGCAAGGCCGATGCGATGCTGCCCGATTACGAGGTCGGCATGCGCTACTGGGCGAATGGCGTGGCCGATGCGCTGAACATGAATTTCGGCGATTTCGTCATGGACGGCTCGCTGAAAACCTTCACGCCCCTGCCGCATAAATGCTGATCGGGCGGCCCAGGATCAGGGCATCGCGGCCCGGCCCGTAATAGGCCTTGCGCTGGCCCAGCCGCTGGAACCCGGCGGCGGCATACAAGGCCCGGGCGGCGAGATTATCCGCCTCCACCTCCAGGAACATCGCGCCGGCGCCGCGCGCGGCCATCGCCGCCATCGCCGCCTCCAGCAGCGCGCGACCCAGACCCTGCCTTCGCGCTTCGGGAAGCACGGCCAGGGTGATGATCTCCGCCTGATCGGCTGCCGCGCGGGCCAGCACCATGCCGCCGGCCGGGGCGATCAGCCCTGCCATGCCCGGCAGATCGAGTTGCAGTGCCAAAACCTGATCGCTCCACCCCGCCGCGCCGAACGCAGCACGGTGCATGACGCCCAGAGCGGCGGCATGGGCGGCGGTGGCCGGGACGATTCCAAGCGAGTTCATGCCGGTGGCGGACGCAGCCCGCCGGCCGGGGGCTGGGCTTCCGGCGGATCGACATAAAGCGGGATGGCGGCAAGCGGCGGGCGCTGCCCGGCATGGCGCGCGGCGGCCACCATGGCGATATGGCGGGGCAGCGGGGTGCGCGCATCGGTCAGCATCACGTCATGATCGCGTGCGGCAAGTCGGGCGGCGATCTCGGGTGCGGCATCGCCGGCCGCCGCAACCGGACCATCCGGGCGGGGCAGATCCGCCTCGGCCATGCCGGTAATGGCGCCGTCCCGCTCGAGGAAGATGCGGCCGCGCCGGGCATGAATGCCGACCCATAGCTGGCGCGTACCGAGATGGGGCAGAGCGCTGGCCAGCGCCTCGGCCACCGTCACGCCGATGACCGGGATGGCGGCGCCGAGCGCAATGCCATGCGCCAGGGCCAGGGCGGCGCGGATGCCGGTGAAGCTGCCCGGTCCGATGGTCGCCGCGATCAGATCGAGCTGGCCGGGCTGAATCGCGGCCTCGTCCAGCACCGCCTGCACCATCGGCGCCAACAGAGCGGCGTGCCCCCTGCCGCCCGGCTCGATCCGCTGGGCGGTCAGGGTTTCGTCGGTGATCAGCCCGACGGCGCAGCGCGCCAGGGCGGCATCCAGGGCAAGAATCCGCATGGCCGCAGCATAAACCGTCCGCCCGGCGGAGTCTGCCGGGTGGCGTCAGTCCTGCGAGGAGGCGCTGAGCGAGAGCGGGCTGGGCGCCGATTGCGGGTCTGGCGCGCTCAGCGGCGAGGGGGTGGAGGAACCGGCACTGGCGCCGCTGCTGCCCGGCGTGCCCTCGGTGATCATTTCGATCCGCCCGGTGATCTGCCCGCCATCCTCGACCTGCAGGCGCCGGCAGCGCGCGGTGCCCATCACCCGGCCGGAGGAGCGTACGATCAGGCTGGCGCGGGCGGTCAGCGTGCCGTCGATGGTGCCGGCGACGACCGCATCCTCCACCTCCACCTCGCCGCGGAACAGGCCGCCCGGGGCGATCTCCAGCTCATTGGCGCGCAGGGTGGGGGATTCGACGGTGCCCTCCACCACCAGGCGTTCGGCATCCTGCACCGCGCCTTGCAGCGAGATGCCGCGCCCGACCACCAGGGTGCGCTTATCGCTCGCGACCGGGCGCGGCGCCAGCGCGGCGGCGGGACGGGCGGCGGGCATGGGCTGGGCCGGCTGCGTCGGGTTGGTCGGGGTGGAGGGGGACATGGTGAAGGGCGGGCGAGCCATGGCGGGGGAATCCTTGCCTTGGGCGGAAACGGGCGCAGCCTCGGCGGCGCGGCGGAAGGGCTGAAAGGCCGGTATGGGCGGCGCTGTCTGGGAAGAGCCCGCCTGGGGGGAAGCGGCGGGCGTCTGGGTGTCGGGTTCGTCGGGTCTGCGTCGCTTGAACAAGGTCGCTCCGCCAGTTTGCCCCGGGGAAGCCGGCCCCGGCAGCGTGCCGGTATCAGCCTGGCCCGGGGACGTTCGGATACCCCTGGGGTAACACGCCCCGGCCCGGCGGAACAACAGCGCCACAGGGGTTTTCCACAGCTTCCGGACCAGCGCTCATCACGTCCGCGCGCGAAGCGCCCGCCCGTCATCGCCGCCCAGCCGGGCCGCGACATGCACCATTGCCGCCGTGCCGATCACCGGCACCAGGAAATTCACCACCGGCACCAGCCCGGCCGCGGCCAGCAGCGCGCCTTGCAGCAGGATCGGCCACCGATGGGCGCGCCACAGCGCCATGGCCGTCGCGCGGTCCATCCGCCGCATCGCCACCACCACGAACAGGCCGCGCCCCAGCGCGAAGGCGGCGATCGCCAGACCGGCCAGCAGCCCGATGCCGGGCAGAACCAGAATGGCGATCAGCGCCACCAGGCCCAGCAGCAGGATCTGCCAGGCGACGATCAGCCCATCGGCCAGTTGCGCCAGGATCGGCGCGCCCGGCACTTGCGGCAAGGCAGGGTAGAAGCGCCGCTCCACCGCGCGGGCGATGGGTTCGACGTAGCAGGCCGCGATCAGGGCGGCGAGCGGCAGGAACAGCCAGTATCCCAGCACCCATACGGCGACATTGCCGAGGATTTCCGCGATGAATTCCACCACCCTGCCATGGCCTGCCAGCAGATGATGGACCATCCAACTGACCCCGAGATGCAGCGCCAGAAAGGCGAATCCCGCCCATAGCAGGCTGCGGATCAGCACGCCGAGAAAGGCGCGGTCGCCGATCTGGCCGATGGCGCGGGCGATCGGGTCGAATAGTGCGGTCACGCCCGCGCCCCCGGTTGCCGGCGCGAAGCGGCGATGCTAGCCGAAGGGCGCAGTTTGCGGAGTATGCGCATGTCCTCGCCTCGGTTCGATCTTCTCGGCATCGGCAATGCCATCGTCGATGTGGTGGCCGCCGCACCGGATGATTTCCTCTCTCGCCATGGCATGCGCAAGGGGGGGATGGCGCTGATCGATGCCGCGACGGCCGAGGCGATCTATGCCGCCATGCCGCCCGGGATGGAAAGCAGCGGCGGTTCGGTGGCCAATAGCTGCGCCGTGGCGGCCGGGCTGGGCGCGCGCGTCGCCTATCTGGGCAAGGTCGCCGACGATACGCTGGGCGCGGTATTCGCCCACGACATCGAAGCCGCCGGGGTGCATTTCCCGACCGCGAAACTGGTCGGCGGGGCGCCCACCGCGCGCTGCCTGATCCTGGTGTCGCCGGACGGGCAGCGCACCATGAACACATTCCTGGGTGCCTGCGTCGAGATCGGGCCGGGCGATGTCGATGCCGCGCTGATCGGCGATGCCGCGATCACCTATCTGGAAGGCTATCTGTTCGATCCGCCGCCGGCCCAGCAAGCCTTCCGCGCCGCCGCCACCGCCGCGCACGCCGCCGGGCGCCGCGTGGCGCTGTCGCTGTCCGATGCGTTCTGCGTCGATCGCCATCGCGCGGCGTTTCGTGAACTGGTCGCCGGGCATGTCGATATCCTGTTCGCCAATGAGAGCGAGATCACCAGCCTGTACGAAGTGAACAGCTTCGCCGAGGCCGAGGATGCCGCGCGCGCCGATGTGGCGCTGGCGGTGCTGACGCGCGGCGAGGCCGGCAGCGTCATCCTGCGCGGCGCGGAGCGGGTGGAGGTGGCCGCTGCTCCGGCCAAGGTTGTCGACACGACCGGGGCGGGCGATGCTTACGCAGCAGGGTTCCTGGCGGGCTACGGCGCAGGCAGACCACTCGCGGAATGCGGCCGGATCGCCAGCCTGGCCGCTGCCGAGGTGATCGGCCATTTCGGCGCTCGCCCGCAAAGCGACCTGCGCGCCATGATGGGGTAGGCGACACGCCGCCCCGCGAAAGGGAACGGCATGTTCGAGGGATTTTCCAGGACCATTATTCGCACCAGCGGCGCGGAGATCGTCACGCGCCAGGGCGGCAGCGGGCCGCCTTTGCTGCTGATGCACGGCAATCCCTTCACCCATGTCACCTGGCACAAGATCGTGCCCGGTCTGGCGCGGCATTTCACCGTGGTCGCGACCGATCTGCGCGGCTACGGCGACAGCTCCAAGCCCGAGGACGGGCCGGATCATGTGAATTACGGCTTCCGCGCCATGGCCCAGGATCAGGTGGAGGTGATGGCGGCGCTGGGCTTTCCGCAATTCTTCGCCGCCGGGCATGATCGCGGCGCGCGGGTGCTGCACCGGATGTGCCTGGATCATCCCGAGAAAGTCACCCGCGCCGCCTTCCTGGATATGCTGCCCCAGCATCATCTGCTGAACAACGTGACGCGTCAGTGGGGCATGTTCTCCTGGCACTGGTTCTTCATGATCCAGCCTTTCCCGACGCCGGAACGGATGATGGGCGCCGATCCGGAATTCTTCATCCGCCGCAAATTGTCCAAGACCGATCAGGGCACCAGCTTCTTCGCGCCCGAGGCGCTGGCCGAATACATCCGCTGCATCAAAAACCCCGCCGTGATCCATGCGATGTGCGAGGATTACCGCGCCACGTTCGGCATCGACCTGACCACGGATACGGCGGATTTCGAGGCAGGCAGGCGCGTCACCTGCCCGACCATGCTGCTATGGGGGGCGAAAGGCGGGGTGGGACGCAATCACGATGCCCGCGCCGTCTGGCAGGAATACGCGACCAACATCGTCACGGCGAAGACCGTGCCGTCCGGGCATTACCTTCAAGAGGAATGCCCGGCGGAGACGGAAGCCGCGCTGATGGAGTTCTTCCGGGGTTAAACCCACTCCCCCTTGCGCATCAGCGGCACGGACGCCCCATCGGCGTCGATCCCGTCGACGTCGATGGCCGCCGAGCCGATCATCCAGTCGATATGGATCAGGCTGCGATTGGCGCCGCGTCGGGCGAGTTCCTCCTCGCCCATCGTGTCACCGCCGACGAAGCATTTGCTGTAGGCCTGACCCAGCGCGATGTGGCTGGCCGCGTTCTCGTCGTACAGCGTGCTGTAGAACAGCAGCCCGCTGGCCGAGATCGGCGAGGAGGCGGGCACCAGCGCGACCTCGCCCAGGCGCGATGCGCCCTCATCCGTGGCGAGCACCTGGCGCAGCACGTTTTCGCCCTTGCTGGCATGCGCCTCGACGATCACCCCGTCCTGGAAGCGGACCGCGATATCCTCGATCAGCGTGCCCTGGTACGATAGCGGCTTGGTGGAACGCGCGGTGCCGTTGACGCGCAGCTTGTGCGGCGTGGTGAACACTTCCTCGGTCGGGATGTTGGGATTGCACAGAATGCCGTTCTTGGCGGTGGAGGCGCCGCCCACCCATTCATGCCCATCGGCCAGCCCGACCGTCAGATCGGTGCCGGGGCCTTGGAAATGCAGCGCCGCGAAGCGCCGCGCATTGAGGAAATCGGTGCGCGTGGCGAGATTGGCGTTATGCGCTTTCCAGGCCGCCACCGGATCGGGCGTGTCGATGCGCGAGGCGGCGAAGATCGCATCCCAGAGCTTCGCCACCGCCGCGTCGGCTGCCAGATCGGGAAACATGCTGCGCGCCCAGGCCGGCGTGGCGGCGGAGACGATGGTCCAGTTGATGTCGAATCCCGCGATCAGCTGCAGCGCCGGCAGATAGGCCTTGGAACGGGCGCGGTTGGCGCGCGCCACCTTGTCCGGGTCCTGCGCGGATAGCAGCATCGGATCGTCGCCGGCGATGGCCAGCCTGGCCGCGCCGGATTTGAAGGCCGCCGCCATGCCGTCGAACAGCCAGCCCGTGGCGCGGTCGAAGCTGCCATCCGGGGCATGGCGGAAGCGGGCGAGCGTTGCCGCGTCATCGGAGTACAGCGTGGTGACGAGGCTGGCCCCGGCGCGATACGCCTCCGCCGCGATGGCGCGGGCGAGATCGACCGCCTCCAGCGGGGCGGTCATCACCAATTCCTGGCCGGATGAGAGATTGAGGCCGACCCGCACCGCGACCTGGGCCAACAGCTCCAGCCGCTGTTGATGGGTCCGCCCGGGGCTATGCGTGAGCGGGCTATGCGTGCCGAGATCGTTCATCGCAGGATCCTTATCGTTCGCGCCATTCGGCGATATTGCCGAATCGCGCGGCGCGGCGACAGTAGGCCATGACAGAAACCGACGCGTCCGAGCCGCAACGCTGGTACCGGGATCGCCGCTTATGGCTGATGGGCGCGCTCGGCTTCTTTTCCGGCCTGCCGCTGCCGCTGTCGGGCTTCACCCTGCGCCTGTGGCTGAGCGAGGGCGGGGTTTCGTTGGGGGTGATCGGGCTGACCGCGAATATCGGCATCGCCTATTCGCTGAAATTCCTCTGGGCGCCGCTGCTCGATGATGTGCCGGCACCGTTCCTGGCAAGGCTGGGGCGCAGGCGCGGCTGGCTGGTGGCGATCCAGTTCCCGCTGGCCGGCGCGGCGGCGCTGCTGGCCCTGTCGCACCCGGCCGCCGCCCCGGCCGGCGCGGTGGTGGCGGCGGGGCTGGTCGCTTTCCTGTCGGCAAGTCAGGACATCGTGATCGATGCGTGGCGGATCGAGACGTTTCCGCCGCGCCGCCAGGGCATGGCGATGGCCGCCTATGTCTGGGGCTATCGCACCGCGCTGCTGATTTCCGGCGCCGGGGTGATCAAGGGCGCCGATATTCTGGGCTGGCACGGCGCGCTGCTGTGCATGGCGGCGCTCCTGGTGCTGGCCCCGGTGGTGTCGCTGCTGGCCGCCGAGCCGGTCGGGGCGCGTATCGTGCGGGTGGCCGGGCTGGCGCCGCGTTTTTTCGCGGCGGTGGTGGAGCCGCTGCGCGAATTCCTCTCCCGCCCCGGGGCGTGGCTGATCCTGTCCTTCGTCGCGCTGTTCAAGCTGGGCGAGGCGATGGCCGGGGTGATGACCGCGCCCTTCTATTCCGCGCTGGGCTTCGACCGGGCGGCGATCGCGGTGGCCAACGGGCCGTTTTCGCTGGCCGCGACGTTTCTGGGCACCGGGCTGGGCGGCTGGCTGGTGGCGCGGCTGGGGGTGGGGCGCGCCTTGCTGTGGACCGGGGTGGTGCAGACGGCGGCGATGGGGATGTATTTGCTGCTGGCCGAGGCGCCGGGCGCGCATGGCGTGCTGTTCGCGACCGTGGTGGCGGAAGGCTTCGCCGAGGGCATGGCGGACGCGGCCTTCATCACCTATCTGTCCGGCCTGTGTTCGATCGCCTACACCGCGACGCAATACGCGCTGCTGTCCTCGCTGGCGGCGATCGCGCTGCGCACGGTGGGCGGTCTGTCGGGCTTCCTTGCCGCCGGGCTGGGCTGGACGCGGTTCTATACGCTCGCGATGTTCGCGGCCCTACCGGCGATGGGGTTGATGGTGGTGCTGTTGCGGAAATATCCGCCGGTCGAGCGGCGGAATTTCTGAGGCGGCTTACGGCCCCGGATGGATCTGCGTGATCTTCGAGCCGTCCAGCCCGATCCCCGCCATCAGCCCGCGCCCGCCGAAGGGGAAGGCGTAGACATCCTGCGTCAGCGTGGTGCTGCTCATGCTCGCGGCGGCGCTTTTATCCATCACCACCACGCTGGGACCGCTGCCCACCGACCAGCCATCGCTTTTGCGCAGATAATCCAGCGAGGATTGCGTCATGAAGAACAGCGCATAGGAAAATGTCTGCGCGCCGGCCTGCAGGCCGAACGAGGCCGAGGACAGGTTGTAGAACCCCACCGTCTTGCCGTGCACCCACAACACGCCGTTGCCCGATTGCCCGCCGACGATCAGGCCGGCCTTGATGATCTCGGGGAAGACCAGGACGCCGAGCGCCTTCTTGTCGAGTTCGCGCGCCTTCGGCGACTGCGCGTACAGCTTGGCGATGGCCAGATTGGCGCGATGATTGATCACCGCACCGGATTCGGCGGCGGCCTGCGCGCGCGGCGCCAGGGCGATCGCGCCGAGGGCTGCGGGGGTGGCGAGCAACAGGGCGCGGCGGGTGCGGTCCATGGTGATCCTCGTTCAATGCTGGAAACGATCTTGGCGGGTGGGGGTGAAAAGTCCAGTATCGCTCGCCGCTGCTCTCAGGAAGTTGGTTCGATCGGCATCGTTCCCAGACTGGTCCAGGCGATCGGCGCGCCCGCCGCCTTCGCCGCCTCCTCGGCTGGCAGGCTGCTATCCCAGCGCGCCGCCACGAACCGCCGTCCCGTCACCGCCGCCGCCGCGTCGGAAACCAGCCATAGCAGCGGGGTCACCATGATTTCCGGGCGCAGCATTCGCGCCCGTTCCTCCGCCGTGTAATCGGCGACCAGCGCGGTATCGGTCACCCCGCCCGGCACCAGCACGTTGCATGTCACGCCGGTGCCGCGCAGATCGGCGGCCATCACCGCCGCGCCCGCCTCGGCGGCGGCCTTGGAGGCGCCGTAGAGCATGTATCCCTCGCGCATCATGGTGCCCAGGCTGGTAGTAACGGTGACGATGCGTCCCTTGCCCGCCGCCATCATGCGCGGCGCCACGGCGCGCGCCATCATCAGCGGCGCCGTGGCGTTGACAGCCAGGAAATTCTGCCATTGCGCCTGGGTGATCTGCCAGAAGCGGATCGGATCGCTGCGCTGCTCCGGCCGCAGCGAGGGCTGGCCGATGCCGGCATTGTTCACCAGAATGTCGATATGCCCGAAGCGGGCCAGCACCGCCTCCACCGCCCGCTCGCAGGCGCCCTGCTTGGCCAGATCGGCGGGCACGGCGAGGCTGGGGGCAAGGGCGGCCAGCCCTTCCTCGTCGCGATCCACCGCCGCGACGCGATATCCCGCCGCCAGCAGCCCGCCTGCCATGGCCCGACCGATGCCGCTCGCCGCACCGGTCACGATCGCCACACGCTCCGCCATGACTGAGCCTCCTGCTTGAGGGGATGCGCGCCGGGTTGGTGGGCGGCGGCGCGCGAAGCAACGAGCCACGGTATAAGCCTACTCCTGTGCCGCGCAGGGCAGCCAGACCAGCACGCTGGTGCCCTGGCCTTCCTCGCTGTCGATGGCGAGCTGGCCGCGGTGGCGGTTGACGATGTGCTTGACGATGGCCAGCCCCAGCCCGGTGCCGCCGACCGCGCGCGAACGCCCCTGATCGACGCGATAGAAACGCTCCGTCAGGCGCGGCACATGCATGCGCGCGATGCCGGGGCCTTCATCGGCGACGCGCAGTAGCACGCCGGGCCGGGCCGGCCAGCGCCCGCCTTGCGCCGGGCTTGCCGCGATCGTGATCGTCGATCCCTCGCGCCCGTATTTCACGGCATTGTCCAGCAGGTTCTGCGCGACCTGGAGCAATTGCTCCTCCTCCCCCAGCACCGCCGGCAGGGTGGGGGGCAGGTCGGCTGCGATGCGCATGCGCCGAGCCGTCAGGCGCGGCTCGAAGGCGGCGAGCAGGCGTTCGATCAGCGGCGCCAGGGCGATGGCCGCGGAAGGCGGCTGATGCTCGGTCATTTCGATGCGCGACAGGCTCAGCAGATCATCGATCAGCCGGTTCATCCGCCCGGCCTGTTCGGCCATGATCGCCAGAAAGCGCTGCTGGGCGTCGGGATCGTCGGCGGCGGGGCCGCGCAGCGTGTCGATGAAGCCGATCAGGCTGGCCAGCGGGGTGCGCAGTTCATGGCCGGAATTGGCGATGAAATCGGCGCGCATGCGATCCACCGCGCGGTCATGCGTGCGATCGGACAGCACCATGACGGCCTGCCCGCCATCGGCCAGAGGCGGATCCATGCGGATCACCGCGGCATGCAGATCGCGCGGCACCGGCACCGGCAGGGACAGTTCGGCGGTTGCCGCCTCCTCGGTAAACGCCCGGGCGATCGCCGCGCGCAAAGCGGGATGACGCAGCACCGCGGCGATATCGGTGCCGAAAGCGGCGCGCGCGGCGCGGTTGGCGCGGCGCACCGTGGCATCCGGACCGAGCACGATCAGCGGGTCGGGCAGGCGTTCGACGATCGCCTCGTTCGCGCGGCGCAACTGATCGAGCGTGGCGGCCTGCCCGGCGAGGCCGCGCGCCAGACGCTCCGTCTCACGCACCAGGGCCTGCACCGGGCGCGATAGGGCGCGTTCCGGCGCGGCGACAGATGCCTCGGGCGACACGGCGCGGCGCAGAGCCTCGGTCAGGATATCCAGGTCGCGCTGCCACAGCGCCGCCAGCACCAGCGCCGCCAGCACCACCAGTGCCGCGGCCAGCACCCAGGCCGCCGCGCCGTTACCGCCGAAACCCACCCAGGCCAGCGCCGCCAGCGGCATTGCGGCCAGCAGCGCGGCCAGGCCGAGCAGCCGCATCCTTAAACGCCGGCGCCCGCCGAGCTGGGCGCGGGCGAGACCACCACCGGCCCGTCGGGATGGATCGCATAGACGGCAAGCCCGCGCCGGACCTGCCCGTCGGGTTGCAGCGCCAGCCAGCCATCGCTGCCCGAAAAGCCCGCCGGCTGGGTCAGCCGCGCGAAGACCGGGCCGCCCTGGCTACGCACCACCCGCGCGATCGCGGCGGCGTCATAGGCAAGATCGGCAATGGCGGGCGGCGCGGCGCCATAGCGTGCGGAATAGGCCTGCACGAAAGCGGTCCGCGCGGCCGGGTCGGTCGAGGCGTACCAGGCACCGCGCATCTGCGACGCCCCGGCGGCGGGATCGGCCCACAGCGCCGGGCCCATGAACTGCACCGCGCTGCGATCGATGTCGTAATAGGGCAGCATTGCCGCGACTTCCGACAGGCTTTCCCCGGTATCCGCCAGCAGCAGCGCATCGAAGGGCGCGGGGGGAATCGTGCTGCGCGCCAGCTCCGCCGCCTTCTTGCGTCCCGCCGGCGTGTTCAGCGCCTTGGCGGCGCGGATCTGGGCATCGATCGGGCCGCGCCGGTCGGCGTAATCGGCCAGGGACCGGGCGGTGGCGTTGACGCTGGCCATGCTGTTTTCATGGAAGCGCACCGTGGGCGGCGCCAGATTGGCCTGGCTGGCCGCCCGGGTCAGCGCCTGGGCCATGACATGGCCGAACGGCGTATCGGGCAGCAGCGCGGCCAGCTTCGTGTGCCCGGCGGCGTCGGCGGCGGCAACCAGGCGGCGCACCTGCTCGCCCGGCGTGATGCCCAGCGTCCAGACGCCCGGTGCCTGCTGGGCGGGGTCGTTGGTGAAGGCCAGCACCGCGACCCCGGCGGCATGCGCGATCGGGGCGACGGCGGCGGTTTCCGGCGCGGTCAGCGGGCCCAAGATGATGCCCGCCCCGCCTGCAATCGCGGCCTGGGCGGCCTGCGCGGCGCGGCCGGCATCGCCGCCGGTATCCTCCACCAGCAGCGGCGGCGCCCCCGGCACGTCGAAGCCGAGCTGGGCGGCTTTCAGCATGGCCTGGCCGATATCGCCATGCGGCCCGGAAAGCGGCAGAAGGATCGCCACGCGCGGCCCGGCGGTAAGCGCCGGCGCGGCTGGCCCGCCCAGGGCGGCCGGTGCCGGGGCATAGCCGCCCGGCACGGTTCCACCGCTGCACGCAGCCAGTGCTAGGGTGCCGCAAAGGAGTACGAATGCCCGACGAAGCATGCGCTCAGCCCCC
This sequence comes from Rhodospirillales bacterium, assembly GCA_028869595.1. Classification (GTDB taxonomy): domain Bacteria; phylum Pseudomonadota; class Alphaproteobacteria; order Acetobacterales; family Acetobacteraceae; genus JAGWRU01. The sequence goes on from JAGWRU010000019.1 coordinate 12,532, forward strand.
CGAAAATGACGACGGATCGCAGGACGGCCCGTCCGAGGGACTTGTGCTGGTTTCCACGCCGATCGGCAACCTCGGCGATGTGACGGACCGTGCCCGTGCCGCTCTGGCCGGGGCCGACTGGCTGCTTTGTGAAGACACCCGCACCACCGCGCGGCTGCTGGCCGCACTCGGCCTGGGCGGGGTGCACCTGGTCGCGCTGCACGAACATAACGAGGATGCGCGCATCGCCTCCGTCCTGGATGCGCTGCGGGCGGGCAAGCGGGTGGCGCTGGTATCGGATGCCGGCACGCCGCTGGTTTCCGATCCGGGCTTTCGGCTGGTGCGCGCGGTGATCGCGGCGGGGCTGGGCGTGACCGCTTTGCCTGGGGCGAATGCCGCGCTGACCGCGCTGGTGCTGTCCGGCCTGCCGCCGCAGCCTTTCCTGTTTCTGGGTTTCCCGCCGCCGCGCAGCGCCGCCCGTCGGGCCGCGTTCGGGACGCTGCGCGCGGCGGAACGGGCCGGGCTGGGCGCGACGCTGATCTGGCACGAGGCGCCGCACCGTCTGGCCGAGGCGCTGGCGGATATGGCGGCCGCCTTCGGCCCGCGCCCGGCGGCGGTGGCGCGCGAACTGACCAAGCGGTTCGAGGAGGTGCGGCGCGACAGCCTGGATGCGCTGGCCGCGCATTACGCCGCGCATGCCCCGCGCGGGGAGATCACCGTGCTGGTCGGCCCGGCAGCGGCCGAGGCGGCGGATGCGGAGACGCTGGACGCCCGGCTGCGCGCGGCACTGGCGGGCAACAGCGTGAAGGATGCGGCAGCCCTGGTGGCGACAGCGACGGGGCTACCCAGGAAGCTGGTGTATGCGCGGGCGCTGGAGATCGCGGACGGGGGGTAGGCGCGATTTCTTCGGCCACGGCGGTCAGGGATGGTGCAGCGCTGCCATGCGCGCATGCAGCGGACGGCCAGCACGCCGGATGCCTGTTTGCAGCGATGTGCCCTGTGAAAGCCGGGGGTCCGATTACTCAAAAATCGTCGCGACCTTCCCCAGCACTTCGTCCATCAATGCCTGCGGCAGCCTGCCCACCTTGCGGCCGTTGCGCGCTTCCACATCCAGCACGCGCGGCTGATCACAGCGCACCACGCCGGTTGTCTCGATGCCGGAAATCGGCACGGCAAACCCCAGCCGGCGGGCGAAATCACCGCCATTCGTGATCGGCAGGATCACCGGCAGGCGGGTCGCCTCGTTGAACGCCGTGGGCGAGACGATCAGAACCGGGCGATAGCCCCGCTGCTCATGTCCTTCGCTCGGGTCGAGCGATACCAGATAGATATCGCCGCGCTTCACAGCGTTTCACGCCCCACCGCCCGGGCATCGACCCATTCCCGCTCCGCCGCCGGTTGCGGCTGGGAGTAATCCGAGGCCGCCAGCAACTCGGCCATGGTGTATCGCGGCCGGGCCTGCGGTTCTACGATCAGGCGACCATGATCCACGGCCAGGCCAACCTGGGCGCCAGCCGATAGGTGCAGCATGTCGAGCAGCGCCGGCGGCACGGCCAGCATGATCGATCCGCCTACCTTGCGCAGATTTGTGGTGTGCATGGCTGCCTCCATAAATTATATAAAAATATAATTCATAGAAGATCTCTTGGCAAGCCGGCGATACGGCGCCCTGTCGCCCCTAGCCGAACAACTCCCCCTGCACCGGCGCTTCCCGCGAATACCCCAGCGCGCAGAACCCGCCGCCCATATACCGCTCCTCGATCGGATCGTCGGACACGATCCCGCCCACCTTGGCGGCGAACCCGTCCGAGCTATCCTCCGGCGCCCAGCCGATCAGCGCGCGGGCATCGTCCTTCCACCACGTCATCGCGGCATTGGCCGAGGCGCCCCAGATCACGCAGCTTCCCGTCGCCTTTGCCTCCACCGCGCGCACCACCATGCGGGTGAGGTCGGCGTACGACAGCCAGGTCGCCAGCATCCGCGCATTGACCGGCTCGGGGAAGCTCGACCCGATGCGGATATTGACGTTCTCCACCCCGTGCTTGAACCAATAGAGGCGGCCCATCATCTCCCCGAACGCTTTCGACAAGCCGTAGAATCCGTCGGGCAGAAGCTGCGCATCGGCGGCGATCGGGCGGGCGCGTTCATGAAACCCCACGGCATGGTTGGAGGAGGCGAACAGCACCCGCGCGCCTTCCCGCCGCGCCGCCTCGTAGATGTGGTACAGGCCGCGCAGATTGGGCCCCACGATCTCCTCGAACGGACGTTCCACCGAGATGCCGCCCAGATGCACGATGGCCCGGCAACCTTCGGCGAGTTTCAGGACCGCTACCCCATCGGCCAGATCGGCGCGGGTGAAGGTCGCGCGCGGCGGCAGCGCATCGGGGAAGGGGGCGATATCGGTCAGGCGCAGCGTCCAGCCGGCCTCGGCCAGACGGCGGGCGAGTTCGCGGCCCAGCGCGCCGGAGGCGCCGGTCAGCAGCACGGGGCGGGGATCGGTCTCGGCCATGGCGAACTCCTGGCGATCAGGCGGTTGGGCGATCAGGCGGTTGGGCGATAAGGCGGTTGGGCGATGAGGCGGTTGGGCGATAAGGCGGTTGGGCGATGAGGCGGGGTGGGCGATGGGACGGGTAGCTGCGCTTCTGCATGGCAATGCCGGGCTTGGCAACCGGGGCGAAAGCGCGGAAGGCTGCGGCGATGGATGCCCTGACCCTGTTCGGCCTGTTCGCCGTCACCGCCATGCTGCTTTGTTATGCGTTCGAGGCGCGCAGCCCGTGGTTCGTGCTGGGCTTCGCCGTCGCCTGCGTGCTCGGCTCCGTCTACGGCTTTCTGCAAGGCGCCTGGCCGTTCGGGGGGGTGGAGGCGGTGTGGGCGGTGGTCGCCGCGCGCCGTTTCGTGCGCGCGCGCCAAACGAAGTAATCCCGCGCGCCGTTTCGTGCGCGCGCGAAGTGCGAAGGAACCTCACTGCCCCGCTTGCCTTGCCATCGGTCGGGCGGCAGGCTGCGCGGCATGAAAACCCTGCTCGCCCTTGCCGCCGCGCTCGATGCCGGCACCACCACTTCCCGCGCATTGATCGAGGAAAGCCTCGCCCGCATCGCCGATCCTGGCGGGGAGGGATCGCGCGCCTTCATCGCCGTGCATGAAAGCCAGGCCCGCGCCATGGCGGATGCGATGGATGCGCTGCGCCGCGCCGGGCGGGCGCCCAGCCGCTTCGCCGGTATTCCGCTCGGCGTGAAGGACCTGTTCGACATTGCCGGAGAGCCGACGCCGGCCGGCTCCCGCGCCGCCGCCGATGCCGCCCCCGCAACCGCCCATGCCCCGGCCCTGGCCCGCATGCTGGCCGCCGGTTTCGTGGCGATGGGGCGGACCAACATGACCGAATTCGCCTTTTCCGGCATCGGCATCAACCCGCATTACGCCACCCCGGCCAGCCCCTGGCAGCGCGCGGCGCGGCATGTGCCGGGCGGCAGCTCCTCGGGTTCCGCGGTGGCCGTGGCGGATGGCATGGTCGGCGTCGCGCTGGGTACCGACACGGGCGGGTCGTGCCGCATCCCGGCGGCGTTCTGCGGCATCGTGGGCTATAAGCCGACGGCGCGGCGGGTGCCGATTTCGGGCGTGCTGCCGCTGGCGCCCAGCCTGGATTCGGTGGGGCCACTGGCCCCCTCGGTCGCCTGCTGCGCCATCGCCGATGCCATTCTGGCCGGCGGCGCGCCCGCGCATCCGGCACCGGCATCGCTGGCCGGGCTGCGGCTGGGGGTGGTGGAAAACATCGTGCAGGACGGCATGGACGGCGCAGTCGCCACCGCCTATGGCCGCGCCTTGTCGCTGCTGGAGGCCGCCGGCGCGCGGCTGATCCCGGTGCGGATCGCGGCGTTCGAGGCTGTCGCCCCGGCCAGCGCCAAAGGCGGCTTCGCCGCTGCCGAGGCCTATGCCTGGCACCGCAGCCTGCTCGCCCGGCGCGGCGCGGAATACGATCCGCGCGTGCGGGTGCGGATCGAGCGCGGCGCCGGCATGAGTGCGGCGGACTACCTCGATCTGCTGGCCGCGCGCGACGCCGCCATCGCGGCTGCCGATGCCGAGACCGCGCCGTACGATGCGCTGGTGATGCCGACCGCGCCGATCGCCCCGCCGCGCATCGACGATCTGGCCGATGATGCGGTGTTCGGGCGCACCAACCTGCTGGTGCTGCGCAACACCACGCTGGGCAATTTCCTCGATCGCTGCGCGATCTCCCTGCCCTGCCATCGTGAAGGCGAAGCACCGGCCGGGCTGATGCTGATGGGCGAGACGATGGGCGATGCGCGGCTGTTCGCGATCGCCGCTGCCGCCGAGGCAGCGCTCGCTTCGTGAAAATCCTGGTCACCGGCGGGGCGGGCTATGTCGGCAGCCATGCCGTGCTGGCGCTGCGCGCGCGCGGTGCCGATGTCGTGGTGCTGGATAATCTCCGCCAGGGCCATGCCGCCGCGGTGCCGGCGGGCGTGCGGCTGATCGAAGGCGATATCGGCGATGCCGCCCTGCTCGATCCCCTGCTGGGCGAAGGCTTCGATGCGGTGCTGCATTTCGCCGCGCTGTCGCTGGTGGGCGAAAGCATGCAAAAGCCGATGCTCTATCTGCGCGCCAATGCCGCCGCCGGGATGGTGCTGATCGAAGCCTGTCTGCGCCACCAGGTCGGGCGTTTCGTGCTGTCTTCCACCGCCAATCTGTTTGCCGGCGGCGATGCGCCGCTGGACGAGGCGGCGGCGATCGATCCCGGTTCGCCCTATGGCGAAAGCAAATGGATGCTGGAACGCGCGCTGACCTGGGCCGGGCGCACGCGGGGGTTGAAATCCGTGGCGCTGCGGTATTTCAACGCCGCCGGCGCCGATCCCGACGGCAGACTGGGGGAGGATCACGACCCGGAAACCCATCTGATCCCGCTGGCCATCGACGCGGCACTGGGAAGGCGCCCGGAGCTGGCGATTTTCGGCACTGATTATCCCACGCCGGACGGCACCTGCATCCGCGATTACGTGCATGTGAGCGATCTGGCGGAGGCGCATGTGCGGGCGCTGGAGCGTCTGGCGGCGGCGCCCGAAGGTGCGGCGCTCGCTTATAATCTCGGCACCGGGCACGGGCATTCGGTGCGCGCGGTGCTGGCGGCGGTGGGGCGCGTGGCGGGGCGCGCGGTGCCGGCGCAGGAAGCGCCGCGCCGGGCCGGCGATCCGGCGATCCTGGTTGCCTCCGCCGCGCGTTTCATGGCCGAGACCGGCTGGGCGCCGCGTTTCGGCGATCTGGATACCATCGTCGCCACCGCGCATGCGTGGCGGGTGGCGCATCCGGGCGGGTATGGGGGGTAGGGCCGCGCGCTCTACCCCCCGCCATCTTCGGCTATTGCGCGCGCCGTGGCGCTGCGGCGAGATGGTCGCGTCGTTCGCCCGGCAGACGCACCATCAGCGCGCAGCCGCTGCCGATCACCGCGAGCACCGCCAGCAGCGTGAAGGCCGGCAGGAACGATCCGGTCTGCTGCTTGATCAGCCCGACCAGCCACGGCCCGACGAAGCCGCCGAACAGATTGCCGACACCGCCCACGAAGGCGATGGCGGGGATGGCCATTTCCTGCGGCAGCAACTCCGTCAGGAAGGTGAACAGGATGGGCAGGAACATATAAAGGAAGAATCCCATCGCCACGAAGGCGACCATCTGGATGACCACCGCATGCTGGCCGAAATAGGCCCCGACCCAGAGCAGCACGCCGATCACCAGCATCGGCAGCGCGACATGCAGCCGTCTTTCGCCGCGTTTGTCGGAACTGCGGGTCACCGCGATCAGGCCGAACACGGCGGCGATATAGGGCAGGGCGGACAGCATCCCGACGCTGCCGATCCCCAGCGTGCTGGCCGCCTTGATGGCGCTGGGCAGCCACAGGCTGAAACCGTAGCTCAGCATGTTGATCATCGAAAAAGCGCCCAGCAGCAGCCAGACATTGCGATCCTTCAGCATGCCTTGCCAGTTATTGCCCGGCCGTTGCAGGCCGGCCTGCTCGGCGGCGAAGGCGTTTTGCAGCGCGATGCGGTCCTCGGCCGCCATCCAGGTGGCATCCTCCAGCCGGTTGGGGATGTTGCGCCACCAGACTGCCGCCCAGACCCAGGCCGGCAGCCCCTCCAGGATGAACATGATGTGCCAGGTGGAATAGGTCAGGATCAGGCCGGAGATCGGGCCGGCCAGCAGCGCGCCCACCGGAATGCACAGATTCCATAGGCCGAAGGCCCGCGCCCGTTCCTCCTGCACGAACCATTGCGCGAGCAGCATCGATGTGGCGGTCCAGACCGGCCCTTCCGCCGCGCCCAGCAGGAAGCGCATCACCAGCAATTCGTTGTAGCTGCGCGCGAAGCCGGAGCCGATGGCGAACGCCCCCCAGGCGAGCAGCGCGATCAGGATGCAGTTCCGGGCACCGAAGCGCGGGGCGAGCCAGCCGGCGGCCAGAAAGGTGATCAGATAGCCCCAGAAGAAGATGCCGCCGGCAAATCCCGCCTCCGCCGGGGAGATGTGCAGATCTTTGATCAGGCTGGGCACGGCGAGGCCGAAATTGATGCGGTCGAAGAAGGCGATGGTGTACATCGCGAAGATGGTCGGGATCAGCCGCAGCCAGCGCACGCGGGCGCCGGCTGCGAGGATGGGCGTGCTCATTGGATCGTTTTCCTTCCCTGCCCGCGTCGTGGCGCGCGGTGTTTTCGGGACGAGCCGGCACCTTCGGGTGCCGCCCCGTTTACGCGGCCGGCTTGCGGGCGAAGTAGCTGCGTTGCGCGGCCCCCAACTGGGTTTCGTAGATCGAGCCCTGGCGCAGCGGCGGCGGCAGCGGCACGCGGATCGGCACATCGGCGCAACGCGGCGCGATGGTCGGCCGATGGCCTTCCAGCAGACGCCCGTCGAATTCCTCCAGATCCGGCACGCCCTTCAGCGGCCAGGCATCGGCGGCGGCCACTTCGTACAGCAGCAGGTTGCGCGAGCGGTCGGAGACGTTCTGGGCGGAGCCGTGCAGGGTGCGCACATGATGGAAGGACATCGAGCCGGCCGGGCCCATCAGCGGCACGGCGCGGGCGATCTCCGCCTCGATCTCCCTGGGGTCGATGGCGCCGCAGAAACGGCCATCCTCGCTGTGATGGCTCCAGACCGGGCCGCGATGGGTGCCGGGCACGCAAAGCAGCGGGCCGTTTTCCAGCGAGGTGTCGTCGAGCAGCACGCCGATCGCCAGAATGTCGTCATTGGTGTGCGGATAGAAGGCCCAGTCCTGGTGCCATTCGACGGGCGATCCGTACTGCGCCGCCTTCATGTTCAGCTTCGATCCGTGCAGCCGCGATCCCGACGGGCCGAGCAGGGCGCGCAGGATTTCCAGCACGCGCGGAATGCGCAGGAAGCGATCGAAGACCGGGGCGATTTGGTGCGGCGATTTGATCCGCCGCACGCGCGGCGCGGCGCGGGTATGGCCGGGTTCGAGGTCGTAGACCGGCCCGTTCGTATCGACCTCCGCGGCGGCGCGGACCAGATCGGCGATGGCCTGACGGGCTTCGGCGATATCGGCGGGGCCGAGCACTTCGGGGACCAGGATGAACCCGTCCCGCTGATAGGTGGCGACAAGGCTGGGGTCGAGCATCCTGGCAGTCCTCCTGCGGTGTGGCGCTTGTTATGAAAGCGCTTCCATTTGCAGTGATAGCGCTTACATTGATCGGATGCAAGCGCTTCCCTTTCTCTCCCCTGGCGGAATCGGTGAAATGGATTATGCCGTCGCCATGACCGATCCCGCCCCCTCCGCCCGGTTGGAAGATGTCGCCCGTCTGGCCGGCGTCTCCATCGTCACGGCCAGCCGCGCGCTGCGCCAGCCGGAAAAGGTGGCGGTGCCGACGCGCGAACGGATCGCCGCCGCCGCCGCCAGCCTGGGCTACGTGCCCAATCTGGTGGCCGGCGCCCTGGCCTCGGCGCGCAGCGGGGTGATCGCGGTGCTGCTGCCGACCATCACCAGTTCGATCTTCGCCTCCACCATCGACGGCCTGACGCAGAAGCTGGAGGCGGAGGGATACGCCATTCTGATGGCCCAGTCGGGCTATGATGCGACGCGGGAACAGCATGTCCTGACCGCCCTGCTGGGGCGCCGCCCGGAAGGCGTGGTGCTGATCGGCAGCCCGATGAGCGAGCCGTCCCGGACGATGCTCGCCGCCGCTTCGCGCGGCGGCATGGTGGTGATCGAGACCTGGGAATTGCCGGCCGATCCGATCGATGTCGCGGTGGGCTTTGACAATGGCGGGGTCGGCACGGCGGCGGCAGCGCATCTGCTGGGCCAGGGAAGGCGCGAACTCGGCTTTCTCGGCGGCAATGACAGCCGCGCCCGCACCCGCTGGCAGGCTTTCCGCCGCGCTGCCGAACAGGCGGGCGCGGTCGCGGTGGCCGGCGAATTCGCCGCGCCGGCAACCATGGACGATGTGGTCGAAGCCCATCGCGCCGGCACGCTGCCGCCCGGCCTGCTGGCGGCGGACGGTATTTTCGCCTCCAACGACGTGCATGCGGTCGGCATGTTGAGCGTGCTGCGCCAGGCCGGCCGGCGCGTGCCCGACGATGTCGCGCTGATCGGTCTGGGCGATCTGGCGATCGGGCGGCATGTCGTGCCGGCCCTGACCACCATCGCCATTGACGGCTACGAGATCGGCAGGCTTGCCGCCTGCGCCTTTCTGGCGAGACGGCGCGGCGAGGCGGTGGGGCATAGCGATGTCGGCTTCACCATTCTCCGCCGCGAAAGCGGCTGAGCGCGCCGCCGGGCGATCACCGAACGGGAGGGAGCGTCATGCCCCAGCAATTACGGGTTCTCCAATCGCTCTGGGCGATGGAGCGGCGCCGGCCGGACGGGGCGGAATGGCCGTTGGAGCAGCAGCTCGACATGATCGCCGAGGCCGGCTTCGACGGCGCCGGGGTGCGCTTCGTCGATGCCGGTTTCGCCCGCCGCGTCGCCACGCGCCTGCGCCGCGACGGGCTGATCTGGCAGGCGCAATGCTATCCCAGGACGGTCGCCGATCTGGTCCCCGTGCTCGATCTGGTGGGCGAACTCGGCGCCGATCACGTCAATCTCCAGGCCGATATCCGCCCCCACCGGATCGAGGACTGCATTCCCTATCTGGAGGGCTGGCGGCGCCTGGCCGAACGCGCCGGCATCGCGGTGCATGTGGAAACCCATCGCGACCGCATGACGACGGATCTGTTCTTCACGCTCCGCCTGCTCGATTGCTTTCCCGATCTGCGCCTGACCGCCGATCTGTCGCATTATCTGGTGG
>JAGWRU010000020.1 GCA_028869595.1 Rhodospirillales bacterium
AACAACGGCAACCGAAATCGGGCATCACACCGCAGGCCCTCAAATGTTCGCCAGGCAAGGCCCGCAGGCGCATGCGGACCGAGACTGGCGGCTACCGCCGCGACCACCTCCGCGCGCTGGCTCAGCGCGTCGAGGTCGCGGACACCGAAGTCCGCATCATGGGGTCGAAATCCGAACTGCTGCGCACTTTGGTCTCCGCCTCAGGCGGAAAATCCGGCGTAGTTGGTGTTCAGAGTTCTGTTCTGAAATGGCGCGCCCTGGTGGATTCGAACCACCGACCCACAGCTTAGAAGGCTGTTGCTCTATCCAACTGAGCTAAGGGCGCATGCCGGTCATCGCCAAAGGCCGGTCAGCAGGAAAGGCCGATGGCGAAACCTGGCGTCTGAGGTACGCCGCGCGCGGCGTCAATGCGTCCAGTTCTCGCTGCGGCCATAGCGGAAATTATCGGCATAGGCTTTCGGCCGCACCACGCGATGCTGCGGCAATTCCAGATCATAGGCGATGGCGTTGGCCTCGGCATAGGCAATCGCCTCGGCCTGGGTCTCGAAGCTGAGATGGACCTGGGTCTGGGTTTCCGTCCCGCCGATCCAGCCCATCAGCGGTTCGGCGCGCCGGGCATGGTCGGGTTCGAATTCGAGCAACCAGCGATCCGTGCCGGCACGGCCCGACTGCATGGCGCTTTTCGGTGGCTGATAGATACGAGCCCGCATGAACCCCATTCTCCGCTGCAAATCCGGTCCCTGGTCGGGGCGGCCGGATTCGAACCGGCGGCCTCGTGTACCCAAAACACGCGCGCTAACCAGGCTGCGCCACGCCCCGGGCCGGTTGGGATGCCGCACCCTATGGTCCCGGGCGGGCCGGCGCAACCGGCTATTTTGCAGTGCCGAACATCGCCATCTCGACCTTGTCGCCGACCACGATATCAAGCCGCGCCGCGGTGCCCGCCGGCACTTCCAGAGTCGCTGCCACCGGCACGCGGCTGTCGATCACCGCCTGGCTTTCCGGCACCGTGTTCTCGGCGATGTGGCGGATCGTGCCATGCGCGCCGATGAACAGCATATCCAGCGGGATCAGGGTGTTCTGCATCCACATCTGGGAACGCTGCGGCGGGTTCCAGGGAAAGATCATGCCCTGATCGGGCGCCAGCGCGGTGCGAAACATCAGCCCGGCGGTCTGCTCGGCCGGGGTTTTCGCCACCTCCACCTGAAAGACATGGCGCGTGCCGTCCTGGCTGAGGATCGTCAGCGCCTCGCGCGGCAGCACCGGCTGGGCCTTGGTCGGCTCGCCGCCCGCCCCGGTGCCCTGGGCCAGCGCCACCGGCGCCAGCGCCAGCGCCAGCAGCGCGGCGCGCCAATCGGCAGAATGTTTCGGCATCAGCGATTTCATCGTCATTCCTCGCTATTCCCAGCGGTATTCCATCCGGTCCGCGCCGTCACCCCGGCCGGCAGCGCCAGCCGTGCGCGCGCCGCCGAGGCCAAGGCGCGCACCGCCGCCGAAACCTCGCCCGTCTGCGGCGCGTCGCGCAGCGTGGTGAACCAATGCGCCGGCGGATTGCGCCCGGCGGCGCGGTGATAGCGCAGCCCCCGCAGCACCGCTTGCGCCGCCGTGTTCAGCTGCGCCGGAATGGCATGCCCGGCCAATCGCGCCCAGATCGCCGCCCAGCAACGCGCCACGCTATAGGGGTTGTAGCCGCCGCCGCCCAGCACGACCAGACGCGGCGCCAGGTTCCGCACCGCGTCCAGCACCGCCAGATGGGTGTTGTTCGACAGCGACAGCCGCGCCAGCGGATCCTCCTCCAGCGCATCGGCGCCGGCCTGCAGCATCAGCGCCTGTGGCCGGTAAGCGAGGATCGCCGGCACCACCACCTCGGCCAGCAGCCAGGCATAATCCGCGTCCCCGCTGCCGCGCGGCACCGGCAGATTGCAGGCCGAGCCGCCCGCCCGATCCTCCGCCAGGCCGGTGAACGGCCAGCGCCCCGCCTCGTGGATGCTGATGGTCAGCACCCGTGGATCGCCGGCAAAGGCATCCTGCACCCCGTCGCCGTGATGGGCATCGATGTCGAGATAGACGATCCGTTCCAGCCCCTGATCCAGCCAGGCCAGGATGCCCAGCACGCAGTCATTGACGTAGCAGAAGCCTGCGGCGCGGTCGGCGCGGCCGTGATGGGTGCCGCCGCCCGGGCAATGGACGATGCCGCCCGCCTTGGTCAGGGCAGCGGCCAGCAGAACGCCGCCCGCCGAGGTGGCGGGGCGGGAGAAGATCTCGCGATAGACCGGGTTGCCGTCGGCGCCGATGCGGTGGCGGGCGCGATCCTCGGGGCTGACGCTCTGGCTCGCCTCGGCGCGGCGCAAGGCGGCGATGTACTCGGGCGTATGGAAGCGGGTCAGCGCCTCCGCGCTTGCCATCGGCGCCTCGCGAAACTGGCCGGGGGCGAACCAGCCCAGCGTGCGGCAGAGATCGGTGCAGGTCGAAACTCGTGGCACCGCCAGCGGATGGCCGGGCCCATAGGATGAATTGCGGTAGATCTCGCCGCCGATATAGACCGGCTGCTGCATCGCCCCGCGCACCGGCCCCGCTATCCCCGTTGGGGCATGCTTTCTGGAATGATGGTTTCGACGATCGAGGCATCCAGCGCCTCGTAGCGGTGATAGCCGATCGCCGCGTACAGCTCGGCCCGCGTCTGCATGCGATCGATCATCCGATGCGTGCCGCCATCGCGCGCGATCGCCGCGTATAGCTCCGCCTGCGCCTTGTTGGCGACCCGCAGCGAACTGACCGGCCAGATCACCATCTTATAGCCCATCGCCTCGAACTCGGCGGCGGTGAAGAAGGGGGTACGACCGAATTCGGTCATGTTGGCCAGCAGCGGCGCCTCGATCCGCGCGGCGAAGGCGCGGAACATCTCCGCCGTGTTCAGCGCCTCGGGGAAGATCGCATCGGCGCCGGCTTCCAGATACAGCTTCGCCCGCGCCACCGCCCCGTCCAGCCCCTCGCTCGCCGCCGCATCGGTGCGCGCGATGATGAACAGATGCCGCCGCGCCTTGCGCGCCGCCGCGATCTTGGCCGCCATGTCATGCGCGTCGGCCAGCTTTTTGTCGTTCAGATGGCCGCATTTCTTGGGCAGCAACTGATCCTCGATATGCACCGCGCCGGCGCCGGCATCCTCGAAGCTGCGCACCATGTGCATGACGTTCAGCGCCTCGCCATAGCCGGTATCGCCATCGACCAGCAGCGGCAGGCCGGAGGCGCGGGTGATCTGGCGGATGAAGAAACACACCTCCTCCACCGTGATGATGCCGAGATCGGGCAACCCCATCGAGGCGGTCATCGCCGCGCCGGAGAGATAGAGGGCGGAAAATCCCGCCTCGCGCGCCTGGATCGCGGCCATGCCGTTCTGCGCCCCGGGCAGGCAGAGAATGCCCGGCCGTGCCAGGGCGGCGCGAAACCGTTCCCCGGCCGGGGCGGCGGGCAGATCATCGGCGATCAGATAGGGCATGCGGCGTCTCCGTTTTCCGATCTATAGAATCAGGATGCTCAGCGCGGCAAACGGCACCGCCAGCAGCAGCGCCGCCCAGCCGAGATAGCCGGCGAAACCCGGCATGCGCACGCCGCGATGCGCGGCGATGGCGCGCAGCATCAGATTGGGCGCGTTGCCGATATAGGTCAGCCCGCCGGCAAACACCGCGCCCGAGGAGATCGCCACCAGCAGATGCCCCGCGCTGCCCGGCCCGCCATTCAGCCCGACGCTGATGCCGCGCGGGATCCCGGCCAGGCCGTGAAACACCAGATAGGTCGGCGCATTGTCGAGAAATCCCGACAGCATGCCGGTCAGCCAGAAATAGACCAGCGCCGAAGGCGTGCCATCCGCCCCGGTGGTCAGCGCCAGCAGCGGCGCGAACGGGCCCGCACTACCTGCGCGCAGCATGGCCAGCACCGGGTCGATGGTGATGAAGATGGTGGCGAAGACGATCGCCACCTCGATGATCGGATGCCAGGTGAAGTGGTTATCCGCCCGCACCGCATGCGCGGTGACGCGCAGCGACAGCGCCGCCGCGGCGATGAAGATCGCGCTGGCCAGCAGATGATCGACGCCGCCCGCGACCGTCACCACGATGATGCCGAGCAAAGCCAGGTTCCAGCCGCCGCGCAACGCCAGAGGCTCCGGCGGCGGGGCCGGCGGCTCGCTTCGCGCCAGCGACCGGTCGAGCAGCCAGAACGCGCCCAGCAGCGGCAGCGCGACCAGCGCCAGCGGCAGCGCCAGATGCTTGGTCGGCCAGAAGAACGGCACCCCGTTGAGGTAGCCGAGATAGAGCGGCGGATCGCCGAGCGGGCTGAGCGCGCCGCCGGCATTGGCCACCAGCACGGTGAAGAACACCACCAGATGCACCTTGCGGGTGCGATGGGCATTGGCGCGCAGCAGCGGATGGATCAGCACCATCGCCGCCCCGGTGGTGCCGATCACGCCGGCCAGCAACGTGCCGATCGCCAGCAGCAGCGTATTGCCCCAGGGCCGCCCCCACGGGCCGCCGCGCACCAGAATGCCGCCGGCGCAGACGTAAAGCCCCCCCAGTAGGGCGACGAAGGGCAGATATTCCTCGGCCAGGGCATGATACAGCGCCGCCGCCGCCGCGCCGGCACCCGAGAGCGCGGCCAGCGGAACCAGCCGTGCCAGCGCGATCAGCCCCATGACGGGGCCGGCATAATGCGGCCAGCGCCGGGGCAGCAGGGCCGGGCCGAGCGCGATGGCGCCCAGCACCACCAGGAAGGGCAGCGCCCAGGGCAAGGCAGGGGACAGATCGGCAGGGGTTGGTTGCATGGCCCTTACCCTCCAAGTAACGTCCCGCCCACGCAAGGAGCATGAGCGGATGGATATGACAGGCGAGCGGCGCATCGCGGCGCCGCGCGAGGCGGTCTGGCAGGCACTGAACGATCCGGCGGTGCTGAAAGCCAGCATTCCTGGCTGCGAAACGCTTGAAAAAACCAGTGAAACCGAAATGAAGGCGACCGCTGCCGTGCGCATCGGCCCGATCGCGGCGCGGTTTTCCGGCAAGGTCCAGCTTTCGGATATCGATCCGCCCAACGGCTATACGATCAGCGGCGAGGGCCAGGGCGGGGTCGCCGGATTCGCCAAGGGCGGCGCCGAGGTCCACCTGACCGAGGAGGGCGGCGAGACCGTGCTGCGCTATGCCGTCAAGGCCCAGGTCGGCGGCAAGATCGCCCAGCTCGGCGCGCGCTTGATCGATGCCACCGCCAAGCAGATGGCCGATGCGTTCTTCGACCGTTTCAGTGCCGGGCTGACCTCTCCCGCCCCTGCCCCCGACGCGGCCGCCGGCGATGGCGCCACCGCGGCAGCCCCGCCCGCCCCGGCGCCGGCGCCGGCGATCGGGCTCGGTGATCTGCTGCCCGCCGCCCCGCTCGGCCTGCCGCGCATCGCCTGGGTCGGCATCGTTCTGTTTCTGATCATCCTCGCCCTGATCGGCCGAAGCCTGCTGCCGTGACCCTTCCCGTACCCCCATCCGCGCCGCGCGCCATGCCGGATCGCGTGGCCGCGACCGCCGCCCTGCTGGCCGGGCAGGGCTATGTCGCCGATAGCGAGCTTGCCACCACCGTCCATCTCGCCCTGACGATGGAGCGGCCGCTGCTGCTGGAAGGCGAGCCCGGCACCGGCAAGACGGAAATCGCCAAGGTGCTGGCCAGCGGTCTCGGCCGGCGGCTGGTGCGGCTGCAATGCTATGACGGGATGGATCTCGCCGCCGCCGCCTATGACTGGGATCATGCCCGCCAGCTGATGGCGATCCGCATGGCCGAGGCGGCGGGCGATACCGACCGCAACGCGCTGGCCGCCGATATTTACGGCCGCGCCTTCCTGCGGGCGCGCCCGCTGCTGGCGGCGATCGACCCCGATCTCGGCCCGGCCGTGCTGCTGATCGACGAGCTCGACCGCGCCGATGAGCCGTTCGAGGCATTCCTGCTGGAACTGCTCGCCGATTTCCAGATCACCGTGCCCGAATACGGCACCATCCGCGCCAAGACCCGCCCGGTCGTGGTGCTGACCTCCAACCGCACCCGCGAAGTCCATGACGCGGTGCGCCGGCGCTGCCTGTATCACTGGGTCGATTACCCGGATGCGGAGCGGGAGCGGGCGATCCTGGCCGCCAAGGCGCCGGAGGTGCCGGCCCGGCTTGCCGCGCAGGTGGTGGGCTTCGTGCAGCGGCTGCGCGGCGAGGATCTGTTCAAACTGCCCGGCGTCGCGGAATCGATCGACTGGGCCCAGGCGCTGGCCGCGCTGGATCAGCAGGAACTGACGCCGGAGGCGGTGCGCAAGACGCTGGGCGTGCTGCTGAAATACCAGGACGATATCGCCAAGCTGCGCGGCGCCGAGGCCGCCCGCCTGATCGCTGAGACGCATGAGGAGGCGGCGGGGGCCGCCTGATGCCCGCCGCCCCGCCCGCCGCCCCCTCGCCCGGCGCCCCCTCGCCCGGCGCCACGCTGCCCAGCGCCAGCCTGGCGCCGCATCATCTGGCCGCGAATGTGATGCATTTCGCGCGCATGCTGCGCCGCGCCGGCCTGCCGGTCGGGCCCGCCGATGTCATCGCCGCCCAGCAGGCGCTGACCGGGATCGACGTGATGGACCGCACCCAGGCGGCCACCGCGATGCGGGCCAGCATGATCCATCGGCGCGAGCATCGAGAGCTGTTCGATCATGCCTTCGCCCTGTTCTGGCGCGATCCGGCCGCCATCGCCGCCGCCGCCGCCGCCGGGCTGATGGCGGCGGAGAAGGCCCCGCCCGCCCGTCCCGCCCCCGGTGCGAGACGGCTGGGAGAGGCGATGGCGCCGCCCGCCCCGCGCCCGGAAACCCCGACCGACGCGCCGCCGGAGCTGGATGCCACGCTGACCGTCAGCGCCTCGGAACGGCTGCAGCAGATGGATTTCGAAGCGATGGGCGCGGCGGAAATCGCCGCGGCGCGGCGCGCCATCGCCCGGCTGCGCCTGCCGCTGGATCAGCGCCCCACCCGCCGCCTGCGCCCCGATGCCACCGGCCCGCGCATCGATCTGCGCGCGACGCTGCGCCAAAGCCTGCGCCGTGGCGGAGAGATCATCGCGCTGAGCCGCGCACGCCGGCGCACCCGCACTCCGCCCTTGGTGGTGCTGTGCGACATTTCCGGATCGATGGCCCGCTACGCACAGATTTTACTGCATTTTCTTCATGCCGTGACGAATGACCGCGACCGCGTGCACGTCTTCCTGTTCGGTACCCGCCTGTCCAATATCACGCGCCAGCTGCGCCATCGCGATCCGGAAATGGCCTTTCAGCTGGTCTCGCAACTCGTGCCGGATTTTTCCGGCGGCACCCGCATCGGCGCGGCGATCGCCGGCTTCAACCGCATCTGGGCGCGCCGCGTGCTGGGCCAGGGCGCGGTGGTGCTGCTGATCACCGACGGGCTGGAGCGCGACATCGCCCCGGGCGAGACGGCGGAGCAGCAGCCTCTGGCCGCGGCGATGGAGCGGCTGCACCGTTCCTGCCGGCGGCTGATCTGGCTCAATCCGCTGTTGCGCTTTGCCGGCTTCGAACCAAGATCCATCGGCATCAGGGCCATGCTGCCGCATGTGGACGAGTTCCGCCCGGTCCATAACCTGGCCAGCCTGGCCGCCCTGGTGGAGACGCTGTCGCGCCCGGCGGAGGCGCGCCGGCCCGAACAGGAGTATCGGCCATGAGCCTCGAACCGAGCGAGGACATCCTCTCGATTGCCGCCCATTGGCGCGCCGCCGGGGAGGATGTGGCGATCGCCACCGTCACCGAAACCTGGGGCAGCTCGCCCCGCCCCGCCGGCAGCCGGATGGCGGTGACCGCCAGCGGCAAGCTCGCCGGCTCGGTCAGCGGCGGCTGTATCGAGGGCGCGGTGGCCGATGCGGCACTCGCCACCATCGCCTCCGGCACGCCGCAATTGCTGGATTTCGGCGTCACCAACGAACGCGCCTGGGAGGTCGGGCTGGCCTGCGGCGGCAAGGTGAAAGTCTTCGTGGAGCGGCTTTCTTGACGCCCGCGCTGATCGCCGCGCTGGCCGAGGCGCGCGCCGCCGCCCGCCCGGTGGTGCTGGCCACCTCGCTGCCCGACGGGCGGCAATGCCTGCTGCCCGATCCCGCCGCCGATGCGGCGCTGAACGCGGCGGCGGCGGCGGTGCTGGATGCCGACCGGGCGGAAACCCGCGCGATCGGCGGGGCAAGCTGGTTCCTGGCGCCGCAGAACCCGCCGCTGCGCCTGATCGTGGTCGGCGCGGTGCATATCGCCCAGGCGCTGGTGCCCTTCGCCGCCGCCACCGGCTTTGCCGTGACCATCGTCGATCCGCGCAACGCCTTCGCCACCGATGCCCGCTTCCCCGACACCACCCTGATCGGCGACTGGCCCGACGAGGCGATGCGCGCCCTCGCGCCGGATGGGCGCAGCGCGGTGGTGACGCTGACGCATGATCCCAAGCTCGACGATCCCGCCCTCGATCACGCGCTGCGCTCGCAGGCTTTCTATATCGGCGCGCTCGGCTCGCGGAAGACGCATGCCGCCCGGCTGCGCCGCCTTGCCGAACTCGGCCATGACGCGGCGGCGCTGGCGCGCATTCGCGGCCCGGTCGGGCTTGATATCGGCGCCGTCTCGGCACCGGAAATCGCGCTGTCGATCATCGCCGAACTGGTCGCCGCGCGGCGCGGCGCGGCACTCGGGCGGCTCGACGGGAAGCAGGCGGCGTGAAATTCGGCCCCCTCGCTCTGGCCGAGGCGGCCGGTGCGATCCTCGCCCATAGCCAGCATCTGCCCGGCGGCACGCTGCGCAAGGGCATGGTGCTGGAGGCCGAGGCGCTGGCGGCGCTGGCGGCGGCGGGACGCAGCCAGGTGATCGCCGCGCGGCTGGAGCCGGGCGACGTGCCCGAGGATCAGGCCGCCGCGCGCCTCGCCGCCCCGCTCGCCGCGCCGTTGCTGGCGCCCTCGCGCGCGGCGACCGGGCGGGTCAACCTGCTGGCCGAGGCGCCCGGGGTGATCACCGTCAATGCCGCCAAGATCCACCAGCTGAACGCGGTCGACGAGGCGCTGACCATCGGCACCCTGCCCGAGCACGCCGTGGTCGCCGCGCGCGACATCGTCGCGACCATCAAGGTCATTCCCTTCGCGGTGCCCGGCATGGTGCTGAGCGTGGCCGAGGCGCTGGCCCGCCAGGGCGCGCCCGCCTTCGCGCTGCATCCGTTCCGCCCGCTTTCGGTCGGGCTGGTGGTCACCACCCTGCCCGGCATGAAGGAAAGCATCGTCACCAAATCGATCGAGGTGACGACGGCGCGGGTGCAGGCGATGACCGGCGCGGTGCTGCCCGCCGTGGTCACCAGCCATGAGGAAGGCGCGATCGCCGCCGGGCTGAACCGGCTCGCCGCCCAGGGGGCCGCGCTGCTGCTGGTGATCGGCGCCTCCGCCGTGGTCGACCGGCGCGATGTCGGCCCGGCCGGCATCGTCGCGGCGGGCGGCGAGATCCTGCATTTCGGCATGCCCGTCGATCCCGGCAATCTGATCTGCCTCGGCCGTCTCGGCACGGTACCGGCGCTGGTGCTGCCGGGCTGCGCGCGCAGCCCCAAGCTGAACGGCATCGATTTCGTGCTGGCGCGGATCTTCAGCGGCCTGCCGCTGAGCCCGGCCACCATCATGCGCATGGGGGTAGGCGGGCTGCTGGCCGAGATCGAGCAGCGCCCGATGCCGCGCGCCAAGGCCCAGGCGGCGGCCAATCCAGGCCCCGCCCCGGTCAGCGCCGCGCCGATCGCCGCCATCGTGCTGGCCGCCGGACGCTCGCGACGGATGGCGCCGCATAACAAGCTGCTGGTCACCGACCGGGCCGGCAAGCCGATGATTGCCCGCGTCATCGACAATGTGCTGTCGAGCAAGGCGCGGCCGGTGCTGGTGGTGACCGGCCATATGCACGAGGCGGTGGAGGAGGCGCTGAACCGCCGCCCGGTGCATCTGATCCATGCCGATGATTTCGCCGATGGGCTGGCGGCCAGCCTGAAAGCCGGCATCGCGGCGGTGCCGGAGGAATGCGCCGCCGCCCTGGTCTGTCTGGGCGACATGCCGCTGGTCACCGGGCGGATGCTCGACCGCCTGCTCGACGCCTATAGCCCGGCGCTGAACCGGCGCATCATCCTGCCGACCTTTCGCGGCAAGCAGGGCAATCCGATGCTGTGGGACCGGCAGTTCTTCGCCGAGATCATGGCGCTCAGCGGCGATAGCGGCGCGCGCGCGCTGGTCGCGCGCCATGCCGATTGCCTGTTCGAGGTGGAGATGGCCGACGACGCGGTCCTGCGCGATTTCGACACCGCCGAGGCGTTGGACACCCTGCCCCCCCGACTGCGCCCGCCGCCGGCGTGAGGCCGCCGCCGCGCGCCCTGGCCGCGCTGGGCGGATGGCTCGCCGGCTTTGTCGCGCTGGGCATCGGCATGCGCTTCGGGCGCGATATTTTCGACGAAGGGCTGATCCTGACCGGCGCGCAGGAAATGCTGGCCGGGCGCTGGCCGGTGACCGGGTTCTGGGCGATCTACCCGCCCGGTGCCTTTGCCTGGGTGGCCGGGCTGTTCCTGCTGACCGGGCGGCAGATGCTGGCGATGCGCCTGGTCTATGGCGCGGTGCTGGCGCTGCTGCCGGCCATGCTCGCCTGGCTGCTATGGAGCGAGACACGTATCGCGAGAAAGACCGGCCTGGCGGCGGTGGCCGGGCTGGCTTTGTGGCTGGGCGCGATCCTGCCCAATTACGGCTATCCGCCGCCGCTGGCCGCCACGCTGGTGCTGGCGCTGCTGCTGGCCGCGCCGCGCTGCGACCGCCCGGAGCGGGCCTTCGCATGCGGCCTGGGTTTCGGTGTGATCGCCCTGCTGCGCCATGACATCGCCGCCTATGGCTGGCTGGCGCTGGCCGCATCCTGGCTTGCCCCGGCGCGCCTGCCCGGCCGCGCCCGGCTGCGCCTGGTGCTGGCGAGCGGGGCGGGCGCGGCGCTGGTGCTGGGGGCGAGTCTTGCGCTCTATGCCGGCACCCGCCCGGCCGCCGATGCCGGCGGGACGGCGCTGGCGGTGCTGTGGCAGCGTCTGATCCTCTATCCGGCCGGCCCCTTCGCGGCGGCGCGCGGCCTGCCCTTCCCCCGGCCTTTCGCCGCCTGGCTGGCCCATCCCGGGCTGCAGCCGGGCCTCGCGCTGGACGGGCTGGTGCTGAGCGCGACCTACGCCCTGGCGGCCGCGGCGATCGGCCTTGCCGTGGCCGCCTGGCGCTGGCCGGCGGAGCGCCCCGGCCTGCGCGCCGCGGCCTGGTTCGGGCTGCTTGCCTGGCTGCCCTTTCTCGGCCGCTCGGATCTCAACCAGGCCTGGATCGGCGTCGCCCTGGCCAGTTTCCTGCTGCTCTGGCGGGCCGGTCCGCGCGCGCGCCTGGCGCTCGCCACCGGCTTCGTGCTGCTGGGCGGGCTGTCGCTGCTGCGCCAGGACCTGCCCTGGTACCGCGCGCCGAGCGTTGCGCTGGCCTCGCCCTTCGCGCGCGGCATCCGCATCCCGGCAAGGGAGGCGTCCTATAATCAGGTGATTGCGGCGGCCCGGCGCGCCACCACGCTGTACAGCGGCCCGCTGACGCATAGCCATGTCTTCGCCAACGACATGCTGCTGTATTTTCTCAGCGGCCATGTGCCGCCCACCTATTTCGCCGAGACCGAGCCGGGCATCACCGATCGCGCCGCCATCCAGCGCCGCATCGACGCCGATCTGCGCCGCGCCCGCCCCGATCTCTGCGTGCTGATCCCGCAGCCGCGCAACGAGGCGAACCGATCCGCCCTGGATCACGCCGCCCATCGCACCGACGCCCTGCTCGACCGCCATTGCGCGGCGCCGGAATGGATCGGTGGCTATGCGCTGCGCCGTTGCCGCTGGCCCGCGCCTGTGGTGCGATGAGGCCGAGCGTGAAGGAGAATGCCGATGCCCGCGCCCATCGTCTTTACCGATGCCGCCGCCTATGACCGCAGCATCGGCGCCTGGAGTGCGGCGACAGGTGCCGATTTTCTGGATTGGCTGGCCCCGCCGCCCGGGCTGCGCTGGCTGGATGTCGGCTGCGGCAGCGGGGTGTTCACCACCTTGCTGGCCGAGCGCGCGGCCCCGGCCGCGCTATGCGGCATCGATCCCGAACCGGCGCAGCTCGCCTTCGCCGCGCGCCGCCCGGCGCTGGCCGGCGCGGTGTTGCAGCAAGGCGATGCGATGGCATTGCCCGCTGCCGATGCCGCGTTCGATGCGGCGGTCATGGCGCTGGTGATCTTCTTCGTCCCCGATCCGGCCAGGGGGCTGGCCGAGATGCGCCGCGCGGTGCGTCCGGGCGGGCTGGTCGCGGCCTATGCCTGGGATATTCCGCATGGCGGCTTTCCGTCCGATCCGGTGCAGCAGGCGCTGCGCCAGGTGACCGGCGCCGAACCCAGCTTCCCGCCGCATGCCGCGATCGCGACGCCCGAGGCGCTGGGCGCGTTATGGCGCGCCGGCGGGCTCGCGGAGGTCGAGGCGATCTCGCTCCGCACCGAGCGGCATTTCCCGGATTTCGCGACATTCTGGGCGCAGGCGAGCGGTTTCGGCGCGGCCGCCGCGGCGCTTGCCGCGCTGACGCCCGCGGCGCGCGCGGCGGTGGAGGCGGAAACCCGCGCGCGGGTGCGCATCGCCGCCGACGGACGGGTCAGCCATACCGCGACCGCCAGCGCGGTGCGCGGCATCCGCCCCGGCTGACGCGCGAAGCCG
>JAGWRU010000021.1 GCA_028869595.1 Rhodospirillales bacterium
CTTGCCGTAGCTGGCGGCGACGTTGTGGACGCAGTACTTGTAGATCTGCATCTGGTCGGCCATGGACACCAGCGAGGCGAACTTGGTGCCAAGTTCATGCTGCGACTGGGCAACCTCGTGGTGGTGCTTTTCGATCGGCAGACCCATCTCACCCATCGTCGTCAGCATTTCGGCGCGCAGGTCGCTGTCGCCATCGACCGGGGGAACCGGAAAGTAGCCACCCTTCACCGCCGGGCGGTGACCCATATTGCCTTCCGGGTAATCCTTCATGGAGGAGCCGGGGCCTTCGACGCTGTCAACCTGGTAGGTGCCATAGTTGCCGCCGGTGCCGAACTTCACGCTGTCGAAGATGAAGAATTCCGCTTCCGGGCCGAAGAACACGCCATCGCCGATGCCGGAGGATTTCACATAGGCCTCGGCCTTCTTCGCCGTGCCGCGCGGATCACGCGAATAGAGCTGGCCGGTCGAGGGCTCGATGATGTCGCAGATCAGGATCAGGCTCGGTTTGGCCGCGAACGGGTCCATCACCGCCGTATCCGGATCGGGCATCAGGATCATGTCGGACTCGTTGATCGCCTTCCAGCCGGCGATCGAGGAGCCGTCGAACATGAACCCGTCGCGGAACACATCCTCGTCGATGGTGGAGATATGCTGGGCCGTGTGCTGCCACTTGCCGCGCGGATCGGTGAAGCGCAGATCGACATATTCCACGGAGTGCTCCTTGAGCATCTCCAGAACTTTCCCCACGCTGCTGGGCGTGGTGCTTGCGGCCTTCTTCGCCATTCTGAGTATCCCGTCCTCTCGTTCGGCTGGGCCTCGCCAATGTCGCACGCGGCGTACCGGGCGATGGGCGAAGCACCGGATGCAGGGACCGCACCGCGCGGCCCCCGATTGGGTTGGCCCGTTTTATCGTATCCGCAACGGACCGAAAGCGGTTTCGTGCCGGCCGGGCGACTTAAACGGCGCTGTCGCCACGCTCGCCAGTGCGGATGCGGATCACTTCCTCGACCGAGGAGACGAAGATCTTGCCGTCGCCGATGCGCCCGGTGCGGGCGGCGTTGATGATCGCCTCCACCGCGCGTTCGACCAGACCGTCCTCGCACACCACCTCGATCTTCACCTTGGGCAGGAAATCGACGACATACTCTGCCCCCCGATACAGCTCGGTATGGCCTTTCTGGCGTCCGAAGCCCTTGGCTTCCACGACGGTGATCCCTTGCAGGCCCACTTCATGCAGGGCCTCCTTCACCTCATCCAGCTTGAACGGCTTGATGACAGCCTCGATCTTCTTCATGCGCGCTCAATCCCCGGCGCCGCCGGGCCCCCTGTTCTGGCTGCCCGGATCACCGCACGGCAGCGTCCTAGGTTTGCATGCGCCGTGCCAAGCGGCAATGGAGCAGAGAGACCGCGCCGCAGCCGGCAATGGCGCCGGATCGCGCAGAAGAAGGCGGCGGAGAACGCCCAGCCTCTGGGCGATCGGCCAGCGTTCTGCCCGCGTTATGGGCATCCGCGGCGTCGATCGGCTGCCCAAAAGCGCGGCAGGTTGAACCGCGCGGGCGCAGGACCCATACTCCGCCGCCCCAGTTCCCCCTGCGGGACGGGCCGTTTCGAATCCGATCCTATCCGGAGGCTTGTTGCACAGTGAAGCCCGTCAATTCCCTGCTCTCGGCCACCGGTACCACCGTGTTCACGGTGATGTCGGCGCTCGCGGTGCAGCATGGCGCGATCAATCTCGGCCAGGGTTTCCCGGACACGGACGGGCCGGCCGATGTGCTGGCGGCCGCTGCGGATGCGCTGGCCGATGGCCGCAACCAGTACCCGCCGCTGACCGGCGTGCCCGAACTGCGCCAGGCCGTGGCCGCCGCCAATGCTCGCTTCTACGGGCTGCAGATCGACCCGGCCAGCGAGGTGGTGGTGACCTCGGGGGCGACCGAGGCGATCACCGCCTGCCTGATGGCCCTGCTCGACCCGGGTGACGAGGTGGTGCTGATCGAGCCGCTTTATGACACCTATGTCCCGGTGGTGCGGATGCTGGGGGCGGTGCCGCGCATCGTCCGCCTGACCCCGCCGAAATGGGAATTGCCGCGCGCCGAGCTGGCCGCCGCCTTCGGTCCGCGCACCAAGGCGATGATGCTCAACACCCCGATGAACCCGACCGGCAAGGTGTTCACTGCCGCCGAGCTGGCCTTCATCGGCGATCTGCTGGTCCGCCACGACGCCTATGCGGTGTGCGACGAGGTCTATGAGCATCTGACCTATGATGGCTGGCGCCACATCCCGCTGATGAGCCTGCCCGGCCTGCGCGAGCGCTGCCTGCGCATCGGCAGCGCGGGCAAGACCTTCTCCCTGACCGGCTGGAAGGTGGGCTATGTCAGCGCCGACAAATCCCTGGCCGCAGTGGTGGCCAAGGCGCACCAGAATCTGACCTTCACCACGCCGCCCAATCTGCAGCGCGCCGTCGCGGTGGGGCTGGCCAAGGAGGATGGCTATTTCACCGCCATCGCCGACGGGCTGCAGGCCAAGCGCGACCGGCTGGCGGCGGGGCTGGCCGGGCTGGGGCTGGGCGTGCTGCCGGCCCAGGGGAGCTACTTCATCACCGCCGATTTCGCCCCGCTGGGCTTTGCCGGCGACGACGTGGCCTTCTGCCGCCACATCACCGAGGCGGCGCGGGTCGCGGCGATCCCGGTCTCGGCTTTCTATGATGGCGCGGATGCGCCGCGCCATTACGCCCGCTTCGCATTCTGCAAGCAGGAAGCGGTGCTGGACGAGGCGGTGGCCCGGCTCGCGCGGCATTTCGGCGCGGCCAAGTTGACGGAGGCGGGCTGACGGCCTATCTGCCGCGGCGAAGACTGGGGATTCGGCAGCGCGCAGGCGCACCGATGGCGGGCGTAGCTCAGTTGGCAGAGCGCCAGGTTGTGGTCTTGGATGTCGTGGGTTCGAACCCCATCGCTCGCCCCAGTCTCTTTTTTCCTTGCAGACGATGCCGGCCGTCGCGGTCCTGATCCTGGCCGGCGGCGCGGGCCGGCGGTTGGGCGGGGTGGACAAGCCGCTGCTCGATCTCGGCGGGCGCACGATCCTGGCGCGCATTCTCGCCCGGCTCGCCCCGCAGCTGGCGGTGGCGATCAGCGCCAATGGCGATGCGGCGCGCTTCGCTGCCTTCGGCCATCCGGTATTGGGCGATGGCGCGCTGGCCGGGCAGGGGCCGCTGGCCGGGCTGCTGGCCGGGTTGAACTGGGCCGCCGGCCTGGGCGCCGAGGCGCTGCTCAGCCTGCCCGGCGACACACCCTTCCTGCCGCCCGACCTCGATCGCGCGCTGGCGCCCGCGCCTGCCGTCGCCTGTGCCGGCGGGCGCATCCATCACCTGGTGGCACTCTGGCCGGTGGCGGCGCGGAGCGCGCTTGCCGCCTATCTGGCGGGCACGCAACGGCGCGATGTCGGCGGGTTTGCCGGCACGCTCCGCATGCGCCATGTCGATTTCCCCTTGCGCGATGGTGATCCCTTCCTGAACGTGAACACTGTCACGGATCTGGCGCAGGCACGCGCCATCGCCGCGCGGGAGTCGGGGGCGGGTTGAACAGCATGGATGTCACGCGCAGCGTCGCGATTGCCGGGCTGGGAGCCATCGGCCTGCCGCTGGCGCGCGCCCTGGATCAAGGGGCGGTGCCGGGGCTGCGCCTGGTCGCGATTGCGGTGCGCGATGCCGCCAAGGCGCGCGCCGTCCTGGCTGGCTTCGCCACCCCGCCCGCCATCGTCGATCTGGCCGCGCTCGCGGCGGCCGATATCGTGGTCGAGGCGGCGCCCGCCGCCCTGTTCGCCGCCATCGCCACCCCGGCGCTGGCCGCCGGGCGCATCCTGGTGCCGGCCTCGGTCGGCGCGCTGCTCGGCCGGATGGAGCTGGTGGAGCTGGCGCGCGCCCATGGCGGGCGCATCGTCGTGCCGACCGGCGCGCTGCTGGGGCTGGATGCCGTGCGTGCCGCCGCCGAAGACGGGGTAAGCCGGATCACGCTGGAAACCCGCAAGCCGCCGGGCGGGCTGGAAGGGGCGCCCTATCTGCTGGCCAATGGCATTTCCCTGGCCGGGCTGACCGAGGCGAAGCGCGTTTTCGTCGGCAATGCGCGCCAAGCGGCGGAAGGCTTTCCCGCCAACGTCAATGTCGGCGCAGCGCTTGCTCTGGCGGGCATCGGTGCGGAACGGACGCAGGTGGAAATCTGGGCGGATCCCGCCGTGGCACGCAATACGCATACGGTGCGGGTGGAGGCCGAGGCGGCGCGCTTCGTCATGACCATCGAGAATGTGCCCAGCGCGGAGAACCCGCGCACCGGGCGGATCACCGCGCTGTCGGTGCTGGCCTGCCTGCGCGGGCTGGTGGCGCCGCTGAAGGTCGGAACGTGAAACAGGTTTTACGAAGGAGAGAGCGAGCATGAGCAATAGCGTGGGCCGGCGTGGCTTGGGGGCGGTCGCGGCCGCTGCCTCGGTATTGTCGGTGGCGATGATCGGGTCGGCCAAGGCCGATGGCGGCGCGGAAAGCACGTTCGATCGGGTGAACCGCACCAAGGTTCTGCGCATCGCGGCCCTGGGCGGCGAGTTGCCCTATTTCAACAAGGACATCACCACCGGCGCCTGGAGCGGCGCGGCCATCGACATGGCTTTGGACATCGCCAAAATCTTCAGTGCCAAGCTGGAATATGTCGAAGCGACCTACGGCACCTCGGTGCTCGATCTGCAATCGAACAAGGTCGATCTGGCCTTCGCGCTGAACCCGACGCCGCAGCGCGCCCTGGCCATCGGTTTCACCCACCCGATGATCATCCATCCGTTCGGCTGCCTGGCCAAGAAGGGCTTCAATCCGAAGACCTGGGCCGATATCAACAAGCCCAATCTGAAAGTGGCTTTCGATCTTGGCTCGCTGCACGAGACGGTAGCCAAGCGCTTTGCGCCGAAGGCCCAGCATGTCGGCTTCACGACGCGCGATCAGGCGATCCTGGCACTGCAATCGGGGCGCGTGGATGTCGATATCCTGGCCGCCATTCTGGGGCTTTCGGCGGTCGGCAAGAACCCGTCCCTCGGGCCGTATCATCTGCTGACCGAGCCGCTGGTCGCGCTGCCCAGTTGCCTCGGCATCCAGCGCGAGCCCGATACGCGCTTCCGCGACGTGCTGAATGCCTGGCTCGACTATAATCGCGGCATCGGCCAGATCCGCGAATGGCTGCTCGACGGGCTGGCCCAGGTGGGGGTGAAGCCCGATCAGGTGCCCTCGGCCCTGAGCTTCTGACGGATCGGGGCGCGGGGCCGGCGATCCGGTCCCGCGCCGCACATCATGCAGTATCACTGGGATTTTTCCGTCCTTACCCGTTACGAACCGCTGCTGTGGCGCGGCGTACTGGTGACGCTTGCCTATACGGTCGGCTCCGTCCTGCTGGGGCTGGTGGTCGGGCTGCTGCTCGGGTTGGGCAGGCTGTCCAAATCGCGCCTGCTGAACATCCCGCTGATCGCCCTGATCGAGGTCTTTCGCTGCACCCCGCTGCTGGTGCAGATCATCTGGATCTACTACGCCCTGCCGGTGCTGCTACACATCCAGATCCCGGCGACCATTGCCTCGGTCGGCACGCTTTCGATGTATACCGGGGTTTTCTATGCCGAGATCTTCCGTGCCGGCATCGTTTCGATCGAGGCCGGGCAATGGGACGCCGCGCGCGCGCTCGGCCTATCGCGCTGGCGCATGATGCGGCTGGTGATCCTGCCGCAGGCGGTCAAGCGGATGGTGCCGCCCTTCGTCAACCAGTCGATCACCCAGTTGAAGAACACCTCCCTGGTCTCGGTGATCGCGGTGCCGGATCTGCTGTACCAGGGCACCCAGATCACCGCCGACACCTATCGCCCGCTGGAGGTCTATACGGCGGTGGCGGTGATCTATTTCGCCCTGCTGTTTCCCGCCACCGTGCTGGCGCAGTGGTACGAACGGCGTCTGGCCAAGGCGGGGAAGGGGAGCTAACGCGCAATCTCCGCCACGGCGGCGGCGAAGGCGGCCAGCGTGTCGGCGATGTCGATCGCGTCATGGGCGAGAGAGACGTAATATTTGCTCTCGTTCTTGAACACGCCGCGGGCGCGCAAGGCCTGGGTGAAGCGGCGTGCCAGCGCCGCGTCGTGCTTCTGGCTGGCGCGGTAATCGGTGATCGGCGCATCGGTGAACATGACGTCGAATTGCGGCGGCTCGCCGACCACCTGCGCGACCATGCCGGCGCGTTTCAGAATCGCCGCCATTTCGGTCATCAGCGTACGCCCGGTTTCGAAGACCTTGGCATAGGCGCCGGGTTCGCGCAGCACGGCAAGCGTCGCGCGCCCGGCCGCCGCGGCGACAGGATTGCCCGACAGCGTGCCGATCTGCGGCAGGAAACGATCTTCGCCCACCAACGTGCGATCGAAATGGGCCATGATCTCCGCCCGCCCGGCGATCGCGGCCAGGGGAAAGCCGCCGCCGATGATCTTGCCCAAGGTACAGAGATCGGGGGTGACGCCGTAATAGGATTGCGCCCCGCCATAGGCGAAACGGAAACCGGTTACCACCTCGTCGAAGATCAGCGGGATGCCGTATTGCGCGCTGATCCGGCGCAGCGCCTGCAGGAAGCCGGGGGCGGGCGGGATCAGGCGCTGGAACGGCTCCACGATGATGCCGGCAAGCTCGTCATGATGCTGCGCGATCAGGCTTTCCGCCATCGCCGCATCGTTGAAGGGCGCGACGATCATCTCCTCGCGCACGCTGCGCGGAATGCCGGCGGAATCGGCGCTCGCCTGGGGGAAATTGCCGGGTCGGCGCGGGGCGAGCGACATCAGCGCATAATCGCTCATGCCGTGATAGCCGCCCTCGAATTTCAGGATCTTCTCGCGCCCGCGAAAGGCGCGCGCCAGACGCATCGCATAGGCATCCGCCTCGGTGCCGGAGGAAACGAAGCGCACCTGTTCGGCGCAGGGCACGGCATCGACGATATCCTCGGCCAGGCGGATGCCATGCGCATTCTGCGCGAAGAAGGTGGTGCCGTTCCGCATCTGCGCGGCCACTGCTTCCTGCACCGCCGGATGGCCGTGGCCGATGAACATCGGGCCGGAGCCGAGCAGAAAATCGACGTATTCATTGCCGCTTTCGTCCCACACGCGCCCGCCCGCCCCGCGCGCGATCACCGTCTCCAGCGCCATATTGCCGAAGCCGCCGGCAGGCAGGACGCGCCGGGCGAGGCTCGCCAGCGCCTGTTCGCCCGCCCCCGTCTCACGCGGGCGGGCGGCGAAGGCGGCCGGATCATGGGTCATGGGTCAGCCCTCGCCGCGCGGCAGAAGCTGTTCGGCAAGCGTTGCCCAGTACGAGGCGCCGATCGGCAGCATTGCGTCGTTGAAATCGTAATCGGGCTGATGGACCATCGCCTTATGGGCGGCATCGTCGGCACCCAGCACGATGTAGCTGCCGTCCTTCTTCTCCAGCATGAAGGAGAAATCCTCGCCCCCCATGGTCGGATCGGCGAGTTCGTGCACCCGCCCTTCGCCGGAGACCGCCTTGGCCGCGGCGACCGTCAGCGCGGTGGAGGCCGCTTCGTTCACCGTCGCCGGATAGGCACGGTCGAAGCGCACTTCGGCACGCGCGCCGAAACTCGCCGCGATGCCGCCGGCCAGCCGGCGCACGCCCTGTTCCAGCACATCGCCGATGGCGGGCGCGAACCAGCGCGCCGTGCCCTTCATGTGCACCGTCTCGGGGATGACATTGTAGGTCTGGCCGCCGGAAATATGGCCGATGGTGACGACGCCGCAGGCCGTCGGGTCCATCGAGCGGGCGACGATGGTTTGCAGGGCGGAGACGATCTGCGCGGCAATGACGATCGGATCGATGCCGTGATCGGGATGCGCGCCATGCGCGCCGCGTCCGGTGATGGTGATCTCGATATTCGCCACCGCCGCCATCATCGGCCCCACCCGCCAGCCGAATTCGCCCAGCTTCATGCCGGGGCGGTTATGCAGGCCGAAAATCCGGTCCATCGGGCATTTCTCGAATAATCCGTCCTTCACCATGATCTCGCCGCCGGCCAGATTCTCCTCGGCCGGCTGGAAAATGACATAGACGGTGCCGTCGAAATTGCGCGTCTCCGCGAGGTAGCGCGCCGCGCCCAGCAGCATGGTGGTGTGCCCGTCATGGCCGCAGGCATGCATCACACCGGGATTTTGCGAAGCATAGGGAAGCCCCGTCTCCTCGGTGATCGGCAGGGCGTCCATATCGGCGCGCAGGCCGATGGCGCGCCCGCCCGGGGCGCTATGCGGCCCGCGCCCGCGAATGACCCCGACCACGCCGGTCTTCGCCATGCCGGTGATGATCTCGTCGACGCCGAATTCGGCGAGTTTCTGCCGCACCACGCCGCTGGTGCGGACTTCCTGCAGCGCGAGCTCGGGATGGGTGTGCAGATCCTGCCGCCATGTGGTCATGTCCGTATGGAACTCGGCGATCCGATTGACGATCGGCATGGCGTGATCTTTCTTTGCAACCCGGATGGTGCGCGCCGCGCGCGGCACTCACGACGGGAGATTTTTGTCCTCCAGCCGGCTTCGCGCAAGCCCGGTTTCCAGCGTCATCGGCGTGAAGCCCAGCCGGGCGATGGCGGGGGCGGGATCGAAATCCTTATCCTCCATCAGCCGGCGGATTTCCGCGCCCCGCACGCGCGGCAGAAAGGGCAGAAGCGGGCTCGCCATTGCGCCCGCGCGCAACAAGGCGCCCGGCACGGCGAGAATACGCGGGCGGGGAAGCCCCGCCGCGCGCGCCACGGCGCGCACGAAATCGGCATAGGCGACGGGCGCCGGGCCAGGCAGAATCAGTACTTCGGGCCGCGTCCAGGCGATGTCGAGCGCGGCCAGAATGGCGCGGGTCACGTCGTCCTGGTGGATCGGCTGGACCAGCGCGCGCCCGCCGCCGGGCAGTGGCACGAAAGGCAGGCGGCGCAGCAGCGCGGCCAGGCGCTGGACATTATCCTCGCCGGTGGCGCCATAGATCATCGTCGGGTGCAGCAGCACCCCGGCATGGCGCCCGGCGCGGAAGGCGGCCTCGCCGGCGATCACGCCCGCGCCATGCGCATCGGGCCAGCGCGTGAAGCGCCGCGTGCTGCCCATCAGCACCAGCCGGGCGTCTGGCGGCGCGGCGGCCAGGATTGCCGGAATGAAGCGGGCATGCGCACAGGAGACGATGCGCGTGGCATCGGCCAGCGCCGCCGTCAGCGTCGCGCCATCGCCCAGATCGGCGCAGCGCACCGCCAGGGCGGGCGCATTCAGGCGCGCCGGGCTGCGCACCACCGCGATGGCGGGAATGGCGTCGGCCGCCAGCGCGCGGAGCACCGCGCCGCCCGAGCGTCCGGAGGCACCGATGACATGGACCGGATCGCTCATGCGCCGGCGCCGATGAAGGCGGCGATTTCCTGGCGCACCGGCGCGAGCCCGGCGAAAATCCGCGAGCAGGCCAGCACGGCGCCGATATGCCCCAGCGCCGGGAACAGGCGGAGCCGCACGCGCCCGCCATGGCGCGCGGCAAGCGCTGCCAGGCGGGCGGAATTGCGGGCAAAGACCATGCGATCGGGCTGGCCGGCCAGCAGCAGCAAGGCCGGGCCGGAGGCGGCATGGCGGGCAAAGGCGATGGGCTGGCTCGCCTCGGGCGGGCTGGCGGCGAACACCGCCTGGATCGCGGGATCGCGGATGGGCAGGAAATCATAGGGACCGGCCAGGCCGATGGCGCCGGCCAGCGTGCCGCGCGCCGCGCCCAGCCAGGCGGGGTCGAGCGCCAGCATCAGCGCGATATGCGCCCCGGCCGAATGGCCCATGACGAAAATCCGTGCCGGATCGGCGCCGCATGCTTCGGCGTGGTCGCGCATCCAGCCGGCCGCCGCCGCGGCATCGGCCATGAAATCGGCGAAGCGCGCGGGCGGGTACAGGCGATAATCGGCGACCGCCACCACCGCCCCCAGCCGCGCGAGCGAGGCGGCCACGAAACGGTATTCCGCCCGTTCGCCGGATTGCCAGCTGCCGCCGTAGAAGAACAGGATCGCCGGCAGACCCTGCGCGCCTTGCGGGGCATAGAGGTCGAGCCTGCGGCGCGGATCGGCCCCGAAGGGCACGGCGCGCGTCACCGTCAGCCCGCCGAGCCCGGTTGCCGCGTTCAGCAGGCGCAGCCCCCAGCTCATGGCAGCCGGTCCGCCAAACCCGTGTGATGGCGGGGCAGACGGCCCTCGATCGGATAGGCGGGGTCGTTGAAGCCGGGGGTGGAGGCATGGCCGGTCGCGACCAGCCGGTCGATCAGCGCCTCATCCGCCGCATCCAGGCGCAGTTCCAGCGCGGCGTGATATTCCGCCCATTGCGCTTCGGTGCGCGGGCCGCAGACGGCGCCGGCGATCAGCCGGTTATGCAGCACCCAGGCCAGCGCGAAGCGGGCCGGCGTGGTGCCGCGCGCGCGCGCATGGGCGGCGATTTCCTGGGCGATCGCCAGGCTTTCCGTCCGCCATTCGGATTCCAGCATGCGCTTGTCGCCGCGTCCCGCCCGGCTATCGGCGGCGGGGGCGGCATTGGCGGCGTATTTGCCGCTGAGCACGCCGCGCGCCAGCGGGCTGTAGGGCACCACGCCCAGGCCGAGTGCGGCGCAGGCCGGCAGATGCTCCACCTCCACTTGCCGGTTCAGCGCGTTGTACAGCGGCTGGCTGGCGATCGGGCGCGGGATGCCGGCCTGATCGCATAGCCGGCAGATCTCGGCGATGCGCCAGGCACGGTAATTGGAGACGCCGAAATAGCGGATCTTGCCTTCCCGCATCGCCTCGCCCAGCGCCGCCACGGTTTCGGCCAGCGGCGTCGCATGATCCTCCTTGTGCAGATAGAGCAGGTCGATGCTCTCCACCCCCAGCCGGCGCAGGCTGGCCTCGATCGCCTGGCCCACATAGCGCCGCGACAGGCCGCGCCGGTTCGGCCCTTCGCCCATCGGATTGGCGATCTTGGTGGCCAGCACCCACCAGTCCCGATCGCCGGCGATCGCCCGCCCGACCGCCTGCTCCGAGGCGCCGGCGGCATAGCTGTCGGCGGTATCGATGAAATTCACCCCCTGGGCGCGGGCGGTGGCGACGATGCGCGCGGCCGTCGAGGCATCGGTCGGCCCGCCGAACATCATCGCGCCCAGGCAGAGGGGGGAGATTTTCAGGCCGCTGCGGCCGAGTGTGCGGTATTCCATCGTCGCTCTCTCTGCTCGCTCCGTCGCGGGCGCAGTGTTGCATAGCGAAACATGCGCCGACCTATCCGTTCGCGCCATCCGGCGCTTGAATGGGCGCATGGGATCGCAAACCGACCGCCCCGCTCCGCCGCCCGCGCTTGGCGCCGTCTTCCTCTGTTTCGCCGCGATCGGCGCGCAGAGCTTCGGCGGCGGGTTGTCGGCCTGGATCCGTCGCGAAGTCGTGGTCAAGCGTCGCTGGATCGAGGATGGCGCCTTCCTCTCCGGCCTCGCCTTGTCGCAGATCGCACCCGGGGCGAACGCGGTCAATCAGGCGGTGTTCATCGGCACCGCGCTGCGCGGCGTGGCCGGGGCGTTGGCGGCGCTGGGCGGGCTGATGGCGGTGCCGGTGCTGGCCGTGCTGGCGGCCGGCACGCTTTATCTGCGCGTGGTGGAAACCGGCCCGCCGGCGCTGGCCGCGCAGGTCGCCGCCGCGCTTACCGGCATGGGGGCGGCGGCGATCGGGCTGACGCTTGCCAATGGCTGGCGTCTGTCGCGCGGGCGGGTCGGCCTCGCGCGTCCGGGGCCGCTGCTGGTCGCCGTCGCGACCGCCCTGCTGATCGGCTATTGGCGGCTGAAATTGCTTGCCATGCTGCCGCTGCTGGCTGCGGCGAGCTATCTCGCGACGCGAAAGCGGCCGCGATGATGCAGACGCTCGCCCATCTCGGCGGCTTGTTCGCCACCTTGTCGCTGCTGGCCTTTGGCGGCGGCAGCGGCGTGCTGCCGGCGATGCAGGTTGCCGCAGTCGATCAGTATCACTGGCTGAGCGCGCGCGATTTCCTTCAGCTTTTTGCCATCTCGCGCGCCGCGCCGGGGCCGGGATCGCTGATCGTGATGCTGATCGGCCAGCGCGCGGCGGGGCTGGCCGGCGCCTTCGTGGCGCTGGTGGCGATGTTCGCGCCGTCTTCCCTGCTGGTCTATGGCCTGGCCCGCATCTGGCAGCGCGCGCGCAGCGCTGTCTGGCGCCAGCGCGCGGAACAGGTGCTGGCGCCGCTCGGCATCGGTCTGACCTTTGCAGGCGCCATCGCCCTGCTGCGTGGCACCGAACATGATCTCCTGGCCTATGCCATCACCGCGGTCTCGGCGCTGCTGATGGGCGGCACCCGCACCCATCCGTTGGTGGTGCTGGCCGGCGGGGCGGTGGCGATGCTGGTGCTGGGCGGGCGGTAGAAGCTGCCGCGCCGCGCCTGTCGATGCCCGGCAGGATGTGCCGGGGCGGGCGTGACGCATCGGAAATCCCATGAAAAATCCACGGGTCGCGCCTGGCACGGCGATTGCGCCGCGGCTTTCGATACCGGCCCGCATGGCCGGTGCCGTGAAAGGAACCGCCATGAGCATCTCCTCCCTCGCCGCCGGCCAGGTGGCGAACCCGGTCATCCCCGCGCTGGTGCTGAACAGCACCACGACGCCGGCCGGTCCGTTTACCCTGCCCGGCACCGGTGGCGCGGGAAGCACCGGCAGCCCCGGGGGAACGAGCTCTGGGGGAACGAGCCCCAGCGGAACGAGCCCCAGCGGAACGAGCCAAGGCGTCGGCGCAACCTCCAGCCTGGCCACCAGCCTGGCCGGCAGCCTTTCCGGGGCGCTGAACGCGGCGCTGCTGCAGCTTCAGCAAGGCGCGGGTTCGGCAGGTCAGGCCGGTCAGGCGGCGAACCCGCTGGGCACGCCGGCCATCGGCGGGCCGCACCATCACCATCATCGCGCCGATACCGATCGGCCCGCCAATGGCGCGCTCGGCGCGAGCCAGGGCGTGGGCCAGGGCCAGACCGCCGATGCCGCCGCGGTGTCCGGCGTCGGCACCACGCCGAGCGGCGCGGGCGGGCTGCTGCTGGGCGATATGACCCAGGCGCTGCAGACCTACACGGCGAATGGCGGGGTCAGCCTGGGCTAGCATGCGCCGCCGCGCCGCGCGCCCCCTTCACCTCGGCCCGGACCTCGCGTAAATCCGGGAGGGAGGTGGCACGAAGGAACGGCGATGGTGCGGTCGGTGCGCGCATGGTGAATGCGAGTGGAGCGGCCGCGCAGCTTGGCCTGATCGTGGATGAGGCGTGGTATCTGCGCCGCTATCCCGATGTCATCGGCGCCAATCTGTCCGCCGTCGAACATTTCGCCCGCTTCGGGGTGGAGGAGGGGCGCGACCCCAACCCGTTCTTCGACGGGGCGTGGTATGCCGCGCAAAATCCCGATATCGCGGCGCTGAAGCTGCATCCGCTGCTGCATTATCTGCGCCTGGGGGCGGCGGCGCTGCGCGATCCCTCGCCGCGCTTCGATGCCGCCTGGTACGTCGCCGAGCATCCGGAGGCAGCGGCCAATCCGCTGCTGTTTCACCTGCGCCAGGGACAGGCGCGTGGCTATGCGACCGAACCCCGGCGCGCCATCGCGGAGTATCTGCCCGTCGCATCCCGCCCGCCGCCGCCGCCGGCGCGCCCGGGGCTGGTGGTCGATGTCGTCATCCCGGTCTATCGCGGTCTGGCCGAGACGCAGCGTTGCCTGAGTTCGGTGCTGAACGACCCCGCGCGTCCGCCCGGGCGGGTGATCGTGATCGACGACCACTCGCCGGAGAAGCCGCTTTCGGCGTGGCTCGACGGGCTGGCCGCGTCGGGGCGCATCGTGCTGCTGCGCAACGGCAAAAATCTCGGCTTCGTCGCCTCGGTCAATCGCGGCATGGAGGCGGCGGGGCGCGCCGATGTGGTGCTGCTGAACAGCGATACCGAAGTGCCGCCGGGCTGGCTCGCGCGGTTGACGGCGCAGGCCTATGCCGGCCCGCGCATCGCTTCCGTCTCGCCTTTCTCCAACAATGCGACGATCTGCTCCTACCCGGATTTCGCGGGCGGCGGGCTGGCTTTCGGTATGGATGTGGCCGCGCTGGATGCGGCGTGCGCGCGCGCCAATCCCGGGCGCTTCGTCGCGGTGCCGACCACGGTCGGGTTCTGCATGTATATCCGCCGCGCCGCGCTGGACGATGTCGGGGTCTTCGATGTCGAAACCTTCGGGCGCGGCTATGGCGAGGAGTGCGATTTCTGCATGCGCGCCGAAGCCCGTGCCTGGCAGCACCGGCTGGCCTGCGATGTTTTCGTCTATCACGCGGGCGCGGTCAGTTTCGGTCCGGGCGCGAAGGAATCGGGCAAGGCGGCGGCGCTGATCTCGGCGCGCCATCCCACCTATGACCGCAAGGTCGCCACCTTCGTGCAGCGCGACCCGACGGCGCCGTCGCGCTTTGCGCTGACGGCGGCGATCTTCGCCGCCTCCGCCCTGCCGGTGATCCTGCTGGTGGCGCACGGGCTGGGCGGCGGCGTGCGCCGACATCTGCGCGATCTGGTGGCGGGTGCGGCGGGGCGGGCGCATTTCCTGCTGCTGGATGCGGGCGCGCGCGGGGCGGAATTATCGGTCCCGGCGCTGCCCGGCCATCCAGTGCTGTCCTTGGCGCCCGACCGGGTGGCGGACATGGCCGCGCTGCTGCTTGGCTTCGGCGTGGCGCGGGTGCATCTGCATCACCTGATGGGGATGGAGATGGATGTCCGCGCCCTGATCCACGCGCTGGGCGTGCCCTTCGACACCACGGTGCATGATTACTACGCCATCTGCCCGCAGGTGAACCTGCTGCCCCATCCCGATGGCAATTGGTGCGGCGAACCGGGACCGGCGGTCTGCAATGCCTGCATCGCAGCAAGGCCCAACCATGGCGCGCGCGACATCCATGCCTGGCGGCTGGGCCATGCCTGGATGCTGGCCGAGGCGGCGCGGCTGATCTGCCCGAGTGCGGATGTCGCGGCAAGGCTCGCCCGGTTCGGCCATCCGGGCGGCATCGTGGTGCCGCATGAAACCCTGGCCCCGCCGGCGCCGCGCCTGCCCCGGCTGAAGGCGAAGGAGGCGCTGCGGGTCGCGGTGCTGGGGGTGCTGTCGGCGCATAAGGGCCGGGCGCTGGTGCTGGGGGTGGCGGCTGCCGTTCCGGCTTCGGAGTTGGAGATCGAGCTGATCGGCTATCCCGAAGATCCGCTGCCGGCCTGGGCGAAGAAGCGCATCCGAGTCACGGGTCGGTACGAGGAAAGCGATCTGCCTGGCTTGCTTGCCCGCCACGCGCCGCATCTTGTGTGGTTTCCTCAGCAATGGCCGGAGACCTATTCCTACACGCTGAGTGCGGCGCTGGCGGCGGGATCGCCGGTGGCGGCAACGCGGTTGGGGGCATTAACTGCGCGGCTGGCCGGCCGCGCCGGAACTTGGCTGATCGATGCGAATGCCGGAAGCACGGAGTGGCAGGCGGCGTTTCAAACCATCGCCGCCGCATTGCGCAGCGGAACGGCGCGCGCGGCGAAATCGGCCAGGCCCGCCCCGCCGCGCCGACCCGCTGGCGCATTCTATCCGGATGCCTATCTCGCCCCGTTCGCGCCCGCGCCCGCGCCCGCGCCCGGCGCCACGGTTGCGCCGGCGGCGTTGTCGCGGGCCACCTCGTCCCGTGCGGCGGTGCCGGTGAAACCCGCCTTGCGCGCGGCGCATCTCGATCTGCGCCGGCGCGGGCGGATCGCGGCGGTGATCGTGCCCGAGCGGTACGACGATGGTGCCCCGACACCGTGCGGGCATATCCGCCTGCTGCTGCCGATGGAGCATCTGGCGGCGCGCCGGCCGATCGATCTGGTGCTGGCCAGCCCGGCCGAGGCGCTGCGCTATCGCGCCGATCTGCTGATCACCCAGCGCCATGCCGCGGGCGATGCGGCGGCGGCGCGGGCGCTGCTGGCCCATGCGAAGGCCAGCGGCGCGCGGCTGATCTACGATCTCGACGATGATCTGGTGCATCTGCCACGCGATCACGCCGATGCCGCGCGGCTGCGTCCGCTGGCGCCGATGGTGCGCGGCCTGCTGGGCGGGGCGGATGCGGTCTGGACTTCCACCGCCGCGCTGGGCGCGGCGGTGGCGCCGCTATCGCGCCATCGCCCGGCGGTGCTGGCGAATGCGCTGGATGAGCGTCTGTGGCAGGCAGCGCCGGCCGTCGAACCGCCGCTCGGCGGGACGGTGCGGTTGCTGATGATGGGCACCGCGACGCATGGCGCGGACATGGCGGAGGTCTTGCCGGCGCTGGAGCGGCTGGTCGACGAACTCGGCACCCGGGTGGCCATCGATGTCATCGGCATGACGGCAGGCGAGGAATTGCCGGAATGGATCAACCGCATCGCCGTGCCGCGCCAGGCGGGGCTGTCCTATCCCGGCTTCGTCGATTGGTTCAGCCGCCGCGCGGCCTGGCAGATCGGCGTGGTGCCGCTGGCCGATACCGGTTTCAACCGGGCGAAATCGGCAATCAAGACTCTGGATTTCGCGGCGCTGGGGCTGGCGGTGCTGGCCTCCGACGTACCCGCCTATCAAGGGTCTCTGGCGGCGGGCAAAGCCGGGATGCTGGTTGCCAATACCACTGATGCCTGGTTCGCGGCCTTGCTGGAATTCGTCCGCAACGATGCGAAGCGCGCTGCGGCGCAGGCGGCGGCGCGCGCGGGCTTTGCCCGTCACACGCTGGCCGCGCTGGCGCCGGGGCGGCTGAAGGCGGTCCGCGCCGCGCTCGCGCCGGGATAAGGCAAGATCGCCGGTCGATCGACGCTCCTGCGCGCGGGATCAATCCATCGCCGCATGCGCGGGATCGGGTGGGGCGGCGCCGAGTTTGGGTTTGCGCATCAGCAGCAGCAGCAGCAGCGCCGGCAGCGTCGTGTAGATCATGAATTTGTAGTCATCGACATAGGCGGTGATCTGCGCCTGCTGGTTGATCACCGCATCCAGCGCCGCCGCGCCGTGCTGCGTTGCCGGGTCCCAGGCATGCTGCACCGCGCCGCCCGATTGCAGGGCGCGGTTGAAGGGGGTGACGTCGGCGCTGATCTCGGCATGCAGCGCCTGGGTATTGCGCGCCAGCAGGGCGGAAGTGATCGAGACGCCGATCGCCGCCCCGATATTGCGGAACAGGCTGAACATCGAGGCGCCATCGGTGCGCAGCGCCGGCGCCAGGGTGGCGAAGGCCAGCACCTGCAGCGGGATGAAGATGAAACCCAGCCCGAAGCCCTGAATGATGACGGTCACGATCAGATGGGTCTGAGAGATGTCGGGCGTCCAGCCGGTCATGTCCCATAGAGACCAGATCAGCAGCAGAATACCGATCGCCATCAGCATGCGCGGGTCGGACCGGTTGGATATGCGGCCCGCGATCATCATCGCCGCCATGGTGCCGATGCCACGCGGCGCCATCACCAGGCCGGCGGTTTCCACCGGGTAATTCGCCAGCCCCTGCAGCCAGGGCGCCATCAGCGCCGAGGAGGAAACCAGGATGGTGCCGACCGAAAACATCAGCACCAGGCCTGAGGAGAAATTGATGTCGCGGAACAGGCTGGGGCGGATGAACGGGTTGCGGGCGGTGAACAGATGGACGACGAACAAATAGATGCCGAGTCCGCCCAGCACCGCCTCGGTGATGACCTCGCGCGAGGAGAACCAGTCCTGGTCCTGGCCGCGGTCGAGCATCATCTGCAGGCCGCCGACGCCGATCGCCAGCACGATGAAGCCGATCCAGTCGAAACGCAGACTGTCATTCGGCCGGCCTTTCGGCATGAAGAACAGCAGCCCGCCGGTTGCCAGAATGCCGAACGGCAGATTGACGTAGAACACCCAGCGCCAATTGTAGATTTCGGTCAGATAGCCGCCCAGCGTCGGACCCAGGATCGGCCCGATCATCACCCCCACGCCCCACATCGCCATGGCCGAGCCGCGCTGCTCGGGCGGGTAGATATCCAGCATCGTGGCCTGCGACAGCGGCACCAGCGCGGCGCCGAATACGCCCTGGGCGAGGCGGAATACCACCATCTGCATCAGCGATTGCGCCGCCCCGCACATCATCGAGGTGACGGTGAAGCCGATCAGGCAGACGACGAACAGATATTTCCGTCCGAAGCGCGCGGCCAGCCAGCCGACCGGGGCGGTCATGATCGCCGCCGCCGTGATGTAGGAGGTCAGGACCCAGGTGATCTCGTCGAACGTCGCCGACAGGCTGCCCTGCATATAGGGCAGCGCCACGTTGGCGATGGTCGAATCGAGCGCCTGCATCAGCGTCGCGCCCATCGCGCAGATCGTGATGATCCCGCGATGGGCGACGGGTTCGTAGTCTGGGCCGTCCGCGGCCATGGCGCGTGCTTTCAGAACAGATCCGAAAGGCTGCGTGTATGGCCGGTGTCGATATCGGCCTCCACGCTCATGCCCGCGCGCAGCGGCAGGCCGTTCTTCTGTTCGTCGATGACGATACGCACCGGAATGCGCTGCACCACCTTCACCCAGTTGCCGGAGGTGTTCTGCGCCGGCAGCACGGAGAATTCAGAGCCGCTGACCGGCGAGATGCTCTCGACATGGCCTTTCCAGTGATGGCCCGGATAGGTATCGACGGTCACCGTCACCGCATCGCCGGGCTTCACCCAGGTCAGTTCCGTCTCCTTGGGATTGGCGGTGACCCAGGCGCGCTGCGTCGCCACCAGCCCGAAAGCAGCCTGCGAGGCGCCAAGATACATGCCCGGCTGGACACTGTCGACCTGGGTGACGATGCCGGCGAAGGGTGCGCGGATGACGCTGCGGCGCAACTGGCGCTCCGCCTCGTCCACCTTGGCCTGGGCGGCGCGGTACTGCGCCAGATGCATGATATCGGGCGTCGGATTGCCGCCCAGCTTGGCCAGTTGCACCTCGGCCTGGACTTTCAGCGCATCGACGCCCTGCTGGTCCGCCTGCACCTGGAAGCGCGAATTATCGTATTCGGCGCGCGTCACCCCGCCACTTTTCACCAGATTGGCGAAGCGCTGAAGATTGGCCTGGTCGGAGGCAAGCTGCGCCTGCTTGACGCGGACATCGCGCAGCATGCGCTGATAATCGAGCACTTCCGCCTTCAGGTCGGAGACCAGGCTGTCGCGATTGGCCTTCGCCTCGCTGACCGCGATCTGAAAGCGCAGCGGATCGAGGCGCAGCAGCACCTCTCCCTTGCTGACGACCTGACCTTCATGCACCGGCACATCGGCGACGATCCCCGAGACGTCGGTGGCGACCGACACTTTCGGCGCCTGGATATAGGCATCGTCGATCGAGACATAGCGCCCGCCGGTCAGCCAGAATATCAGCGCGGCGATGGCGACGATGACGATCCCGCCCAGCATCAGGAGCGGGCGCAGCAGCGGCGAACGGCGG
This sequence comes from Rhodospirillales bacterium, assembly GCA_028869595.1. Lineage (GTDB taxonomy): Bacteria > Pseudomonadota > Alphaproteobacteria > Acetobacterales > Acetobacteraceae > JAGWRU01. Next base: position 19,454 of record JAGWRU010000021.1, read on the forward strand.
GTGCGCCCGCGCGTCTGCGCCTCGGCCACACGCGGCGCGGCAGGGGAGGCGGTGGTCTGAGACATCAGGCAATCTCCTGCAGCGCCACGTCCCGCGTGGCGGGGGCGCCCGGCGCGGCGCGATCGGCGCTTTGCGCGGCTTCGGCAAGGCCGACCGCCTCGCCGCGCCGGGGGCGGAATTCCTGGACCAGAGAGGCTTTCATGCGCGTCAGCCCGGCGCTGACTGCGGCCAGCGTCGGCGTGTCGATGCCGGCAAAGGTGATCGCCGCCATCTCCCCGCGCTGACGGTCGATTTCGCGCAATTCGCGCAGCGCCGCCTGACGCAGATGCAGCCGCCAGACGCGCCGGTCGCGCGGATCGGGGCGGCGTTCGACCATGCCGCGCCGTTCCAGCCGGTCGATCAGGCGGGCGACCGAGATCGGCTCCACCTCCAGCATCTCGGCGAGTTCCTTTTGCGACATGCCGGGGTGGCGTTCCAGCCAGATCAGGATCGCCCATTGCGCGCGCGTCATGCCGCGGGCGCGGGCGCGCTTGTCGGCGTTGATGCGCAGCAGGCGTGCGACATCGTGCAGCAGGAACAGCAGATCCGGACCGAGCGCGTCGCTCTCGGCGCTTGCTGCGCTACCCATGACGGCCTCCCTCATGACGGGCTTTGCCGGCAGGGGGTGGGGCGCACGCGGCAAGGCGGCGGCCTCTGTCCTGACGGGCTGATAATAAGCATGGTTATGATATGCACCGTGCCGAACTCTTCGCCACTCCCATCCCTATGCGTGCGTCGCATGGCGGTACTGCACGCATCGGATGTGTCATTGGCACGAAAACGCCCGCCCCTGGTCGGGGCGGGCGTCGCATCGCGCCTTGGGTCGGGCGGGCCGGTGCGGCCTATCGCACGCCGTAGCGCCGGCAGGCCCACAGGCTGATCAGGCTGAGGCAGGCCGCGAACAGGATATAGAGCCCCGCCGCCGCGTCATTGCCGGTGACATGGACCAGCCAGGTGACGGTCAGCGGGGTGATGCCGCCGAATACGAGCTGGGCCAGCACATAGGCGATGGACACGCCGGAGGTGCGGTTTTCGGCCGGAAACAGCTCGGCCAGCACCGCCGGCGCGGTGGCGTAATAGCCGCAATAGAAGACGATGTTCATGATCGCCTGGATGGCGATCAGGGTGCCGAGCGTCGGGCTGGCCAGCAGCCACAGGAACAGCGGATAGACGATCACCGCGCCGATGATCCCCGCCGTCGCCATCACCCGGATGCGCCCGATTCGATCGGACAGCCCGGCGAAGAAAGGCGGTAGCAGCGTGTTGATCATCCCGGCGACCACCGTGCCGAGCACCGCCAGATCGCGCGGCAGATGCAGATGGGTATAGGCGAAATTCGGCATGTAGATGTTCAGATAGCTGCCCGCCGCGCCGACCGCGACGATGCCGGCGCCGGCCAGCACGCGGCCTTTTTCGTGCCGTGCCAGATCGCGCAGCGGGTGGCGATGCGGAGCGGGGGCGAATTCCGGGGATTCCTCCATCCGGTTGCGCATATAAAGCGCCACCGGCCCGATCAGCAGACCGACCGCGAAGGGGATGCGCCAGCCCCAGGCGGCGGCCTCGGCCGGCGGCAGAAGATGGCTGACGGCATAGGCGGCGAGCGAGGCGCAGAGCACCGCGAAGCCCGAGGCCGCCCATTGCAGGCTGGCATAGAAGCCGCGCCGGTTCGGGTCCTGTTCGGCCAGCAGGGCGGTGGCGCTGCCGAATTCCCCGCCGGCCGAAAACCCTTGCAGCAGGCGGGCCACCACCAGGGCGATCGGCGCGGCGATGCCGACACTCGCATAGGGCGGCATCAGCGCGGTCATCAGCATGCCGGCCATCATCAGCATGGCCGACAGCACAAGTCCGGCCCGGCGGCCGCGAATATCGGAATAGGCGCCGATCACGATCGCTCCCAGCGGGCGCACCAGATAGGCGATGGCGAAGGTCGCGAGGCTGAGCATCAGCGAGGTCGACTGGCTCGCCGTCGGGAAGAACTGATGCGACAGGGTGATCGCGAAGACCCCGAACAGCACGAGATCGTACCATTCGAACACCGCGCCGATATTGCAGGCGATCACCGTGCGCAGACTGACGCGCGACGGGGGCGGGGCGAGGACGGTGCTCATGCGCGGGTCTCCGGTGCGGGGCGGGGGGCGAAACGGGCGAAGCGTTCCAGGCGGAACGGCGCGGGATCGACGATCGGATGCGCGCCGCTGAGGAGATCGGCCATCAGATGCCCGGCGGCCGGGCCGATGCCGAAGCCATGCGCGGAAAACCCGGTGGCGATGAACAGCCCGGGCAGGCCGGCATGCGGACCGAGGATCGGCAATTCATCGGGCGTGGCATCGATCATGCCGGCCCAGCTTTCCACGATCCGCGCCGGGCCGAAGCCCGCGAAGGCGGCGCGCGCATTGGCCAGCGCGGTGGCAAGGATATCGGCCACCGGGGCCGGATCGAGGATGCGCACCGTCTCGAACGGCGAGGCGCGATCGGCGGCGAAGCGGCGCGGCATGCGCGCCTCCTCCAGGAAGCGCCGGCCGAGGCGGAGGCGCAAATGCCGCCACTGGCGGCGGAAGGCGGGCAGGAAGGCGGTGAACAGGCGCAGCGTGTCGGGCACGATATCGGTGACCGAGGTGCCGCGCTGGGCCAGCGTATGCGATCCGTCCTGGCGGCGGCGAAAGGAGAAGCCGGCGGCACTGACGATGGCGTCCGGCAGGTCGCGCGCCCCTTCCACCCGGCAGACCGAGCCGAGCACCTGCAATTGCGGCAGTGACAGCCCGGCATTGAAGGCGAAGCGCCGCGACCAGGCGCCGGCCGCCAGCACGACGCCCGCGCAGGCGACGCGCCCGGCCTCGGTCACGATGCCGCCGATCCGCCCGCCGATCAGATCGAGGCCGCGCACCGCGCAGCCTTCGCGGATCTCCGCCCCCGCCGCCGCCGCGCGGGCGGCAAAAGCGCGCGTCGCCGCCGCCGGTTCGGCACAGGCATCCAGTGGGGAATAGGTCGCCCCGGCCCAGTTCCCGCGCAGGCCGGGCAGCAGCGCCGCCAGGGATCGCGCGGCAACCGGCCTGGCATCCATGGCGAAATCGGCCATGCGTTGCAGCCAGTCTTCCTGTCGCGCCATCTCGGCGGGGTTGGCGGCCAGGCTGACATAGCCGCATTCGCGATAGCCGAATGCCGCCCGCGCCGCCGCTGCCTGCCACAGCGGGCGGCTGGCCAGCGCCAGGGGAAGTTCCGCCCGCGCCCGCCCGACGGTGCGGATGAAGCCCCAGTTGCGCCCCGATTGTTCCGCCCCGACCGTGCCTTTTTCGCACAGCAGCACGCGCAGCCCGCGATGGGCGAGCGCCAGCGCCGTGGCGGCGCCGACAATGCCGCCGCCGATGATCGCGACATCGGTTTCACGCGGCAGAGGGGCCTGGGAAAACCCCGGGGAAAGCGCGGCGTCCATGGTCGAAATGGAGCGTTGACGACGCCGAACTGTCAACGAATATTCCAATATTCAGGATATGTGCCATATTATATTCTGAATAGTGGGAGAAAAATTCGTGCTCACCCCGGCTCAGACATCCCGCAAAAGCTTCGACGTGCTGCGCCGCCTGGCCGCCGCCGGGCCGGCCGGCGCGGCGCTGGCCGATCTGCACGCCGCGACCGGCCTGCCCAAATCGACGCTGCACCGCCTGCTGGCGGCGTTGCTGGAGGAGGGGATGGCGATGCGCCTGCCGCAGGGACGGCGCTACGGGCTGGGGCCGGATTTATTCGCCCTGGCGCTGCAGGCCCGTGCCTCGATGGATCTGGTGGCGCTATGGCAGCCTGCCTTGCGCCGGATCGTGGAACGCACCGGCGACAGCGCCTTCCTGCTGGCGCGCAGCGGCTATGATGCGGTGTGCCTGGCGCGGGAGGATGGGCTGATCCAGATCCGCAGCCTGACCAGCACGGTGGGCGGGCGGGTGCCGCTGGGACTGGGCCAGGCCAGCGCGGCGATTCTGGCCCTGCTGCCGGCCCAGGAGGCGGCGGCGCTGCTGGCCCATAACCATGACCGTCTGGCCGCCATCGACGCGGAGCTTCCCGCCCTGGCGGCGGCGGCGGTGGCCTCGGTCCGCGATGGCGGGTTCGCCCATGGCGGCGGCCGGCTGCTGGCCGATGTCGCCGGCGTCGCCTGCCCGGTGTCGCGCCGCACCGGGGTGCCCGATTGCGCGGTGTCGGTCGCCAGTATCCGTGCCCGGCTGGACGGCGCACGGCTGCCGCAGGTGGTGGCCGTGCTGCGCGAGGAGATCGCCGCCACCCTGGCCGCGATGGATGCGCCGTGACCGCCGCCGGGCGGGCGCGGCTCAGCCCCGGCGCATGCCGCCCGCCCCGCCGATCGCGCCGCCCAGCAGCGCGGCCAGCAGGGTGACGATGATCAGCAGCAGGCGCAGCCGCGCGGCGATCGCGCTGCCCTGGCGATGGGCGCGCTCGGCCAGCACGGTTTCCGCCCGCGCGGCGCGCAATGCCGGCGGACCGGGCAAGGCAAGCGCGGTTGCGACTTCCGGCTCCAGCTCCGGCGTCAGTTTTGCAAAGGCGGCATCGGGGTCGGTGGCAGCGGCGGCACCGCTGATCAGCGTCGCCTGGATGAGCGCGCGGGCGAGCGGCACTGGCGCGGCATAGGTGCCCATCAGCCCGACCAGCCCGGCCATCGCCACCGCACAGGCCACGAAGCCGGCCCGCGCGTTGAACGGTCCGGCGGCGCGCGGCGGCGAAGGCGCCGGCGAGGCGGTGGCGGAGGGGGCGGGACCGGTCTGGCGCATGGGGGGTTCCTTTCGCAGCCCCCTGATGGCACGCCGGCACGCCCGCCGACAGTCCCGACCGGCGAAACCCGATGATCGGCCGATGCGGGCTTCCCCGCCCGGCAGCGGCTTGCCTTCGCTGCGTTCATGCTTTCTTCACCGCCGCCGCGCGATACCTGATCCATCTCTGTGGGTCGCGCGGTGCAGACGAATTTCGGCATCCTTTCTGTGCGCAGATGGATCGGCGCGCGCCGCGGCGGCCCGCCCGAGGGGAGCGGTGTGCCGGCGCCGGCCATGCCCGCCCCGGATGCGCCGCGCCTGGGCGAGGCCGCGCCGGCACCGCAAGCCGCGCCCTGGCACGAAGGGCGCATCGCCGTCGCCGCCGCGCTATGGGGCGATGGCTTCATCCTGCCCGGCGGCCCGGATGAGGTGCTGCGTCTCGCTCGCCCCTTCGGCCTGTCGGAAGCGGCCAGCGTGCTGCTGCTGGGTGCCGGCCCGGGCGGGGCTGCGGTCACCATCGCCGCCAAGCTCGGCCCCTGGGTCACCGCCTGCGAGGCCGATCCGGTGCTGGTCGCCGCGGCCAATGCGCTGGCCCAGCGCCACGGCCAGGCCAAGCGCGCCCAGACCGAATCCTGGATGCCCCAGGCGCCCGTCTTTCGCGCCGGCTATTACCACCACGCTTTGGCGATCGAGGCGCTGCGCGGCGCCGATCCAGCCCCGGTGCTGCGTGCCATGGCGCGCGCCGTGCGTCCGGGCGGGCAAATGATGGTGCTCGACCTGGTGGCCGGTCCGGCCGGCCCGCCCGCCGGTCGCGGCTGGGTGGCGCTGGAACGGCGCAGCGGCCCGCCGCCCGACGAAGCCGCGATCACCCGGGAAATGAACCGGCTCGGCCTCGATATCCGGGTGGTGGAGGATGTCTCCGCCCGGCATGCGACCCAGGTCTTGGCGGGCTGGCGCGATGCGGTGGGCTGGCTCAAGGAGGGCAGCGCCCGCCCGATGCGCCGCGACGCCGCCTTGCTGGTGGGCGAAGCGGAGCTGTGGCTGACCCGGCTGCGCCTGATGCGCGAGGGAAGGCTGCGGCTGGTGCGCTGGCATGCGATCGGCAGGTAGCCGCGCGGCCTCCGGCGGCGATGGGGGGCGGATGGCTTCGCGGCAAATCTCCCCTCGTTCCTTCTACGGCTTGACAGAACCGCCCCCGGCCCCTATCCCGCCGCCTCCGCTTCCAGCTTCTTCAAGGCCCCGACCGATGAGAGTGCGCAACAGCCTTCGCTCCGCCAAGGCCCGTGACAAGAACTGCCGCGTCGTGCGCCGGCGGGGCCGGGTCTACGTGATCAACAAGAAGAACCCCCGGATGAAGGCCCGCCAGGGCTGATCGCTGCCGCGCTGCATGAAGGCGGCGCATGGCTGGATGAAAAATTTCCCTGGTTGATCGCGGCGCTTGGCAGGGTTTTGCCCGCGCGCTATCGCTCCCGTAGCCGTCGCAACCGCGCGACCGGGAGGGTGCCATGATCCGCCAGCCTCAGCCCAAGCAGGAAATCCTCGCCCGTCGCACCGCGCTGCTGGCGGAGCTGGCGCCGATGCTGCCGCCGGACGGCCTGATCACCGAGGAACTGCGCCTCCGCCCCTACGAAACCGACGGGCTGTCGGCCTATCGTCAGCCGCCGCTGGCCGTCGCCCTGCCGGAAACGACCGAGCAGGTGGCGGCGATTCTGCGCTTCTGCCATCGCAATGCCATTCGCGTGGTGCCGCGCGGCGCCGGCACGTCGCTGTCCGGCGGGGCGCTGCCGATGGCCGATGCGCTGGTCATCGGCCTGATGCGCATGAACCGTATCCTGTCCATCGATTATGCCGACCGCCTCGCCGTGGTGCAGGCCGGCGTGACCAATATCGGCATCACCAATGCGGTCGCCGCGCAGGGTTTCTTCTACGCCCCCGATCCGTCCAGCCAGCTTGCCTGCATGATCGGCGGCAACGTCAATATGAACTCCGGCGGCGCGCATTGCCTGAAATACGGCGTCACCGCCAACAACCTGCTGGGGCTGAAAATCGTCACGATCGAGGGCGATATTCTCGAGATCGGCGGCGCCCATCTCGATGCGGCGGGCTATGACTGGCTCGGTCTGCTGACCGGCAGCGAGGGGCAGTTGGCGATTGTCACCGAGGTGACGGTGCGCATCCTGCGCAGCCCGGAAGGCGCCCGCGCCATGCTGGCCGCCTTCAAGGCCAATGCGGTGGCCGGCGCCTGCGTCGATGCGATCATCGCCTCGGGCATCATCCCGGTCGCGCTGGAATTCATGGACCGCCCGGCCATCCATGCCTGCGAGGCCTTCGCCCATGCCGGCTATCCGCTGGATGCCGAGGCGATGCTGATCATCGAGGTCGAAGGCAGCGTGGCCGAGCAGGACGCCCTGCTCGACCGTATCCGCGCGATCTGCGAACGCTTCGATCCGATCAGCCTGAAGGTGTCGAATTCGGTGGCCGAGTCGCAGGCGATCTGGAAGGGCCGCAAGGGCGCGTTCGGCGCGGTCGGGCGGATCAGCCCGGATTATCTCTGCATGGACGGCACCATCCCGACCTCCCGCCTGCCGGAAGTGCTGGAGCGGATCGGCGCGATGTCGGCCCGCTATGGCCTGCAGGTGGCCAATATCTTCCATGCCGGGGACGGTAATCTGCATCCGCTGATCATGTTCGACGCGAACGACCCGGCCAGCTTCCACAAGGCCGAGACCTTCGGCGCCGATATCCTGAAACTCTGCGTCGAGGTCGGCGGCTGCCTGACCGGCGAGCATGGCGTCGGGGTGGAAAAGCGCGATCTGATGGGGGTGCAATTCTCCGAAACCGATCTCGACCAGCAGCGGCGCATCAAGTCCGCCTTCGATTCGCGCTGGCTGCTGAACCCGGCGAAAGTATTCCCGCTCGGACCACTGGCGGATGCTGGCGAGGCGGCGGTGGCGGCATGATGCCGATCCTCGCCCCGACCTCCGAGGCGGCATTGGCCGAGGCAGTGGCGCAGGCGGCGCGTGACGCCACGCCGCTGACCATTCTGGGCGCGGGCAGCAAGGCGGCGATGCTGCGCCCGGTCGCGGCGGAGCAGCGGCTTTCCACCGCCATGCTGGACGGCATCGTGCTGCACGCCCCCGCCGAGCTGGTGCTGGCCGCGCGCGCCGGCACCCGGCTGTGCCGGATCGAGGAGGCGCTGGCCGCGAGCGGGCAGCATCTGATCGCCGAACCGCCGGCGCTGGGATCGCTGCTGGCCCGCGCGACCGGGATGGCGCCGAATGATGCGATGGACGACGAGGCGACCCTGGGCGGTACGGTGGCTGCCAATCTGTCCGGCCCGCGCCGGGTCGCCTGGGGGGCGATGCGCGATCACGTCATCGGCGTGCGCGCGGTCAACGGCACGGGCGAGGTGATCCGCTCCGGCGGGCGGGTGCTGAAGAACGTCACCGGCCTTGATCTGTGCAAACTGCTTGCCGGCAGCCACGGCACGCTGGCGGTGATGACCGAGATCACGTTGAAAGTGCTGCCGGCGCCGGAAGCCAGCGCCACACTGATCCTGCCCGGGCTCGACCCAGACGCCGCGGTGGCGGCGCTGTCGGCGGCGCTGGGATCGCCCTTTGGCGTCTCTGGCGCGGCCTGGCTGCCCGATCTGGCCGGCGATGCCGGCGAAGGTCCGGCGGCGCTGGTGCGGATCGAGGATTTCGCGGCCTCGGTTGCCTATCGCAGCGAGAAGCTGGCGGCACAGCTCGGCGTGCCGGGCACGCGCATCGTCGTCGATGCGCCGAGCCGGGCATTGTGGCGCGGCGTGCGCGATGCCGAGGCGCTGGCGGTGCGCGAAGGCGAGGCGATCTGGCGGGTTTCCGTGCGGCCCTCGGCCGGCCCGGCAGCCTATCGCGCGATCGTGGCGGCGGGCGGGCATGGCTTCCTGGATTGGGGCGGCGGGCTGATCTGGGTGGCGGGCCCGGCGAGCCTTGCCCTGCATGCTGCGGTGGAGCAGGCGGCGCGGCAGGCAGGCGGGGTATGGATGGTGCTGGCCGCGCCGGATGCGCTGCGCCGGCAGGTGGCCGTGATCCCGCCCGAAGCGCCCGCGCTTGCGCGGCTGTCGGCGCGGGTGAAAGCGGCCTTCGATCCGGAAGCCATTCTCAACCCCGGGCGGATGCGCGACGAGCGGGCGGAGGCGGCATGATCATTCCCGTCTCGGCCATCGTGGTGCCGGCGCTCGGCGCCTTCGTGGTCTATGTCTGGCTCTATTACCGGGCCAATCCGGAGCGGCGCATCCTGCACCCGCTATTCGCCATGAGCCTGGGTGCAACCCTGCTGATGGTCGCAGCCGTTGCGACGTCGATCGCCGGTCTCGCGGCGATGGTCAGTCCGGTGCTGTTCCTGCTGGCCCTGGCCTGGCTGGCCAGTGGCGTGATCGTGGCGCGCCGCCGCCCGCCGGCGAAGAAGGGCTGATCCATGCAGACGAATTTCACCGAAGCCCAGCTTGCCGACCCCGATATCGCGGTGGCCAACCAGGTGCTGCGCAGTTGCGTCCATTGCGGCTTCTGTACCGCGACCTGCCCGACTTTCGTGCTGCTGGGCGACGAGCTGGATAGCCCGCGCGGGCGCATCTACCTGATCAAGGACATGCTGGAAAACGACCGGCCGGCGACCGCGGAAGTGGTGCGCCATGTCGATCGCTGCCTGTCCTGCCTGTCCTGCATGACCACCTGCCCCTCCGGGGTGAATTATATGCATCTGGTCGACCATGCCCGGGTGCATGTCGAGCGCACCTATCGCCGGCCCTGGCATGACCGGCTGCTGCGCGCCGTGCTGGCCGGCGTGCTGACACGCCCGACCCGTTTGCGTCTGGCGCTGATGGCGGCGGCCCCGTTTCGCCGTCTGGCTGGGCACATCCCCGGGCGCGGCGTGCTGGCTGCCCGCCTGCGCGCGCTGCTGGGGCTGGCACCCGCCCATCTGCCGGCACGCGGCGCCGGCGGGCCCGGCACTTATCCGGCAAGCGGGGCACGGCGTGGGCGGGTCGCGCTGCTGGGGGGCTGCGCGCAAAGCGTGCTGGACCCGGGCATCAACGCGGCGGCGATCCGCCTGCTGACGCGGCTCGGGATCGAGGTGGTGGTGGGGCGCGCGCCGTGCTGCGGTGCGCTGACCCACCATATGGGCCGCCACGATCAGGCGATGGCCGATGCCGCCGCCACCATCGCCGCCTGGGACGCGGAAATCGGCCGCGATGGCGGGCTGGATGCGATCGTCATGACCACCTCGGGCTGCGGCACCACGGTGAAGGATTACGGCTTCCTGTTCCGCAATGCCGAGCCGGCTCTGGCGGCGGCGGCGGCGCGGGTATCGGCGCTGGCGCTCGATATCAGCGAATATCTCACCCGCATCGACTATGCGCCCAGCCGGCCCGCGCCGGGCGTGACGCTTGCCTATCACGCCGCATGCAGCCTGCAGCATGGCCAGAAGATCACCGTCGAGCCCAAGGCGCTGCTGAGCCGTGCCGGCTTCACCGTGAAGGAACCGGCGGAGGGGCATCTGTGCTGCGGTTCCGCCGGCACCTACAACCTGATGCAGCCCGAGATCGCGGCCAGGCTGAAGGCGCGCAAGCGCGCGGCCATCCTCGCTACCGGCGCCAGCGTCATCGCCGCCGGCAATATCGGCTGCCTGACCCAGCTGGGCGGCGACGGGCTGGTCGCGGTGCACAGCATCGAATTGCTGGACTGGATGGCTGGCGGGCCAAAACCGGCCGCGCTGGGATGATTTGCAGCCGGGCGCAAAAAATGCTCTAGACGCCGCCATGCGCCACTTCCTGGACTTCGAAAAACCGATCGCCGAGCTGGAAGGCAAGATCGAGGAACTGCGCCGGATGTCGGAGCCCGGCGGGATCAACATCGCCGAGGAAGTTGCCCGCCTGACCGACAAGGCGGACAAGCAACTCCGCGCCACCTACGCCAAGCTGACGCCCTGGCAGAAGACCCAGGTGGCCCGCCACCCGGACCGGCCGCGCGCGCTCGATTACATTCGCGGCCTGATCGAGGATTTCACGCCGCTGGCCGGCGATCGCGCCTTTGCCGACGATGCCGCCGTGCCGGGCGGGCTGGGCCGCTTCAAGGGGCGCGCCGTGGTAGTGCTGGGCACCGAAAAAGGCGCCGATACGGAAAGCCGGGTGAAGCATAATTTCGGCATGGCCCGGCCCGAGGGCTATCGCAAGGCGCGCCGGCTGATTGCGCTGGCCGGGCGCTTCAAGCTGCCGGTGCTGAGCTTCGTCGATACCTCCGGCGCCTTCCCCGGGGTGGAGGCCGAGGCGCGCGGCCAGGCCGAGGCCATCGCCCGCTCGATCGAGGCTTGTCTGGATGCGCCGGTGCCGGTGGTGGCGACCATCATCGGCGAAGGCGGATCAGGCGGTGCCATCGCGCTGGCCGCCGGCGATCAGGTGCTGATGCTGGAGCATGCGATCTATTCGGTGATCTCGCCGGAAGGCTGTGCCTCCATCCTGTGGCGCGATGCGGCCCAGGCGGCGACGGCGGCCGAGGCGCTACGCCTGACGGCGGAGGATCTGCGCAGGCTGAAACTGATCGATGCCATCGTGCCCGAGCCGCTGGGCGGGGCGCATCGCGACCGCGAGGCGACGATCAAGGCGGTGGGGGAGGCGATCGAGCGGGCGCTGGTGCCGCTGCTGTCGCAGGACGGCGCGGCCCTGCGCGCGCATCGGCGGCAGAAATTCCTGGAAATGGGGCGTGAAGGCGGCTGATCGCGCCGCCCGCACCGCGCCCGTTCGGTCTTCTACCTGCCGTTGCCGCCGCGCATTTCGCGATATTCCCGCCGCACGATCTCCAGCAATTCCGCCGGCGAAGTTTCCGCCGCGCGGCTTTCATACGTCACCGTGCCGTGCTGCATCAGCATCACCCGGTCGCAGACTTCCAGTGTCTGGGCATAATTATGCGCGATCATCACGATGGCGATGGTGCCGCGCGCCTTCAGCCGCTCGATCAGGTCGATGATCAGCCCGGCCTCGCGCGCGCCCATCGCCGCCAGCGGTTCGTCGAGCAGCAGGATCTTGGCATCCGACTGCACCGCGCGGGCCACCGCGATGGCCTGGCGCTGGCCGCCCGATAGCCGCCCCACCTCCAGATCGACATTGGGGATATTGACCCCGATATCGGCCAGCGCATCGGCCGCGCGGGTGCGCATCGCGCGGTGATCGAGCAGGCGGAACGGCCCCGGCTTCAGCAATTCCCGATTGAGGAACATGTTGTGATAGATGCTGAGCGCGTTGATCAGGGCGAGATCCTGATAGACGCACTCGATCCCCAGCGCCCGGGCGCGATCGACGGAGCTGAGGATTTGCGGCTGCCCGCCGACCGTGATCGTGCCCTGATCGGGCTGGTGATAGCCGGTCAGGATTTTCAGCAGCGTCGATTTGCCGGCGCCGTTATCGCCGAGAATGCCCAGCATCTCCCCGGCCGCGACATGCATGCCGACGCCGGACAAAGCCTCGACCGAGCCGAAACGCTTGATGATGCCTTCGGCCCGCAGGGCTTCCGTTCCGTGCATGCCGGTCATTCCACCCGCATCCCGCGCCAGCGCGCCAGTTGGATATTGGCCACCATCGCCAGCAGGATGGCCGCGCCGATGATGATGTCGAACATGAAGGCGTTGATGCCCAGCAGGGTGAAGCCGTCCTGGAGAATGCCGAGCACGATGCCGCCGACCAGCCCGCCGATGATCGTGCCGGCCCCGCCGGCGATCGCCGTGCCGCCGATCACGCCGGAGGCGACGCCCAGGAACATGATGTTGCTGCCGCCGGCCAGCGGATCGGTGGAGCCGATGCGGAAGGCCTCCAATATGCCGCAGAAGCCGCCCAGCGTGCTGGTCAGCATGAAATTGCCGATCTTGATGCGGTTGATATTGATCCCCGCCTCGGCCGCCGCGATCGCACCGCCGCCGGTTGCGATGGTGTGCAGGCCCCAGCGTGTATGGCGCAGCACCACATGCATGATGGCGACGATCACCAGCGACCAGAGGAATTCGGCATAGCCCCAGCCGCCCAGCACCGCCGTCAGCCCGGCCCCGCCCGGCGTATCGGCGGGAAAGCCGCGCGAGATGGTGAGCGTGATGCCGGTGATCAGGAAGAACATGCCGAGCGTGGTGATGAAGCTCGGCACGCTGAGCCGGATGGTGATCAGCCCGATCACCAGCCCGATCAGGGCGCAGACGATCAGCGCCACGCCCATCGCGCCGATGACCGGAATGCCGATATTATAGGCCTTCTCCATGACGAACGGCGCCAGCGCGAACACCTGCCCGACCGAGAGATCGATCTCGCGGCAGATCAGCAGCATGATTTCGCCGCAGGCCAGGATCACCGGGGCGGCGACGAATTGCGACAGCGTCTGGAGATTGGCATCGGTCAGGAAGTTGCTGGTCGAGGCCTCGAAATAGACCACCAGCACCAGCGCCACGACGACCACGCTTGCTTCCGGGCGCAAGGCGAGGTCGAGCACACGGGCATACAGGCTCCGGCGCGGCGGGCTGTATCCCGCCCGCGCCGGTTCGTTGCGTTGCTGCACGGATCAGCCTCCGATCGGGCCGCTGCGCGGGACGATCATCGGCGTGGCGGAACTGCCCTCATAGCGGGTCTTGGCGCTGAGATAGGGCGGCACCGAGCTTTTGGTGACGAATTTCAGGCCGGTATTGATATCCGCCGCACCGACCAGCCCGCCCGAGACCTTGTAGGCGAACATCTCCATCACCGTGTAGAAGCCCTGCAGATAGGGCTGCTGGTCGATGGCGAAATCCAGGAACCCGTCATGCACCGCCTCCAGCGTGCGCGGTTGCAGGTCGAAGCCGCCGCCATGCACGCCCTTCTTCGGCAGATCGTATTGGCGCATCACCAGCCCGACATTCATCGTATCGCCGCCGCCCGTGCCGTACATGCCCTTCACGTCCTGGTTGCCCAGGTAATAGGCGCGGATCTTGGACAGGGCGACATTCACCGTGGGATCGGTCGCGATCATCGTCGC
>JAGWRU010000022.1 GCA_028869595.1 Rhodospirillales bacterium
CACGGGCTGCTGGATGTGCGTGGCGGACTGAAAAATAGCTGCGACGTGTTCTTCTACGAAACCGCGCGGCGCACCGGCATCGACACCATCGCCGTCATGGCACATCGCCTGGGGCTGGGGGTGAAGCCGGATATCGATCTGCCGGGTGTGCGCACCGGGCTGATCCCGACGCGGGAATGGCGGATCGCGCAGGGCCATCCGTGGAATATCGGCGATACGGTGGTGGCCGGCATCGGCCAGGGCTACATTCTGGTGACGCCGCTGGAACTGGCCACCTATGTCGCGCGCATCGCCAGCGGACGGATCGTTTCGCCGCATGTCACGCGCCGGGTCGGCGATGTCATCCAGCCCGGTGGCCGGGCGGAGGAATGGCCGGTGCTGGATGTGCCGATGCGCTACCTCGATCTGGTGCGCGAGGGCATGTGGGAAGTGGTCAATGCGCCGGGCGGCACCGCGCCGCTGGCCCGCCTGCCCGATCCGCATGTCCAGCTTGCCGGCAAGACCGGCTCGGCCCAGGTCATGCGCGTGTCCCGGGCGTTGCGCGAATCCGGCCATTTCAACAGTGCCAATTTACCCTGGAAGGAACGCCCGAACGCGCTGTTCATCGCCTTCGCGCCGTACGACGCGCCGCGCTATGCGGTGGCGGTGGTGGTGGAGCACGGCAATGCCGGCGCCGATGTCGCAGGCCCGATCGCGCGCGACATCATGGAGGATACGCTGGCCCGCGATCCGGCCCGGCGCAGCACCGCGCCGGGCAGTCCGGGCGTCGCCGGCGCGCCCGCCGCCGGCCCGGCGGAGACACCGGGATGATGGAACGCCGCCTGCTGCGAGAGGCCCCGTTCGATGCCGCCGCGAAATTGTGGCGGGTGAACTGGCTGTATGTGCTGCTGCTCTGCGCGCTGTCCGGCGTCGGCTATGTCGCGCTGTACAGCGCCGGCGGCGGGCCGGAACCCTATGCCAGCCGCCACGTCCTGCGCTTCGCCGCCGCCCTGGTGCTGATGCTGGCCGTGGCGATGACCGATATCCGGCTGATCGCCAAGCTGGCCTGGCCTTTCTACTTCCTTGCGCTGGCGCTGCTGGCGGCGGTGGCGCGTTTCGGCCATGTCGGGCTGGGCGCGCAGCGCTGGATCAGCATCGGCGGCGTGCTGATGCAGCCCAGCGAGCTGATGAAAATCGCCCTGGTGCTGGCGCTGGCGGCCTGGTTCCGCCGCGCTTCCTGGGAACGCATGGGCAATCCGCTATTCCTGATACCGCCGATGCTGGCAGTGCTGGTGCCGGTCGGGCTGATCCTGAAAGAGCCCAATCTGGGTACGGCCGTGATCACCGCGGCGGTGGGCGGGGCGGTATTCTTCGCCGCCGGGGTGCGCTGGTGGAAATTCGCTTTGGTGCTGGCGCCGGTGCCGCTGCTTGCCACCTTTGCCTTTCATCATCTGCACGGCTACCAGCGCGCCCGCATCGAGACCTTCCTGCACCCGGAGCGCGACCCGCTGGGGGCCGGTTACAACATCATCCAGTCGAAGATCGCGCTGGGCTCCGGCGGCATGTGGGGCGAGGGATTTCTGCACGGTTCGCAGGGCAAGCTCGATTTCCTGCCGGAGAAGCAGACCGATTTCATCTTCACCCTGCTGGGCGAACAATTCGGCTTCGTCGGCTCGGTGGTGATCCTGTCGCTGCTCTGCCTGATCATCCTGGGTGGCATGGCAATGGCGATACGCTGCCGCCATCAGTTCGGGCGACTGGTGGCGCTGGGGATCGCGGTGAATTTCTCGCTCTATGTTTTCGTCAACATCGCCATGAATGCCGGCGCGATCCCGGTCGGCGGGGTGCCGTTGCCGCTGGTCTCGCATGGCGGTTCGGCGATGATGACGGTGATGCTGGGTTTCGGGCTGCTGATGTCGGTGCATGTGCACCGCGATGTCGAGTTCCCGGAAGGCGAGGGGTGAATCCCGCCGCGGCGCATCGCGCCCATGCCTATCGCACCAGCGCCTATCGCGCGGCGGGACGGACGCTGCGACTGATGCCGCGCGGGACCGCGATGGCGGTGGCCGCGGCGATGCTGGCGGCGCTGGGTGGCGCGCGCCAGGGCGGCTTCGTGAGTGCCTGCAACCCGCGATCGCGCCGCCGCCCGGAGGGTTGGAACCGGCGCATGCAGGCGGCGCTTGCGGCGCGGCTGGGCCGCTTCCGCCACCTGCCCGCCAGCGCCGGCGACGGATGCTGGCAGGAGGCGCATTGCCTGATCGCCGCCGCCCCGGCGCGGCTTGGCGTGCTGGGGCGGTGTTTCGGCCAAAGCGCGATCCTGGTGCTGGCGCAGGGCCGCGCGCCTCGGCTTCTCTGGTTGGAGCGGGTATGAAGGCGCTGTGCATCGACGCCTATGGCGGGCCGGAACAGGCGCGGCTGCGCGATCTGCCGGTGCCCGCGCCGGGTGCGGGAGAAGTGCAGGTGCGCCTTGCCGCCGCCGGCATCAATTTCATGGATATCCATACCCGGCAGGGGAAATACGCAACCTCGCGCACCTATCCGCAGCGCCTGCCCACCACGCTCGGCATCGAAGGGGCGGGGCGGATCGCGGCGCTGGGTGAGGGCGTGACGGAATTCCACCTCGGCCAGCGCGTTGCCTGGTGCCTGGTCTGGGGCAGCTACGCCGAATACGCGATCGTGCCGGCCGCCAGGCTGGTCGCGCTGCCGGATGCGATCGCCGAGGAAACCGCCGTCGCCGCGCTGTTTCATGGCTTGACCGCGCATTATCTGATCCACGACACGGCCTGCCTGGCACCGGGCATGACCGCGCTGGTGCTGGCCGCATCGGGCGGCATCGGCCAGATGCTGCTGGCGCTGGGTACGCGGGCGGGCGCGCGCATGCTGGGTGTGACCTCCGACCCGACGAAGGCGGCGCTGGCCCGGACGCGCGGCGCGGCGGAGGTGTTTCTGTACGAGAATGGCGGCTTCGCTGCGGCGGCGCGCGCGGCGACCGGCGGGCGTGGCGTCGATGTGGTGTTCGATCCGATCGGCGCGCCCAGCCTGCGCGATAGTTTCCGCGCCGCGCGTCGGCAGGGGCTGATCGTCGCGTTCGGCAGTGTCGGGGGCACGATGCGCGACCTCGACCCGATCGAACTGGGAGAGGCGGGGTCGCTGTTTCTGACCCGTCCGCGTCTGGCCGATCACATCGCCGACAGCGCCACGCTGCGGCGGCGCGCCGCCGATATCTTCACGGCCATCAGCGATGGTTCGCTGCGCATCGAGATCGCCGGGCGATACCGGCTGGAGCAGGTCGCCGAGGCGCATGCCGCGCTGGAAGGCCGCCGCCTGGTCGGCAAGCCGGTGCTGATTTTCTAGAAAACGCGGCGCGCTATGGCCCCTTGCGCCGTCGCGGCGCGCCGCGCTTTTTCGGGTCATAGCCGCCGCCGCCCGGCCCCATCGGCTCCGGCCCGCGCTTGGGGCGCAGCGTGGCCGAGGCGGCGGGCGGCGGGGTGATGCCCAGCTCCAGCGCTTCCAGCCGCTTGATCTCGTCGCGCAGGCGGGCGGCGGTTTCGAATTCCAGATCGGCGGCGGCGGCGCGCATGCGCTTTTCCAGCTCCGCGATCGAGGCGGCGAGGTCCTTGCCGACGAATTCGCCCACCGTGTCCTTCATCGGCGCGACGGTGACGTAATCCTGCTCGAACACGCTTTCCAGCACATTGCCGATCTGGCGGCGGATGGATTGCGGCGTGATGCCGTGCGCGGTGTTCCATGCGGTCTGGCGGGTGCGGCGGCGATCGGTTTCCTCGATCGCGCGGCGCAGGCTGTTGGTCATGGTGTCGGCGTACAGAATGACCCGGCCTTCGACATTGCGCGCCGCCCGCCCGATGGTCTGGATCAGCGAGGTGGCGGAGCGCAGAAATCCCTCCTTGTCCGCATCCAGGATCGCCACCAGCACGCATTCGGGAATATCCAACCCCTCGCGCAGCAGGTTGATGCCGATCAGCACGTCGAATACGCCGAGGCGCAGATCGCGGATGATCTCGATCCGCTCCAGCGTGTCGATGTCGGAATGCAGATAGCGCACGCGCACACCGTTTTCCGTCAGGTAGTCGGTCAGATCTTCCGCCATGCGCTTGGTCAGCGTCGTCACCAGCACGCGCCCGCCCTTGGCGGCCGCAGCCCGGCATTCGGCGAGCAGATCGTCGACCTGGCGCTCCACCGG
>JAGWRU010000023.1 GCA_028869595.1 Rhodospirillales bacterium
GGCGCGCGCCGCACCCCCGCTCGATGCGGCTTCGCTGGCCGCGCAGCGCGACCGGCTGCTGGCATAGGCGGGCGCGCATGGGCAGTTTCCTTCTGCATCTGGTGCTGGCGGTGGTGCCGGCGATCCTGGCGATCACCCTGCACGAGGCGGCGCACGGCTATGCGGCGCTGGCCATGGGCGACGATACCGCCAAGCTCGCCGGGCGGCTCTCGCTCAATCCGCTGCGCCATATCGACCGGGTTGGCTCGATCCTGCTGCCTGGCGCGCTGCTGATCGGCCAGTTGCTGACGCTGGGACGGGTTGCCTTCATGTTCGGCTGGGCCAAGCCGGTGCCGGTGGCGGCGTGGAAATTCCGCGATCCCAGGCGCGGCATGGCGGTGGTGGCGGTGGCAGGGCCGGCGATGAATTTTTTTCTCGCCTGGATCGGCGTGCTGCTGCTGCCGCGCGTTGCTTTGCCGCCCGGCGCACGGGTCGATGCGATCGACGCGGCGATCGCTGCCCATCCCGTGATCGGATTGTTCTTGGCCTATTTCATTCTGTCGAACCTGGTGCTGGGGCTGTTCAACCTGCTGCCGATCCCGCCGCTGGATGGCGGACGCATCGCGGTCGGGCTGCTGCCTTTGGCGTTGGCGCGGCGCTGGGCGCAGGTGGAGAAGCTGGGCATCCTGCTGGTGGTGCTGTTCGTCTTCGTGCTGCCGCAATTGCTGCCGGAATTCGGCATCGCCTTCGATCCGTTCGGGGCGCTGCTGAACACGGTGGTGCCGGCGGCGATCCGTCTGCTGCTGTGGCTGGGATTTCATGCAGGCGCCGGCGGCAGCGGCGGCATCCATTATGTCTGATGCGCCTGCCATGCCGGCGGGCGAGACGGGGGGGGATGGCGCCGCGCGGCTGGAAGTGCGGCTCGACGGGTTCGAAGGGCCGCTCGATCTGTTGCTGGAACTGGCCCGCGCGCAGAAGGTCGATCTGGCGCGCATCTCCATCCTGGCGCTGGTCGATCAATATCTCGCGGTGATCGAGGGGGCGCGCCGGGTGCGGCTCGAACTCGCCGCCGACTGGCTGGTGATGGCGGCCTGGCTGACCTGGCTGAAATCGCGCCTGTTGCTGCCCGCCGGCAGCGAGGCGGCGGAGGAGGGGGAGATCGCCGCCGATGTGCTGGCCGCGCGCCTGGCGGTGCTGGCGGCGATGCGCCGGGCGGCGGCGTGGCTGGGCGCGCGCGCGCAGCTCGGTCAGGACGTGTTCGCGCGCGGCGCGCCGGAGGATTTCACCGAAACCGACCGCTCGCGCCTGGCTGCCGATCTGCCGGGGCTGCTGCGTGCCTATCTGGTGGCGATGCATCGCGGCGGCAGCCGGGCGCGGTATACGCCGCGCAAGCTGACCGTCTACACCGTGGGCGATGCGCTGCGCCGCCTGTCGGGCATGCTGGGCAGCCTGCCGGATTGGAGTGCGCTGGCCGCTTTCCTGCCCGAGATTGCCGAGTCCGATCCGCTGGCCCGCCGCGCCGCCTGGGCCAGCACGCTGATGGCCGGGCTGGAAATGGCGCGCGACGGGGCGCTGCGGCTGCGCCAGGAAACCGCGTTCGGCCCGATCCTGGTGCGCAGCGGACCGGCCGAGGGCGAGGATGCGCCGGTCAGCGAGGAGCCGGTGCGCCGGCGCCGGCGACCGAGCCAAGCGGGAGACGATGCATGAGCGAAACCGCCGCGCCCGCCGAGCAGGGCAAGCCTGAGGAGGCGTGGCTGCGCCTGGCGGAAGCCATGCTGTTCGCCTCTGCCGTGCCGGTGACGCCGCGCGCCCTGGCCCAGATCCTGCCTGAAGCGGCGGATGCCGAGGCGGTGCTGGCCGCTCTGGCCGCGCGCTATGCCGGGCGCGGCGTGGAATTGGTGACGGTGGCCGGCGGCGTGCAGTTCCGCACCGCACCCGATCTGGCGCCGGCCTTGCGCAAAGTGGTGCAGGTGCCGCGCCGCCTGCCGCGCGTGGCGATGGAGACGCTGGCGGTGATCGCCTATCACCAGCCCGTGACACGCCCGGAGATCGAGGAGATCCGCGGCGCGAGCCTGTCGCAGGCGACGCTGGATGCCTTGCTGGAAGCCGGGCTGATCGCCCCGCGCGGACGGCGCGAAACGCCGGGCCGGCCGAGTTTGTGGGGCACCACCCCGGCCTTTCTGGCGCAATTCGGCCTGGAGGCGATTTCCGACCTGCCGCGCAAGGCCGATCTGCTGGTCGAGCCGCCCGCCCCCGGCACGGCCGCGCAGGCTGAGGCGGAACAGGGCGAGGCGGCGCAGGGCGAGGCGGGGCAATCGGAACCCGCGCCGGGCGAAACCATGCCCGCCGATCAGGGGGCGGCCGATCATGCCTTCGGCGATGCTGCGCCGGCGGTGGACACGCAGCCCGCGGCACCGGAAGAGCCGCCGACATCGCGCGGCGCGGCGGATGGACCGCAGACGTAATGAGGCGGCGCGGATTTCCTGGTCTCGCGCTGGTTTTCCCGCCCCCTCTTTCCTGCTAGAGCGGGCGCATGAGTGGAACCGTCCGGCCCCGCCTGCCCCAGAACCCGACCGCGCGCGACCGCTGCGCGCGGCGAGGCTGAGCGCCGGACGCAGCAGCGGGGCCCGTCATGTTCAACTTCGCCTGGTCCGAACTGGCCGTGATTGCGGTGGTCGCGCTGATTGCGATCGGCCCCAAGGACATGCCGGTGGCGATCCGCACCATCACCGACCTGATCAAGAAGGCGCGGCGGATGGCCTCCGAATTCCAGGGCCATGTCGACGACCTGATGAAAGAGGCCAATCTCGGCGAGGTGCGTGAGCATATCAACGATCTGCGCAATTTCGACGTGCGCGGCGCGGTGGAGCGGGCGGTCGACCCCGATGGCAGCCTGCGCGGCACGCTGTCGGCCGATCCTTTCGCCGCCGCCAGCCCGGCGCTGGGCACGACCGATGCCAACGATATCGCCGCGCATGACACGCCGAGCATTGCCCGCCCGGTCGATGCGGATGCACCGGCCATTGCCGGGGATGCCGCGCCGGTCGAAGCGGCCGCCCCACCCGCCTTTGTGCCGCCGGCACCGGCCATGGCGGCCGCCGCGCCGGTCGATCTGGCGGAGATCCCTGCTTTCGTTCCGCCCGCGCATGCCGCCGCGCGCCTGTCTGCGCCTCGCTGAGGAATGACGCTCGTGGCCGACACCCAGGATACCACCCCGGA
>JAGWRU010000024.1 GCA_028869595.1 Rhodospirillales bacterium
CGAATTCCATCGCATCCGCCGCCTGCCGCCCTATGTCTTCGCGGAGGTGAACACCGCCAAGGCGCGCGCCCGCGGCGCCGGGGAGGACATCATCGATCTCGGCATGGGCAATCCCGACAGCCCGACGCCGCCGCATATCGTGGCCAAACTGGTGGAAACGGTGGCCGACCCGCGCAGCCATCGCTATTCCGTGTCCAAGGGCATTCCCGGGCTGCGCCGGGCGCTCGCCGCCTATTACCGCAACCGGTTCGACGTGGCGCTGGACCCCGAGACCGAAGTGGTGGCGACGCTGGGTTCGAAGGAAGGGCTGGCCAATCTGGCCGCCGCCATCACCAGCCCGGGCGATACCATCCTGGTGCCCAACCCGTCCTATCCGATCCATCAATTCGGCTTCATCATCGCCGGTGCCTCGGTGCGTTCGGTGCCGGCCGAACCCGGAGAGGCGATGCTGGCCGCGCTCGATCGCGCGGTGCGCCATTCGGTGCCGAAACCCACTGCGCTGATCGTCAATTTCCCCTCCAACCCGACGGCATTCCTGGCCGATCTCGATTTCTACCGCGAGATCGTGGCCTTCGCGCGCCGTCATGAAATCTGGGTGATGTCCGATCTCGCCTATGCCGAGATCTATTTCGGCGACAAGCCGCCGCCGTCGATCCTGCAGGTGCCCGGCGCGAAGGAGATCGCGGTGGAATTCACCTCGCTGTCGAAGACCTATTCCATGCCGGGCTGGCGGATGGGCTTCGCCGCCGGCAATCCGCGCCTGATCAATGCGCTGACGCGGATGAAATCCTATCTCGATTATGGCGCCTTCACGCCGATCCAGGTCGCCGCCGCCGCCGCCCTGACCGGCCCGCAGGATTGCGTGGAGGAGATGCGCACGCTGTACCGCGAACGCCGCGATGTGCTGATCCGCGGCCTGCACGCCGCCGGCTGGGAGATGCCGAGCCCGGAAGGCTCGATGTTCGCCTGGGCGCCGATCCCGCCGCGCTATGCCTCGCTCGGCAGCGTCGCGTTCTCCAAGCTGCTGCTCGATCGCGCCAAGGTCGCGGTCGCGCCCGGCCTCGGCTTTGGCGAGCATGGCGATACCCATGTGCGCATCGCCCTGGTGGAGAATACCCATCGCCTGCGCCAGGCCGTGCGCAACATCCGCGCCTTCCTGCAGGCCGGCTCGAACGAGGCGGAGCCGGCGGCGATGGCGACGAAGGTCGAAGCCGCGCCCGGCGCGGCGGGCGCATGAGCGCGCCGCTTGCGGTCGGGATCGCCGGCCTGGGAACGGTCGGCGCCGGCGTGGCACGCCTGCTGACGGAAAATGCCGCGATCATCGCCGCCCGTGCCGGCCGGCCCATCGTGGTCCGCGCTGTCTCGGCGCGCGATCGCGGGCGTGATCGCGGCATCGATCTCACTGGCCTGACCTGGCACGAGGATGCGGTCGCGCTGGCCGCCGATCCGGCGGTCGATGTCGTGGTCGAGGTGATCGGCGGTGCCGAAGGCCCGGCCCGGGCGCTGGCCGAAGCCGCCCTGATCGCCGGCAAGCCGGTGGTCACGGCGAACAAGGCGATGATGGCGGTGCATGGCGCCGCGCTCGCGGCGCTGGCCGAGCGCCATGCCGTGCCGCTTGCCTTCGAGGCGGCGGTGGCCGGCGGCATTCCGGTGATCAAGGCGCTGCGCGAGGGGCTGGCCGCCAACCGCATCGACCGCATCGCCGGCATTCTGAACGGCACCTGCAACTACATCCTGACCGCGATGCGCGAGCACGGGCATGAATTCGCCGATGTGCTGGCCGAGGCCCAGCGCCTTGGCTACGCCGAAGCCGATCCCAGCTTCGATGTCGATGGCATCGATGCCGCGCATAAGCTGGCCATCCTCGCCGCGCTCGCCTTCGGCCGCCCGGTTGCCTTCAGCGCGGTGCATGTCGAAGGCATCCGCCATGTCAGCGCCACCGACATCGCCTTTGCCGGCGAGCTTGGCTATCGCATCAAGCTGCTGGGCCTGGCGCGGCGGATGGAGCATGGGATTTCCGCGCGCGTGCATCCCTGCATGGTGCCGGAAGCCTCGCCCATCGCCCGCGTCGACGGGGTCTATAACGCCGTCGTGGCCGAGGGGGATTTCGTCGGCCGGGTGATGCTGCAGGGCCGCGGCGCCGGGGCCGGACCGACTGCATCCGCGGTGGTCGCCGATCTGATCGATATCGCCCGCGGCCGCGCTGCCCCGGTCTGGGGGGCGGATGCGCGGGCGCTGTCGGATGCGCCCTCGGTCGCCATCGGCGCGCATATCGGGGCCTATTATCTGCGCCTGATGGTGGTCGACCGTCCCGGCGTGATCGCCGATGTGGCGGCGGCGCTGCGCGATCACGGCGTCTCCCTCGAATCGATGATCCAGCGCGCTCGCAGCGCCGGCGAGGCGGTGCCGGTGGTGCTGGTCACGCACGAGACCGAGGAGGCGGCGATGGCCCGTGCCTTGGCCCGGATCGCCGCGCTGGACGCGGTGATGGAGACGCCGACCCTGATCCGCATCGAGCATGTCTGAACCGGGAATGAGGAAGCAAGCATGAGCCGCGCACCGAAAAGCCTGAGCGAGATCACCGACCGCAACCTCGCTCTGGAGCTGGTGCGGGTGACCGAGGCGGCAGCGCTCGCGGCCTCGCGCTGGATCGGGCGCGGGCAGAAGAACGAGGCCGATGGCGCGGCGGTGGAGGCGATGCGCAAAGCCTTCGACCACGTCGCCATCGACGGCACGGTGGTGATCGGCGAGGGCGAGATGGACGAGGCGCCGATGCTCTATATCGGCGAGAAAGTCGGCCATGGTGGCCCGGCCATGGATATCGCCGTCGACCCGCTGGAAGGCACCACGCTGACCGCCAAG
>JAGWRU010000025.1 GCA_028869595.1 Rhodospirillales bacterium
CGCCGGGGCCGGCGATCACCGCCGCCGCGGCGCCGCGCAGCGCGGGCCAGGCGGCGGGGCCCTGGGTCAGCGCGGTGAACAGGGCGGCGAAACGCTCCGCCGGCCAGGTCTTGGGCGCCCAGTTGGCGCTCGGGGCCAGCATCAGCACCGGGCGATCGGCGGGCAGCAGGCGCCCGGCCAAAGCGCGATCCTCCGCGCCGATCCAGGCCACCGGCAGAGGCGGCGGGTCATATCCCAGCAGGGCCGCCAACTCGGCGATCTTGGGCCCGGGGCGGCGGCGCAGCACCGCGCGGCGGCGCGCGCGCAGCAGAAAAGCCAGGGCGGAGCCGCGAATATCGACCACCAGATCCCAGCGCGTACGCGCCACCTCCGCCCATAGCCCCAGCCAGTGCAGACTCAGCTTGCGCTTGTCCAGAATGATGGTCCGGCTGCGATTGGGCATGCGCGCGAACACGCCCTCGGCCACCCGGCCGCAGGCAATGGTGATGCGCGCATCCGGATGCAGGGCGATCAGCCGATCGAGCAGGCCGGTCGACAGCACCGCATCGCCGATCCGGTTCGATGTGACAAAGAGAATGCGCATCGCGCGGGGGATAGCATGGCTGGCGCCGCCGGCAAGGGGAGGGGCGGCTGGCGCGATGGGACAAGGGAGCGGGCGACCCGGCGAGCGAAGGCCAGGGACAACGAAGGCCAGGGACAGCGAAGGCCGGCGCAGGCCGGCGCCGGGCTACGGGCCATCCCGTGCCGGCGCCGGCCGCTTCCGTCGCGGCCTATTTGCAGGCGGTCAGCATGATTTCGACCAGCAGCGCCGGGTCGGCCAGCTCGGCCTCCACGCAGGCGCGCACCGGGGCGCCGTCCCTGGGCAGCCAGGCGGTCCACACCTCGTTCATCGCCGGGCGGTCCTTCATGTGCTTCACCCAGATCTGGGCCTGCAGCAGCCGCGTCTTGTCGGTGCCGTGCAGTTCCAGCAGCTGGTCGGCCTGTTCCAGGATATCCGCAGTCTGGGCCTTCACATCCTTGGAGGTGTCGCGCGCCGTCAGGCCCGGCAGATAGACGAAGCCGTGATATTCAACGGCCTTGGAGAGAATCGCACCAGGTTCGGTGCGGAGGATCTTGCTCATGGCGGGTCCTTTCGGGGCGGAAATGCGGCCCGGAGCCTATGCGCGCCGGCCGGCCCCGGCAAGCGCCGCCATTCGCCTGCGATTCCATCACGTTGCGTCGTTTTGTGGATCGCGCCGGCGGCAATGCTCTGTTAGGGTTTCGTCCTTCGCGGCGGATGCGGGCATGGAAACGGATTCGGGGCTGAATTTCGGGCGCGTGATGAAGCGGCGGCTGCGCGCGGCCATCGCGCCGCTCGTGTTCCTGTCGCTCATCGCCTATTTCGGCTGGAACGCGACCCAGGGCGCGCATGGGCTGATCGCCTACAAGACGCGCAAGACGCTGCTCGCGCTGGCGCTGGCCGATCAGCACAATGCGCAGAAGGATTATGATCGCTGGGCGCTGCGCGATGCCGGGCTGCGCGCCGATCGGATCGATGCCGATCTGCTCGACCAGCAGGCCCGCGCCATGCTGAATCTCGCCAATCCCGCCGATATCGTCGTGCCCTATCCGGCGGGTCAGCATTTGTTCTAGCCCGGCCCCGGCATGGCGGAGGCAGCGCCCTGCATCAGCGTTCTGATCACCACCCATAATGGCGGTGCCCTGCTCGATGCGGCGATCGCCAGCATCCTGACGCAGGACGCGGTCGATTTCGAACTGATCGTGGTCGACGACGCCTCCACCGACGATACGCCCCGGCGCCTGGCGGCGCACACCGATCCGCGCCTGCGCGTGCTGCGCAACGACCGCAATCTGGGGGTGGTGGGCGCGCGCAATCGCGGCTTCGCGGCCTGCCGCGGCGCGTTTCTGGCAACGCTCGATCACGACGATCTGGCGGCACCGGGGCGGCTGGCCGCGCAATATGCCGCGCTGCGAAACGAGCCGGGGTTGGTCGCGGTCGCCTGCGGCACGGCGATGCTGCGCGACGGGCGCCTGGTGGGCGAGGCGCAGGACCAGCCGCTCGCGCCCGATGCGCTGGGCTTCGCGCTGCATCTCGGCAATCCGCTGACCTACTCGGCGATGATGCTGCGCATGGCGGCGCTGCGCCGGCTGGACCCGTTCGTCCGGGCGGAGGCGGAGCTGGCCGATGATTACGATCTCTATCACCGGCTGCTGGCGCTGGGGCCGATGCGCCGGATCGCCGGGCAAGGCTGCCTGTATCGCTGGCATGCCGATAATCTCAGCGCCCGGCGCGCCGCCCTGCTGGATGCGCGCGCGCGCGCGATCCTGGCCGCCGCGCTGGCCCGCCTGCCGGGGCTCGCCGCGTCGGCGGCAGGTCTGGCGGCGCTGCTGATCCGCTATGTCAGCAATCGCGACGTACCCGCCGACGCGGCCGGGCTGCGCGCCATGGCGGCGGCGCTGGAGCAGGTGCTGGGCGCCTATCTGGCGGCCCATCCCGGGGTCGATCCGGCGCCGCTCGCCGCGCTGGCCGGGCGGGAATGGTGGCGCATGGTGGCGGGGGCGGCGCGGGCCGGGCAGCCGGGGCTGCTGCGTCTGCGCCGCAGCGCGCCGATCCTGGCCGGCGGATTTATCCTCGGTCCGCGGGCGCGGGCGGAAACCCTGCTGGTCAGCCTGCTGCGGCGCGCAACGCGGCGATGAAACGGCGCGCCACCGGCCCGTCGGCGCTGCCGCGCCGGCGCACCACGGCGAGCGGCGCATTCAGTGCCGCCCCGCCGGTTTCGGCGATATGCAGCGCAACCAGCGTGCCGGCGGCGAGATCAGCCGCCACCAGATGGCGCGGCATATTGCACCAGCCAAAGCCGGCGCGCAGGAAATCGAGCCGGGTGGCAAGATCGGCGAAACGCCAGATCTGGGTGCTGATCACGCCGCCGCCCGGGTGATGCGCCGCGCCGCCGCGATCGGCCAGCACCAGCTGGCGATGGCGCTGCAGCACGGCGCGCGACAAAGGCGGCGCCGCGCTGGCCAGCGGATGCGTCGCGGCCACCACCGCGATCAGCGGCACCGCCATCAGATGGTTGCGCTCCAGCGCGTCGGAGGCCGGCGGCACCAGCGTCGTGACGATGCCGAGATCGGTGCCGCATTCCAGCAGCGACGCCTCCACCGCGCCCAGGGCCTCGGTCATCACGGTGATCGGCGTCAGGGGGAAATCGGCCTGCACGGCGCGCAGGGCGGCGATCAGCATGGCGCGCGGCAGGAAGGCATCGGCGGCGATCGCCAGCGCCGCTTCGGCGCCGCCGCGCATCGCCGCCGCCCGGCCCTTCATCTCCTCGACCGAGCCCAGCACGGCGCTGGCATCGGCGGCGAGCAGCCGGCCGGCCTCGGTCAGGCGCGGCGTGCGGTGGGAACGGTCGAACAAGGCGACGCCCAGCGCGTCTTCCAGCGTCAGGATGGCGTGGCTGACCGCCGATTGGGCGCGGCGCAGCCGGGCGGCGGCGGCGGTGAAGCTGCCGGCCTGATGGATGGCGGCGAAAACACGCAGCTGGTCCAGGGTCAGGCGATCGAGCATTTCATCGATCAATTCGATATGAACATCCAGGATTTTAGCAGTTCCATGGATTGGACGGCAATGCCATCTCGATCGCATCCGGGCGCTGCCCGATCCCGATCCCCAAGGAGGCTTCGATGGCCAAAGCCGGCAATGTCTTGTTCGTCAGCGCCAGTGCGGCGCCCGCCACCTCCCGTTCCGCAGCGCTGGCGGAGCGGCTGATCGGAGCCTGGCAGGCGGCCGATCCGACGCTGCGCGTCACCCGCCGGGCGCTGGATGCGGCGTCGATGCCGCATCTGGACGGCGAGCTGCTGGCCGGTTTCGGCGGTGCGGCGACCCCGGCTGCGGCCCGTTCGGACGCGCTGATCGCCGAGCTGGAGGCGGCGGACACGCTGGTCATCGCCGTGCCGCTGTATAATTTCTCCGTCCCCTCCACCCTGAAGGCCTGGATCGACCATATCGCCCGCGCCGGGCGCACCTTCCGCTACACCGAGACCGGACCGGTCGGTCTGCTGACCGGCAAGCGCGCGGTGATCGTCTCCGCGCGCGGCGGGGTCTACAGCCAGGGCCCGGCGGCGGGGCTGGATTTCGCCCTGCCCTGGCTGCGTGCGGTGCTGGGCTTCGTCGGCATCACCGAGGTCGAGGTGGTAACGGCCGAGGGGCTGGCGATGGGCGAGGCGGCGGCCAAGGCCGGGCTGGCGCGGGCCGAAGCGGCGGTGGACGCGCTGGCGGCCTGATCCCATGGGTTGCTGATCGCGACCCATGGTCTCAGGGGCTTGTTTGCCGCGCCGCCGCCGGCCAACCCGGCGCGCTCGGCAATCTCGCTGCGCAATCGGGGGGGCGGGCGCAAGATTGCGTGCCCGCCCCTTGCCTTATGCGCAATGGCGTGACCTGCGCGGCAGGGTGGCGCTCTCTGTTCCAATCAGTTAACCGAAATCCGGTTAACGACTTCTATTGCATTGCACAAGCACGGTTTTTCGCTGTATGGCGCTTGCCCGGACGGACCGGGATGGCTAGGAATCCCGCAGCCGGAAGCAAGCGGGAGGATCAGATGGCGCAGGCAGCCGAGGCACGCAAACGCGGCAAGGCACGCGAGGCAGCGTTCGACAAGGACCGGCTGCTGGGCGCGTATCGCGACATGATGTTGATCCGCCGCTTCGAGGAGAAGGCCGGCCAGCTCTACGGCATGGGTCTGATCGGCGGGTTCTGCCACCTTTATATCGGCCAGGAAGCGGTGGTGGTCGGCGTGCAGATGGCCCTGTCCAAGGGCGATCAGGTGATCACCTCCTATCGCGATCACGGCCATATGCTGGCCTGCGGCATGGACCCCAAAGGCGTGATGGCGGAACTGACCGGGCGCGCGGGCGGCTATTCGCGCGGCAAGGGCGGCTCCATGCACATGTTCAGCAAGGCCGAGAATTTCTTCGGCGGGCATGGCATCGTCGGCGCGCAGGTCAGCCTGGGTCTCGGGCTCGGCTTCTCCAACTGGTATCGCGGCAATGACCGGGTCAGCGTCACCTATTTCGGCGAAGGCGCCTCCAACCAGGGCCAGGTCTTCGAAAGCTTCAATCTCGCCGCGCTGATGAAGCTGCCGGTGATCTTCATCATCGAGAACAACAAATACGGCATGGGCACGTCGGTCGAACGCGCCTCCGCCTCGAAGGACCTGTCGAAGAACGGTGCGCCCTGGGGCATTCCGGGCATGCAGGTGGACGGGATGGACGTGCTGGCGGTGAAGGCCGCGGCCGACCAGGCGGTGGCACATTGCCGCGCCGGCAAGGGACCGTATCTGCTGGAGGTGAAAACCTACCGCTATCGC
>JAGWRU010000026.1 GCA_028869595.1 Rhodospirillales bacterium
TGGCCCCCCGTTACGCCGAATTCATCGGCAACGAGATCCAGAAGGCCTACCTCGAATCGTATCACGATTATGGGCAGAACCTGTTCGACCGCTACGTCGCCTATGCCGATGCCTGGATCGAGGACATCGACTTCAAGGACCCCGACACCGGCCAGTTGCTCAGCCGCGACCTGCTGAACCAGGAACTGACCAAGGTGGAGAAGCCCGCCGGCATCGCCAACCCCAAGGATTTCCGTAACGAGGTGGTGAAGTTCAGCCTGCGCGCGCGCGCCGCCAATGCCGGGCGCAACCCGTCCTGGACCAGCTACGAGAAAATCCGCGAAGTGATCGAGCGGCGGATGTTCAGCCAGGTGGAGGAATTGCTGCCGGTGATCAGCTTCGGCTCGAAAAAGGACAGCGACAGCGAGAAGAAACATGCCGAATTCGTCGAGCGCATGACCGCGCGCGGCTATACCGAGCGCCAGGTGCGCCGGCTGGTGGAGTGGTATATGCGCGTCAAGCAGGCGGGTTGAGCGGCGGCATCGGGGCAGGGTCCATGCATATCGTCGATCGCCGTCTCAATCCCAGCGGCAAGTCGCTTGCCAACCGCCAGCGCTTCATGCGCCGGGCCAAGGCGATGGTGCGCAAGGCGGTGCATGAAACCGCCGGCCAGCGCAGCATCACCGAGGGCGATGAGGGCGGCGAAGTCGCCCTGCCCGCCCAGGGGGTGCATGAACCCTCGCTGCATCGCGCCGGGAGCGGCGGCATGCGCGAATATCTGCTGCCCGGCAATAAGCGCTATGTCGAAGGCGACACGCTGCCACGCCCGCCGGGCGGCGAAGGCGGCGCGGGCAGCGAAGGCAGCCCCGACGGAGAGGGCGAGGACGATTTCCGCTTCGCCCTGTCGCGCGACGAATTCGTCGAATTATTCCTGGAGGATCTGGATCTTCCCGACCTCGCCAAACGCCGGCTGATGGAGGCGGAGGCGCCGGTCTGGCAGCGTGCCGGCTATGCCGTGTCCGGCTCGCCCTCCAACCTCGCGCTGACCCGCACGGTGCGCAATTCGCTGTCGCGGCGGATCGCGCTGCGCCGGCCGAAGCTCGATGAAATCGCCCGCCTGGCCGAGGAGGCGGATGCGGCAGAAGCCGCCGGCGCCACGCAGGAAGCGGCGGAACTGCGCGAGAAGCTGGCCCGGCTGCGCCTGCGCGCCAGCCTGATCCCGTTCATCGATCCGCTGGATGTGCGCTACAAGCGTTTCGATCCGCATCCGCGTCCCGTCGCCCAGGCGGTGATGTTCTGCCTGATGGACGTCTCCGGCTCGATGACCGAGCACATGAAGGACCTCGCCAAGCGCTTTTACGTGCTGCTCTATATCTTCCTCAAGCGGCGCTACAAGAATGTGGAGGTGGTGTTCATCCGCCACACCCATGTCGCGCAGGAAGTGGATGAGGAGACCTTCTTCAACAGCCCGGAAACCGGCGGCACGGTGGTTTCCACCGCGCTGGAGGAGATGATCCGCGTCATCGGCGAACGCTACCCCGCCGATAGCTGGAACATCTATGCCGCGCAGGCCAGCGACGGCGACAACACCGCCAGCGATAATGACCGCACCGCCGGGCTGCTGACCCAGACGCTGCTGCCGGCCTGCCAGTACTATGCCTATCTGGAAGTCGGGCGCGATGCCGATCATTTCCCGCCCGGCTTCATCCGCCGCGAAAGCGATCTGTGGCAGACCTATGCCGCGCTGATCGCCGCCGGCGCGCCGATCGCGATGCGCAAGGTCAGCCATCGGCGCGACATCTATCCCGTCTTCCGCGATCTGTTCGCACGCAAGGATGCCGGCCAGGAGGCCGCCCTGTCATGAATGACAGCATCGTGCGGATCCCGCTTTTCGAGCGTGCGGACTGGGAGTTTTCCACCATCCAGCGCGCCTATGACGCGATCGAGACGATTGCGCTCGGCGATCTCGGTCTATCGGTCTATCCCAACCAGATCGAGGTGATCAGCACGGAACAGATGCTGGATGCCTATTCCTCGGTCGGCATGCCGGTTTTCTACAAGCACTGGTCCTTCGGCAAGCAATTCGCCCGCAACCAGGGCATGTACCAGGCCGGCATGCAGGGTCTGGCCTATGAGATCGTCATCAACTCCAACCCCTGCATCAGCTACATCATGGAGGAAAACACCGCCACGATGCAGGCGCTGGTGATCGCCCATGCCGCGTTCGGCCATAACCATTTCTTCAAGAACAACTACCTGTTCCAGCAATGGACCGATGCCGACGGCATTCTGGATTATCTGGAATTCGCGCGGAACTATATCGCGAGCTGCGAGGAACGCTATGGCGATGCCGCCGTCGAACGCCTGCTTGATGCCGCGCATGCGCTGATGGGCCAGGCGGTGGATCGCTATCCGCGCCGCCGGCCGGCCGATCTGCGTTCCGAACAGCTGCGCGCGCGCGAACGGCGCGATCATGACGAGCGGATGTTCAACGATCTGTGGCGCACCGTGCCCGGCCAGGGGCAGGTGCGCGCCGATCCCTCCACCGAGGAGACGCGCCGCGCCATCCTGCAATTGCCGCAGGAGAACATTCTTTATTTCCTGGAAAAGACCGCCCCGCGCCTGGCGCCGTGGCAGCGCGAAATTCTGCGCATCGTCCGTCAGATCGCGCAGTATTTCTATCCCCAGTCGCAGACCAAGGTGATGAACGAAGGCTGCGCCACCTATGTGCATTACCGCATCATGAACCGCCTGCACGAAACAGGGCGGATCACCGACGGGGCGATGGTGGAGTTCCTGCGTTCGCACACCAATGTGGTGTTCCAGCCGGAATTCGACGATCCGCGCTATTCCGGCATCAATCCCTACGCGCTGGGCTTCGCGATGATGCAGGATATCGAACGCATCGCAACCGCCCCGACCGAGGAGGATCGCGCCTGGTTCCCGGCGATTGCCGGCAATGGCGATGCGATGGGCTGCCTGCGGGAGGTCTGGGCGAATTACCGCGACGAGAGCTTCATCCTGCAATATCTCTCGCCACGGCTGATCCGCCAGTTCGGCCTGTTCGCCATCACCGATGACGCGGCGGCGCCGGAAATGCGGGTCGAGGCGATCCATGACGAGCGCGGCTATAAGCGCATCCAGCGCGCGCTGGCGCGGCAATACGACGTGTCGCACATCGCCCCGGATATTCAGGTGGTGGATGTCGATCTGGCCGGCGACCGGCGGCTGATCGTGCAGCATCGCGCGCGCAACGGCGTGCTGCTCGATGCGCGCGATGCCGCCCAGGTGTTGCAGCACCTCGCCGATCTATGGAGCTATGACGTGCTGCTGAAGGAAATCGACCCGAGCGGCGAGAGCGTGCTGAAGGAGCACCGCGCGAGCCCCAGGCCGGGAATCGCGCAGGCGCTGTTCGGTTAGCGCGGGCTATTCCTTCATCGCCCATTGATCCAGCGGAATGCGCGGCAGTTCGAACCGGTCCGTGGTGCGCGAATACCAGCCGCCGCCATGCATGCGTCCGATCAGATCGAGCTTCGGCGTATCGACATAGCAGCGCGCCGCATCCAGCACGCAATCATCCTGGATATGGATCGCCACCACCGTGCCCAGCACCACGGAGCGGTCGATACCGACATCGACGATGACCAGTCTTTCGCATTCCAGCGCCACCGGGCTTTCTGCGATGCGCGGCGGGCGCACCTTGGCCGAGGGCGCAATGCTCAGCCCGGCCTGGCCCAGCTCATCTACCGCCTTGGGAAAATCGATGGCGGTGACGTTCATCTTCTCGGCCAGCGCATCGGAGACCAGATTGACCACGAATTGCCCGGTGCGGCGGATATTGCCGCCGGTATCCTTGGCATCGCCCGGCGCGCGCCCGCCAATGCCGATCGCCACCACCGGCGGATGGCCGGATACCGCGTTGAAGAAGGAATACGGCGCGGCATTCAGCGTGCCGTCCACATCGCAGGTGGTGATCCAGGCGATCGGCCGCGGCACGATGGTGGAAACCAGCAGCTTATAGGCATTCTGCGCGTCGAGCGCGGCGAGATCGAACAGCATGGCGGACCTGATGCAAATGGGGTTGGGCGCGCAGCCTGACGCGCCCAACTCCCGCTGTCCAGGCGCGCGTTTCGCGGGCAGACTGATCACCCCCATCGTCACGTGCCGCCATGCCCTCCGCCCGCCATGCCTCCTCCGCCCTGTATGTGCTCGCCTGGCTCGGCACGCTGGCGGCGGAAATCGCCGGCTGGCGGCTCGCCGGCGATCTCGCCGGAATGGCGATTCTGGGCTTCCTGCTGCTGCAATTTCCGCATCAGCGCCGCTATGCCCAGGTACTGTTCGTGGCCCTTTGCGTCGCGGGGCTTGCCGGGGTTGCCGCCGCGCCCGATCCGCTGGTTCTGTTCCTGCGCGGCTGGCGGCACGGGGCACGCTATGCCGCCTTCTTCCTGGCGCTGACCGCGCTGCGCGATGCCGCCGAGACCAGCAAGCTGGTGCGCCGCTGCGGCGCGCATCTGGTGGCGCAGCCGCCGGGGCGGCGCTATGCCGCGCTGAATGCCGGCGGGCATGTCTTCGGCATCATTCTGTCCTATGGCGCGATCGACCTGCTGGGCGCGATGGTGGCGCGCGCCAACGCGCAAGCCGCCGCCCAACCCAACGGCGAAGACCCGGCGCTGCGCGGCCGGCGCATGCTGATGGCGATCTATCGCGGCTTCTGCGTGATGAATTGCTGGAGCCCGCTGAACATCATGACCGCCGTGGTCTCCACCGCCGTGCCCGGCGCGCCGATGCGCCTGCTGCTGCCCGCCGCCTTCGCGGTATCGGTCGCGATGTCGGTGCTGGGCTGGGCGGAGGATCGGCAATTCGCGCCGCGCCGCGCCGCCGCTGCGCCGGACGGGCGGACGCGCGATGGCTGGTCGATCCATCTCGGCATCATCGCCCTGGTCGCGCTGGTGATGATCCTGGCCGAATCGGCCAATGCCTTCGGCCATCTTTCCCTGGTCGCCGCCGTCACGCTGATCGTGCCGCTGGTCGGCTTCGGCTGGCAGATCGTCCAGACGCACCGGCTCGGTCCGCGCCGCCAACCTGCCCTGCTGGCCCGGCGCGGGCGGCGCTATCTGGCGCATATTCCGGGCTTTCGCGGCGAGGCGACGGTGCTCGCCGCCTCGGGCTTCATGGGCACGGCGATCGGCGGCGTGCTGGCGCATGGCGGGGCGGGCGGTCTGCTGGCCGGGCTGCCGCCGATCCTGGTGCCGCTTGCGGTGCCCGTGGTGCTGATCGCGACCGGGCAGATCGGCCTCAACCCGGTCGCGGTGGTGGCGCTGCTGGGGGCTGCGATCCCGCATCCCGGCGCGCTCGGCATTCCGCCCGCCTGCCTCGCCTTCGCCTATATGCTGAGCTGGGGAATGGGCATCGGCATGACGCCGATGTCGGCTTCGGCCATCACCACGGCGCGCTGGGCCGGGGTTTCTCCCTTCACCGTCAGCACGATCTGGAATCTGCGCTTCACCGCCGGCGCGCTGGTGCTGACCTGGGCGGCGATCGCCATCGCCTTCGCCGCGTTCACCGCCGGTTAAGCCGGTCCAGGCAGGGTTGGCCCGCTCGCTATGGCGAAAGGGCCCGGCATGCGGTTCGTACGCAATCTCTCGATCGGCTTGAAGCTGGCTTTGTCCGGCGGCGTCACGCTGATGCTGCTGGGATTTCTCGCGGTCTCGGCGCTGGGCGGGCTGGCGCGGGTCACCGCGCTGCAGGCACGGGTGGCGGTGGCGGCGGCGCAGCAGCGCCAGATCGCCGCCGCCCTGATGGCCGCGCAGGCGATGTTGCAGCACAGCCAGGATGTGCGCTTCCAGCAAAGCGTGGCGGAGGTCAATCGCACCGTCGATGCGGCAAGCCGGGCCGGCGCCCGCGCGCGGGGCCTGCTGCGCGCGCTGCAGGCGGACCAGGAAAGCCAGGCGCAGCGCGACATGCTGGCCCGCGCCTTGGCCGGGCTCGATGGCGTGGACGGGCTGATCCAGCGCGCCCAGGCGATGCGCGGGGCGATGCTGAACACCCGCCAGCGCCATCTGTTCCAGGCCCAACCGATTTTCGAGGACAGCGTCAACACGCTGATGCAGGAACTGACCGCCGGCGCCGCCACCGCCTCGGGCGTGGCCGCGGTCGCCGCCGCACCGGCGGGCGGCGCGGCGAAACCCGCTGCCGCCGCGCCGCTCGATCGGCATCTGGCCAGCCGTCAGGCGCTGGACCGCTATCGCCTGTCGATGGCGCATCTGCTGAATGCGGCGCTGATGTTCATGGCGACCGGCAATCCCGCCATCGGCAGCCAGGTGCGCGAAGCGGTGCCGCAGACCCAGGCCCGGCTGAAACTGCTGCTCGCCAGCGGGCTCGACGATCAGGTCAAGGGCGATGCGGTCATCCTCGGCACGCTCGGCAAGGCGATCGGCCAGGCGGCGGTCGATCTGGTGCAGCAATCGGCGCTGCTCGATCGTTTCACCACCCATGATCTCACCCAGGCCGACCGATCGGTGCGCGACGCGCTGGGCCAGGCCTCGCAGATGATCAGCGGCCGCGTCGCCGCCGCAAGGGCGGAGGCCGATACCGCCGCCGCCTTCGCGCGCGAACGCATCCTGACCATCGCCGCGATCATCGGCCTGGTGCTGGCCGGCTCCGCCTGGCTGACCGCGCGCGCCATCGCCCGGCCGATCGGCGCGATGACCAAGGCGGTGGCGGCGATGGCGGCGGGCGAGACCGGCATGCGCATCGGCTTCACCGACCGGCGCGACGAGGTCGGGCGCATGGCCACCGCGCTGGAGACGCTGCGCGGCGTCGTGCGCCGTGCCTTCGTGCAAAGCCAGATGATCGATCAATTGCCGATCGGCGTGACCA
>JAGWRU010000027.1 GCA_028869595.1 Rhodospirillales bacterium
ACCATGTTCGCCCCGCCCGCCACCTGCCCGGTCGCCGCCACCGGGTCGTAGCCGGGCGTGTCCATGAACACGAAGCCCTTCCTGGTGATCTCCTCCGCGTACCCCACCACATCCACCAGGTTGGTGGACCCGGCCTTCGCCATCGCGCCGAGGGATTTTTCCAGGATGGTGGTCAGCCCGCCGGCCTTGTTGCCGGGCGAGGGATTGGCATCCATCTCCGCGCCCTCGCGCCTGGTGTATTCTTCCCACCAGCGCATCAGCGCGACGAGTTTCTCGCCCACTTCGCGGGAGACGGCGCGGCGGGTCAGCAGATGCTCCGCGCCATAGGTTTCCGGCGTTTCCGACAGGATCACCGAGCCGCCATGACGGACCAGCAGATCGCTCGCCGCGCCGAGGGCGGGATTGGCGGAAATCCCGGAATACCCGTCCGAGCCGCCGCATTGCAGCGCCACCGTCAGGGCGCTGGCCGGCACCGTCTCGCGCCGCACCTGGTTCGATTCCGCCAGCACCTCACGCACGAAGGCGGTGCCGGCCTCCACCGTCTTGCGCGAGCCGCCCATGCTCTGGATATCCATCGCCTTGAGCCGCCCGGAGAGCTTCTGCTCCTCGATCAGCCCGCCGATCTGGTTCACTTCGCAGCCCAGGCCGAGCACGATGACGTGGGAGAAATTCGGATGCCGTGCATAGCCCGCCAGCGTCCGGCGCAGCACGCGCAGCGGCTCGTGCTGGGTCATGCCGCAGCCGGTCTTATGGGTCAGCGCGACCACGCCATCGACGTTGGGAAACTCGGCCAGCGGATCATGCCCGGTCATCGGGTTGCGGCGGAACATGTCGGCGACGATGCCGGCGACATGGGCGGAGCAGTTCACGCTGGTCAGGATGCCGATGTAATTGCGCGTGCCGATCCGCCCGTCCGGACGGCGAATGCCCTGGAAGCTGGCAGGCTCGGCCAGCATCGCGGTCGGCGTCGCATCGACGCCATAGGCATAGTCGCGGGAGAAATCGCCCATGCCGCAATTCTGCACATGGACGTGCACGCCCGGCGCGATCGGCTGCGTCGCAAAGCCGATGATCTGGCCATAGCGGCGGATCGCCTCGCCGCTCGCGATGGCGCGCACCGCGACCTTGTGCCCGGCCGGGATGCGGCTGGCCGCCACCACATTCGGCGCCACCGGCGTGCCGGGCAGCAGGCTCGCGCGCGCGATCGCCACGCTGTCATCGGGATGCAGGAACAGCACCGGGCTGGGCGTGTCGGTCATGCGCATTCTCTCACTCGAAAAGAAACGGCCCGGCACGCTTGGACGCGGCCGGGCCGGATGCAGATCATCCTCAGACGCTGGCGCGCTCGCCGGCTTCCTTGCGGGTGACGTTCACCGCCTCCGTCGCGGCGCGGGCCATCAGGCCGCTATCATTGGCGATGGTCACCAGGCTGAAGCCCATCTTGATCATCCGCGCGGCATAGCTCGCCGTGCCGTTATGGATGCCGGCGAATTTGCCGTGCTTCTTGCAGGAAGCCAGCAGCTTTTCGTAGATCGCCAGGATATTCGGCTCCTCGCGATCGAGGATCGGGATCATGCCCAGCGCGAGGCCCATATCGGACGGGCCGATATAGATGCCGCTGATGCCCGGCACGGACAGGATCTCGTCGATATTGTCGATGCCGGCCTGGGTCTCGATCATCGCGATGACCAGCACTTCGTCATTGGCGGTCTTCTGGTAATTGCTGGCAACGCCGTACATCGCAGCCCGGATCGGCCCGTTGGAGCGCTTGCCGGCCGGCGGATACAGGCAGGCATCGGCCAGCGCCTTCGCCTCGGCGGCATTGTTGATCATCGGGCAGATCACGCCCATGGCGCCGCCATCCAGCACCTTGCCGATGATGCCGGGTTCGTTCCACGGCACCCGCACCATCGCGGTGGCGGGATGGGCCTGCATCGCCTGGAAGCACTGCACCATGGACTGGTAGTCCTGCACGCCGTGCTGCATGTCGACGGTGACGCTGTCCCAGCCGCACTGGGCCATCACCTCGGCCGAAAAGCCGGACGGAATCGCCAGCCAGCCATTCACCGCCGCCTTGCCGGCAGCCAGCCGGCGCTTCAACGCATTGCTCATTGGATGCTTTCCCCCTTGGAAACGGACCAGACGGGCAAGCTAGGCGGGCAGTACGGGAGCGTCAACGCGCATCCGGTCGGGGGCGCCATGCCGGGCCGGCAGGGCCGAATTCTTACCCTTCCCCCTGGAAAAAGCAGCGGATTTCCGCGATCGTGGCGCCAACGGGATGAATTTTCCCGGCCTCTTTGTGCATTTGCCTCGTCCTGCGCAATCGTCTACAGCCCGACCATGCGCATCGCGAACGGACCCGTCTGATGGCCCTGCCCGCCCATCTCCGCCAGTTGGAGGCGGAAAGCATCCATATCTTCCGCGAGATGGCGGCCCAGACCGCGCGCCCGGTGATGATGTATTCGATCGGCAAGGACAGCTCGGTCCTGCTGCATCTGGCACTGAAGGCTTTCCACCCTGCCCGCCTGCCCTTTCCGCTGCTGCATATCGATACGACGTGGAAATTCCGCGACATGATCCGCTTCCGCGATGCCACCGCGGCGCGCTTCAACCTCGATCTGCGGGTGCACACCAACCATGAGGGCGTCGCCACCGGGGTGAACCCGTTCGACCACGACAGCGGCTTCTATACGCGGGTGATGAAGACCGATGCGCTCAAAGCCGCGCTGAGCGCGGGCGGCTACGATGCCGCGATCGGCGGCGCGCGCCGCGACGAGGAGCGTTCGCGTGCCAAGGAACGTATTTTTTCGGTCCGCGCCCCGGGTCATGTGTGGGACCCGAAACGCCAACGGCCGGAAATGTGGGCGCAATACAACGCATCCCTTGCCCCGGGCGAGACGCTGCGGGTTTTTCCGCTGTCCAACTGGACGGAAATGGATGTCTGGAACTATATCGCCGCCGAGAAGATCGATGTCGTGCCGCTCTATTTCGCGGCACCCCGCCCGGTGGTGATGCGGGGCGGCGTGCCGATCGTGGTCGATGACGAACGCATGCGCTTCGAACCCGGCGAAAAGCCCGAGATGAAAAGCGTGCGCTTCCGTTCGCTGGGCTGCTATCCGCTGAGCGCGGCGGTGTTCTCCACCGCCGACAGTATCGCGGCGATTCTGGCCGAGATGCGCGACAGCCGGCAATCCGAACGCGCCGGCCGGCTGATCGATCAGGACCAGGACGCCTCGATGGAAGCGAAGAAGCGCGAGGGATATTTCTGATGCCCGATCAGCTTCTGCGCGTGCTGGCCTGCGGCAGCGTCGATGACGGCAAATCCACCCTGATCGGGCGGCTTTTATTTGAATGCGGCACCATCCCCGAGGATCTGATGGCGGCGCTGGAACGCGACAGCGCCCGCTTCGGCACGGTGGAAGACGGGCTCGATTACGCCCTGCTGGTGGACGGTCTGGCGGCCGAGCGCGAACAGGGCGTCACCATCGACGTCGCCTATCGCTATTTCGAAACCCCGGCCCGGCGCTTCATCCTGGCCGATACGCCCGGCCATCAGCAGTACACGCGCAATATGGTCACCGGCGCCTCGCTGGCCGATCTGGCGATCCTGCTGGTCGATGCGCGGCGCGGGCTGCTCGATCAGACCCGCCGGCACGCCGCCATCGCCAGCCTGCTGGGCATCCGCCAGGTAGTGCTGGCGATCAACAAGATGGATCTGGTCGATTTCAGCCGGGATGTGTTCGACGCGATCGTGGCGGATTTCGCAGCGCTCGGCCCGCGCCTGAACCCGATGACGGTGACGCCCATCCCGGTGATCGCCCGCGATGGCGACAACATCACCACCGCCAGCCAGCGCATGCCCTGGTTCACCGGCCCCACCGTACTGGCCGCGATGGAAGCGGCCGAACCCGATCGCCCGGCCCGCACGGCCGCGTTTCGCATGCCGGTTTCCCTGGTCTGCCGGCCCGATCTGAATTTTCGCGGCTATGCCGGCACCATCGCCGCCGGCACGGTGCGCCCGGGGGATGCCATCGCCAATACCGTGCCGGGGACCGAGGCAAAGATCGCGCGCATCGTCACCATGGATGGCGATCTGAGCGAGGCCGGACCCGGCCAGCCGGTGACGCTGGTGCTGGATCGCGAAATCGACGTCTCGCGCGGCGATGTGCTGGCCGCCGCCCCGCTGCCCGAACTTGCCGATCAGATCACCGCGCAGGTGGTGTGGATGGACGAGGCACCGCTGCTGCGCGGGCGCGCCTATCAGATGCAGATCGGCACCACCAGCATCACCGCCACGGTGACCGATATCACCAGCCGCCTGGATATCGAGGCGCTGAGCGAAGTGCCGGCCAAATCCCTGGCCCTGAACGAGATCGGGCGCGTCGCCTTCTCGCTGCCGCGCGCC
The DNA here is from genome assembly GCA_028869595.1 of Rhodospirillales bacterium. Classification (GTDB taxonomy): domain Bacteria; phylum Pseudomonadota; class Alphaproteobacteria; order Acetobacterales; family Acetobacteraceae; genus JAGWRU01. The sequence continues at coordinate 4,406 of JAGWRU010000027.1, forward strand.
ATCGCCTGCACGCTGTATCAGGAGCATCGCGGCCTGGGCAGCTTCATCCTGGTGGACCGGCTCAGCCGCAATACCATCGGCGCGGGCATGATCGCCGGGTTGCGCGCCGGGCGCAGCAATGTCCATTGGCACAGGCTCGATATCGACAAGGCAGCGCGCGCCGCGCTGAAGGCACAGAAGCCGGCGGTGCTGTGGTTCACCGGCCTGTCCGGGGCGGGCAAATCGACCATCGCCAACCTCGTGGAGAAGCGGCTGCTCGCCGAAGGCCGGCACACTTATCTGCTCGACGGCGACAATGTGCGTCATGGCCTCAACCGCGATCTGGGCTTTACCGAGACCGACCGGGTGGAGAACATCCGCCGCGTGGCCGAAGTGGCCAAGCTGATGGCCGATGCGGGGTTGATCGTGCTCGTCTCCTTCATCTCGCCGTTCCGCGCCGAACGCGACATGGCGCGGGCGCTGATGCCGCCGGGCGAGTTCCTCGAGATCTATGTCTCCACGCCGCTGGCCGTGGCCGAGTCGCGGGACGTGAAGGGGCTCTACAGGAAGGCGCGCGCCGGCGAATTGAAGAATTTCACCGGCATCGACAGCCCCTATGAACCGCCGCTGACGCCGGAACTGACCGTCGACACCGCGCGGGCCTCCGCG
>JAGWRU010000028.1 GCA_028869595.1 Rhodospirillales bacterium
AGCGCATCGGACAGATAGGCGTCGGAGGCGCCGATCTGCGCCACGCCGGAAATGGCTTCCGAAATGCCCGTGCCGCTGCCCGTGCTCTGGGTGGTGATCTTCACGTTCGGGTTGGCCTTGGTGTAGGCCGGCACCCACAGGTTGAACAGCGGGTAGAGCAGGCTGGAGCCCGTCTCCAACAGGTTCACGGTGGCGGCGCGGGCGGGCACCGCGGCGGTGAAGCCGGCGATCGCTGCGGCCATCCCGGCCCCCATCAGCACGAGGCGGCGGCTCGGCCCGCGGCCGGCAATGTTGGATCCTGACATCAGCTTCTCTCTCCCATGAGCATGACCGGCGACAGGAACATCCGCCCGCCGGTTAGACGACCTGCTCATAGGTCGAGTACGCGACCGCTCTATTGCAGTTCGATGAAGCTTCGATGACAGCGCGCCCGCACCCGACGGCGCCCGCGCGGCCGGCCCGCGCCCTATTCCTGGCCCGGCAGCGTCTTCCAGGCGGCGCGGATCGCTGCCTGCACCGGCGCCGGCAGCGGCACATAAAGCAGGCCCTCGGCGATCTCGCCGCCATGGCGGAAGCCCCAATCGAAGAACCGCGTCACCAGGGCGTTCTGCTGCGGGTCCTTCGGATCGCGCGGCAACAGCACGAAGCTCGCGCTTTCGATCGGCCAGGAGGCGGCGCCCGGCTGATCGTTCAGGTCGACGGCGAAATGCCGCGCCCGCGCCCAGTCCGCGCTGGCGGCGGCGGCGGCGAAAGCGGCCATGGTCGGGGCCACGAACATGCCGGCCTTGTTGCGCAGCAGCGCGGTGCTCAGATGGGCGCGCACGGCATAGGCGCTTTCGGCATAGCCGATCGCCCCGTTGATCCGGCCCACCGCGCGGGCCAGCCCGTCACTGCCCTTGGCCGCGACACCGACCGGCCAGACGATCGCGGTGGAGGCGCCGATTCTGGCTTTCCAGCGCGGGCTCTGCATGCCGAGATACTCCGTGAACACGAACGTGGTGCCCGACCCGTCGAGGCGATGCACGGCGGTGATGGCAAGCGCCGGCAAAGACAGGCCCGGGTTCAGCGCGACGATCGCCGGATCGTTCCAGCGTGTGATCTCGCCGAGATAGATGCGGGCCAGCACCGGGCCGGTCAGTTTCAGCCGATCCGCCCCGATGCCGGGCAGGTTGACCAGGATATCGACGCCGCCGATCACGCTGGGGAATTGCAGCAGCCCGTACGTGGCCAGCAGATCGGCCGGCACCGGCATGTCGGAGGCGCCGAAATCGACGGCGCGGTGAAGGATCCGGTTGATCCCCGCGCCGGAGCCGATCGCTTGGTAGCGCAGCGCGATGCCGGTGGCCGCCGCCGCCGCCGCCGCCCATCGCGCATAGAGCGGCGCGGCGAAGCTGGAGCCCGCGCCGCTGATCGCGCTGCCGGCATGGGCGAGCGGCGCGGCGGCGGCGGCGGCCAGGGCGATGGCCAAGGCCAGGGAAATGCGTTTCATTGAGCCGCTCCGGATTTGCCGGCGATCCCGTGCGGGGCGCGCCTCTGGCAGGAGCGGCTCGCCCGGGGCAGCACGCCCCGGTCGATGATGGAACGAAAGCTGGGCGCGGGCGGGGACGAAATCATTGCACCACGATGAAACTTCCATGACGGGTCCGGAGGCGCCGCCTGCCGCCATGCCCGCGCGGTTCACCGCCCTGGCGGCGCCCGAGGCGGTGGTCGCGGCCCTGGCCGGGCAGGGCTACATCGCCGATCGCGGCCTCGGCACGGCGGTGTTCCTCGCCGCCCGGCTGGGCAAGCCGCTGCTGGTCGAAGGCCCGGCCGGCGTCGGCAAGACCGAACTCGCCCGCGCCCTGGCCGGCTGGAGCGATCTGCCTCTGCTCCGGCTGCAATGCTATGAGGGGCTGGACGAGGGCAAATCCCTCTATGAATGGCAATACGGCAAGCAGCTTCTCTACACCCAGATCCTCAAGGATCATGTGAACGCCGCGCTGGGCGGCGCGGCCGGCGGGCTGGACGGCGCCATGACCCGGCTGCACGCGGTGGGAGAGCGCTTCTATGCCGCCGAATTCCTCGCCCCGCGCCCCTTGCTGCAAGCCCTGCAGGCGCCGGCAGGCGCGGTGCTGCTGATCGACGAGATCGACAAGGCCGATCCCGAATTCGAGGCGTTCCTGCTGGAAATGCTGGCCGATTTTCAGGTCTCGATCCCCGAGCTGGGACGCATCGCCGCGCGCGTCCGCCCCTTCGTCGTGCTGACCTCCAACGCCGCGCGCGATCTCGGTGATGCGCTCAAGCGGCGCTGCCTGCATCTGCATATCGGCTTTCCCGACGCGGCGCTGGAGGGGCGGATCGTCGCCGCCCGCGCGCCGGAGGCGGGGCCGGCCCTGCGCGCCGCCCTGGTCGCCTTCGTGCAGGGCTTGCGCAACCTCGATCTGCGCAAGCTGCCCTCGGTCAGCGAAACCATCGACTGGGCCCGCGCGCTGGTGCTGCTGCATACGACGGTGCTCGGCCCGGAGACGGTGCGCGAGACGTTGAACGTGCTGCTGAAATACGAGGTCGACGTGGAAACCGCCGCCCGCGCCCTGGGCGGGTTGATGGAGGAGGCGCGCCGTGCCGCCGCCATCGCCGGCTGAGCCGCCGCCGCCCGACGATGCGGCGGCGCCGCTGCTCGGGTTCATCCGCGCCGCGCGCGGCGCGGGGGTGCGGATCTCGCCGGCGGAAACCCAGGACGCGCTGCGCGCCGCATCCCTGCTGGGCTATGGCGATCGCGCCCTGCTCGGCGCCGCGCTGGGCGCGACTCTCGCCAAGACGACCGAGGAGAAGGCCCGGCTCGCGGCCTGTTTCGCGCGGTATTTCGCAGCCCCCGAGGCAGCGCCCGCCCCCGAGGCAGCGCCCGCCGCCGCCGCGCAGGCGCCGGCGGACGCGGAAACCGGCCTGGCCGGGATGCTGCTGGCCGGCGATGGCGCCAGCCTGGCGGCGGGACTGGCCGAGGCGGGTCAGGCGGTCGGCCTGGCCGGCATCTCCGTCTTCACCCAGGTCAATCTCTACGCCCGGCGCATGCTGGAGGCGATGGGGCTCGGCGCGCTCGAAGCGCGCATCGCGGCACTGCGCGCCGAGGGCGCGGAGGAGCGGGCGGATCGGCTGGGCGAAGGGCTGGGCCGGCTGCGCGCGGCGGCGCGCGCGGCGGCGGAACGCGCGCTCGATCTTTACGCGCGGCCGGAAAATGCCCGGCTGCGCGATGCGGCGCTGGCCGAGGCCCGCATCGCCAGCCTGTCGCCGCGCGATCGGGCGCGGCTGCGCGGGGTGCTGCGGGCGATGGCGCGCAAACTCGCCACCCGCCATGCCCGGCCGCGCCGCCATCCCAGGCGCGGCCGCCTGGATGCCCGGCGCACTTTGCGCCGCAACCTGGCCTGGGGCGGGGTGCTGTTTCAGACCGTCTGGCGCCGGCGGCGGATCGAGCGGCCGCGCATCGTGGTGCTGTGCGACGTCTCCGGCTCGGTCGCCTCGGTCGCCGAATTCCTGCTGAGCTTTCTGCATGCCCTGTCGGAGGTGCTGGCCGATCTGCGCGCCTTCGCCTTCTGCTCCAGCCTCAGCGAGGTCACCGATCTGCTGCGCCGGCATGCGCCGGAGACGGCGGGTGCCGCGGTGCTGCGCGAAGTCGGGCTGGGCGCGTCGAATTACGGCACGGCGCTGGAGGATTTCGAACGCGCGTACATGGCCACGCTCGACCGGCGCACCAGCGTCATCATTCTGGGCGATGCGCGCTCCAACCGCGCCGATCCACGTGTCGATATCCTGGCCCGCATCGCCGCGCGGGCGAAGCGTGTGGTCTGGCTCAATCCGGAAATGCGTCCCGCCTGGGGCACGGGGGATTCGGAAATCCATCGCTACGCCCCGCATTGCGCCGTGCTGCGCCCCTGCGCCAGCCTGAAGGCGCTGGAGGCGGCGGTCGCCGATCTGCTGGCCGCCGAAGCGGGCTGAGCCCGACCGGCTATTTCGGCACCAGGCTTTCCAGCAGGAAGGTGGCGAGGGCGAAAACCGCCACGCTGGCGGCGTACAGCGCCGCGAACCACAGCGCGCGACGCAGCCCCGGCTGCGATCGCAGGCGCGCGCCGATGCCGCGCAGGCCCGGCAGCCGCGCGGCCCGCATGGCCAGACGATCCAGCCAGTCCTGGGATTCCGGCGCGCCGTGGCCGCGCTGGCGGCGTTCAGTGATAATGCGCACCTTGTTTCACCTTGCCGCGAAACACCCAGTAGGCGAAGCCGTTATAGAGCACGATCACCGGGATCAGCACGGCGGTGCCGACCAGCAGAAATTCCTGGCTGGCCGGCGGCGAGGCGGCCTGCCAGATGCTGATCGAAGGCGGCACGATCAGCGGAAAGATCGAATAGCCGAGGCCGAGATAGCTCACCACGAACAGCCCGAGCGCGCACAGGAACGGCGTCGCGTCATGCCCGCCATCGGGCCGGGCGCGCGGCGACAAATGGCTGAAATAGACGATGCCCAGCACCAGCACGGCGAGCGGGGCGATGGCGGTCGCGAACAGGCCGGGCAGCGCGAACCAGCGGGTGAAGAAATCCGGATTGAGCAGCGGCGACCAGGCCGAGACGATGCCGATCACCGCGAGCATCGCCAGCCCCAGCCGGCGCGCATGGCCGCGCATGCGGGCCTGCAATGCCCCCTCGCTCCGCCAGCACAGCCAGGCGGCGCCGAGCATCGCATAGCCGACCAGCAAAGCCAGGCCGCAGAACAGCGGGAAGGGGCGCAGCCAGGCGAATACCGCGCCGTGGAACGCCCCGTCCCGCACCGCAACCCCTTGCAGCAGCCCGCCGAGAATGACCCCCTGGCAGAAGGCCGCGACCAGGCTGCCGCCGAAGAAACTGCCATCCCAGAACCGCCGATGCGAGGCGCGGTCGGCGCGGAAGCGGAATTCGAAGGCCACGCCCCGGCAGATCAGGCCGAGCACCATCAGGATCACCAGCGGATAGAAGGCCGGCAGGATGATCGCGTAGGCGAGCGGGAAGGCGCCGTACAGCCCGGCCCCGCCAAGCACCAGCCAGGTCTCGTTGCCGTCCCAGACCGGGGCGATGGTGTTGACCATCACGTCGCGCTCCTCCGCCCCGCGCTCCAGCGGAAACAGCAGCCCGACGCCGAGATCGAAACCGTCGAGCACGACATAGGCCAGGATGACGAAGGCCATGATGCCGGCCCAGATGACCGGCAGCATCGGCATGGGCAGCGCGGCGGTCATGGCGTGCCTCCCGCCTCGACGATGGGAAGCGGCGTGATGCCGTGCGTGCGCAGCGGCGCGGCGGTGGAAGGCGGCGGCTCGTCGATCTGCGGCGGCTTTGCCATCATCGCCAGCAGATAGCGGATGCCGGCGCCGAACACGACGACATAGACCACCAGGATGACGGCGAAGGAAACCGCCACCGCCCCGGGCGAGACCGGGCTGACCGCCTGCGCGGTGCCGAGCAGGTTATAGACCACCCAGGGCTGCCGTCCGGTCTCGGTCGTCGTCCAGCCGGCGATGATCGCGACGAAGCCGGCCGGGCCCATCAGGATCGCCGCGCGATGGAACCAGGCTGTGTCGTAAAGCCGCCGGCGCAGGCGCAGCCACATACTGGCCAGACCGATCCCGAACATCAGCACGCCAAGCCCGACCATGATGCGGAAGGCGAAGAACGTCGCCGGCAGCACCGGCCAGTCGCGGCGCGGAAACGCATCGAGGCCCTGGATCGTGCCGTCCCATGTATGGGTCAGGATGACCGAGCCGAGGCGCGGCAAGGCGAGCGTGTAATCGAGCCGCCCGGCCGCCCGATCGGGCCAGCCGATCAGATTGAGCGGCTGCACGCCGGAGCTGAAATCCCCCTCGATCGCGGCGATCTTGGCCGGCTGATAGGTCAGCGTGTTGCGGCCCTGAATGTCGCCGGCCAGGATCTGGATCGGCGTGACGATCGCCGCCATCCACATCGCCATGGAAAAGATCAGCCGCGCCACGGCATTTTTGCGATCATGCAGCAGATGATAGGCGCCGACTGCGCCGACCACGAAAGCGGTCGCCAGATAGGCCGCGATCACCATATGCACGAAGCGATAGGGAAAACTGGGATTGAAGATGATCGCCAGCCAGTCCTTCGGCAGGAAACGCCCGCTGGCATCGATGGTATAGCCGGCCGGGGTCTGCATCCAGGAATTCGCCGACAGGATCCAGGCCGCCGAAATCAGCGTGCCGATCGCCACCAGCACGCTGGAGGCGAAATGCAGCTTCGGCCCGACCCGTTTCAGGCCGAACAGCATGATGCCGAGAAAGCCCGCCTCGAGGAAGAAGGCGCTCATCGTCTCATAGGCCAGAAGCGGGCCGAGAATGGGGCCGACCTTGGCGGAATAGCCGCTCCAATTGGCGCCGATCTCATAGGCCATCATCAGGCCGGAGACGACGCCCATGGCGAAACCGACCGCGAAGATCTTGAGCCAGTATTGATAGGCATCGAGGAAGACCTGCCGCCCGGTCCACAGCCAGCCGGCTTCCAGCACGGCGAGAAAACTCGCAAGCCCGATCGAGAAGGCCGGGAACAGGATGTGAAAGGCGATGGTGAAGCCGAACTGCGCCCGGGCGAGAAGCAAGGCGAGTTCCGGGGTGAAGGCGGTCATGGGCGTGCCTCGTTGCCATCGGCGCGGCGTGGCTGCGGCAGCCGGGATCGGTGCCGTGATCGGCATATGGCATGGCCCGCCGCCCATCCCAAGCGCGCAGATTGTCCAGGTCCGCCCGTGCCCCGCCCCGGGGCCGCGCGATCAGCCCCGCCGGGCGGCGAGCCAGCCGAGCAGGATGCGGTTGAAATCATCCGGCTGTTCGACATTGGGAAAATGCCGCGCGGCGGGAATTTCCTGATAGCGCGCGCCGGGCACCAGGGCGGCGATATGCCGGTTGGCCTCGGGCGGCGTGCCGGGATCATCCGCGCCGCAGACCACCAGCACCGGCAGACGCAGCCCGGGCAGGCGCGCGGTGAAGTCGAAATCGGCGATGGCGGCACAGCATCCCATATAGCCGGCCGGGGTGGTGGCGGCGATGCCTTCGCGGATTTCCGCGAAACGGGCCGGGTGGCGCGGCGCGAAGGCGGGGGTGAACCAGCGCTCCATCGTCGCATCGGCGATCGGCGCCAGCGTGTTCGCCGCCCGCACCGTGGCGATGCGGCCCTGCCAGAGGCTCGCCATGCCGGCGGGCGTCGCCGGCAGCGTATCGGCCCACAGGGCGGAGGCGAGCAGGTCGGGCCGCGCCAGGGCCAGCGCCTGGCCCAGCATGCCGCCGATCGACAGGCCGACATAATGCACCGGCGCGAGTGCCAGGCGTTCCAGCACGGCCGCGACATCGGCGGCGAGATCGGCCATCGCATAGGGTCCGGCCAGCGGATCGCTGCCGCCATGGCCGCGCATATCCAGGCGCAGCACGCGATAGCCGGCCCCCAGCAAGGCCGGCACCTGCTCGGCCCACATGCCGCCATCGGCGGCCAGGGAATGGGTCATGCACAGAACCGGGCCATCGGCCGGGCCGAGCAGATCATAGGCGATGGCGCGATCACCCAGGCGGATGCGCATGGCCGGCCTCAGCGCGCGTAGTCGGGTTCTTCGCGATCCAGCACCCGCCGCCAGGCATCGAGATGCAGCCGGGCATCGAGTTTTTCCCCCCAGGCGCCGTGCCAGCGCCGGCGCGAGGCATCGGGCAGGCGGCGCAGCATCTGCCCGGTCGCCATCGCCGTCATCTGATACATGCAGGTGCGCTCGGCGATGTACAGCTCGTCGAATGCGTCATGCACGCTCGGGCCGACCACCGTCACGCCATGCCCGCCCATGATCATGATCGACTTGCCCTCGGTCATCAGCGCGGCGATGCGATCGCCCTCGGCATTGCTGTCGACCGGGGCATCGCCCTCCGGGTCGGTCACCACCCGGTCGTTCAGCAAAAGATTGTTGTGATGCGCCAGGGCGAGTTCGGGCCGTTCCAGCAGCGCGAGCGCGGTGAGGTATTGCGGATGGACATGCATGATGCAGGTCGCCGCCGGTTTCTGCAGATGGATGCGGGCATGGATGTGGAAGGCGACTTTGCGCAATTCGCCCCTGCCGCGCACCACGCGGCCGTCGAGATCGCAGACGATCAGCGCGGATGCGGTCAGTTCCTGAAACAGATAGCCGCGCGGATTGATCAGGAATAGCGGCCGCTCGGCATGCGGGGCGGTCAGCATCAGCGAGTTGTGATTGCCGATCTGCTCGTTCCAGCCCAGCCGCGCGGCGATGCGGAACACCGCCGCCATGTCGCAGCGCGCCTGCCATTCGGCGGCATCGGTTTCGCTGTCACTCAGGCTTTGCACGACGCTGACCATGGGGCACCCTCCAGGCGGACCGCACGCTTGTGCCGCGATCATGGTCCCGGCGCGGCGCGCGTGCAAGGCGGCGCGGGCAGGCGGCGCGGCATGCGGGCGGACCGATTTTGACAGGAGGCTTCGTGATCCGGCTCGGCATCGATATCGGCGGCACCTTCACCGATCTGGTGGCGATGGATGAAACCGGGGCGGTGCGCACCCACAAGATCGCCTCCGCCCCGGGCGATTATGCCGGGCCGATCCTGGCCGGTATCGCCGCCCTCGGGCTTGCCGATCCGGCCGCGATCGGCGATCTGCGCCATGCCACCACGCTCGGTTCCAACACCGTGCTGGAGGGCAAGGGCGCGCGCACCGCGCTGATCACCACGGCGGGGTTTCGCGATATTCTGGAGATCCGCGATCTGCGCATGCCGGTGCTGTACGACATGCGCTGGACCAAGCCCGCGCCGCTGGTCGCGCGCCGGCACCGTTTTACCGTCATCGAAAAACTGCGCCCCGATGGCAGCGTCGCCATCCCGCTCGATCCGGCGAGCCTCGATGCGGCGATCACCGCGATCGCCGCCGCCGGCATCGAAAGCGTCGCCGTGGCACTGCTCCATTCCTACGCCAATCCGGCGCATGAGCAGGCGGTGGCGCAGGCGCTGGCCGCGCGTCTGCCCGGCCTTGCGATCTCGGTCAGTCACGCCATCCTGCCGGAGATCAAGGAATATCCGCGCACCAGCACGACGGTGGTGAATGCCTATGTCCAGCCGGCGATCCGCGCCTATCTGACGGTGCTGACGGCGCGGCTCGCGGCGATGGGGATCACCGCGCGGCTGCGCCTGATGCAGTCCCATGGCGGGCTGGCCGGCGCGGATTTCGCCGCCCGCCAGCCGGCGCGCATCGTCGAAAGCGGCCCGGCGGCGGGCGTGGTGGGCGGGGCGGCGGTGGCGCGCGCGCTGGGCGAGGGGTTGCTGATCACCTTCGACATGGGCGGCACCACCGCCAAGGCCGGGCTGGTCGAACAGGGAGAGGTGTTGCGGGCGGAGGCGCTGGAGATCGGCGCCGGCGTGCTGTCCGGCGCGCGGCTGCTGGTCGGTGCCGGCTATATGCTGAAACTGCCGGCCATCGATCTGGCCGAGGTCGGCGCCGGCGGCGGCTCGCTGTGCCGGCTGGACGCGGCGGGGGCGCCGAAAATCGGCCCGGAAAGCGCCGGCGCCGATCCCGGTCCGGTCTGCTACGGGCGCGGCGGCAGCGTGCCCACCATCACCGATTGCAATCTGGCGCTGGGCTATCTCGATCCGGCGGGGCTGGCGGGCGGGGCGCTGGCGCTGGATGCGGCGGCGGCGCGGGCGGCGATCGCGCGCGATCTCGCCGGCCCGCTCGGCCTGACGGTGGAGGAAGCCGCCGCCGGCATGCTGCGTCTGGCCGCGTCCAGCATGATGCGCGCGATCCGCGCCGTCTCGGTCGAACGCGGCCGCGATGCGCGTGCCGCGGCATTGCTGGCCTTCGGCGGCAATGGTCCGCTATTCGCCACCGCCATCGCCGAGGCGCTCGGCATCGCGCGGGTGCTGATCCCGCCTTTGCCCGGCCTGTTCAGCGCGCTGGGTCTGCTGCTCGCCGCGCCGGAACACCACGCAAGCCGCAGCCTGCGCCTGCGCCTCGATCCGGCCGGCGCGCCGGCCGATGCCACGGCGCTGCGCGCGGCGCTGGCCGAACT
>JAGWRU010000029.1 GCA_028869595.1 Rhodospirillales bacterium
ACGGCGGATCGCCGCGCGGACGGCAGGCCAGGGCAGCGCCGATGGCGCCGGCCCGGATGCCAAGAGGCTGGCCCCGCCGGCGCGTGGCTGATAACACGCCCGCCATGGATGCCGCCCCGACGCCGCTTGCCGCCACCCCCACGCCGGATCCGGCCGCGCCGCCGGCTGCGCGCCCGCCCGCGATCGCGCCGCGCCAAGGCGCCGACCGCGAGACCACGCGCGCCCTGGTGATGCGGCTATGGCGCGAGCATCTGCGCCAGCAGAAAGGCCAGCTCGCGCTGATCCTGGCGCTGACGCTGGTGATGTCGGGGACCACCGCGCTCTATCCGGTGGTCATCGACCATGCCTTCTCGATGTTCGCCGGCCGCGACAAGCGCATCCTGTATCAATTGCCGGCCCTCGTCGTCGTGGTCACGTCGCTGAAGGCGCTGGCGCAGTATTTCCAGAACGTCGCGGTGCAGAAGATGGTGCTGCGCGTCATCCGCGACCTGCAGAACCGTCTATTCGCGCATCTCGTCAGCACCGATGTCGCGCGGCTGGAGCGCGAGGCGCCGGCCCAGCTTGCCGCGCGCTTCACCACCGATGCCACCACCATCCGCGAAGCCCTGGCCCGCGCGGTGAACGGCGTTGCCGATGCGATCACGGTGATCGGGCTGATCGGCTCGATGATCTATCTCGACTGGGTGCTCAGCCTGATCGCCGCCGCGCTCTATCCGCTGGCCGCCGTGCCGATCCAGCGCATCGGCAAGCGCATCCGCCGCGCTTCGGGCGGCATGCAGGAGCGGATGGGCGAAACCGCTGCGTTGCTCAATGAAAGCTTCGCCCAGGCCCGCATCGTGCGTGCCTATCGGCTGGAGGAGGCGGAGACGAAGCGCGCCGGGGCGGCTTTCTCCGACCTCTACCTCGCCTTGCTGCGCATGACCAAAAGCCGCGCCCGCGTCGATCCGGTGCTGGAGGTGCTGGGCGGTGCCGCGGTGGCGGCGGTGATCGGATTTGCCGGCTGGCGTGCGGCGATGGGCGGCAACACGATCGGCAATTTTACCGGCTTCGTGGCGGCGCTGCTGATCGCCTCGCGCCCGCTGCGGGCACTGGGATCGCTGAACGCGGCGCTGCAGGAAGGCCTGGCGGGCCTTGCGCGGGTGTTCACCGTGCTCGACGAGGCACCCAGCATCGCCGAACGCCCGGACGCCGCCGCCCTGCCGGAAGGCGCCGGGCTGCTCTGCTTCGATCATGTCGCCTTCGCCTATCCCGATGGGCGGGCGGGGCTGCGCGACCTCTCTTTCACCGCCGCGCCCGGCACCACGGTGGCGCTGGTCGGGCCATCCGGGGCAGGCAAATCGACGGCATTGGCGCTGATCCCGCGTCTGCACGATACCCAGCACGGTTCGATCGCCATTGACGGGGCGGATATCCGCAGCGTGCGGCTGGACAGCCTGCGCGATGCGATCGCCTATGTCGGGCAGGAGGCGCTGCTGTTCGACACCACCATCGCCGCCAATATCGCCATGGGCCGGCCAGGAGCGAGCGAGGCGGAGATCGAAAGCGCCGCGCGCGCCGCCGCCGCCTTCGATTTCATCGCCGCCCTGCCGCAGGGTTTCGCGACCCGCGTGGGGCCTGGCGGGCAGCGCCTTTCGGGCGGGCAGCGCCAGCGCGTGTCGCTGGCCCGCGCCCTGCTGCGCAATCCGCGCATCCTGCTGCTGGACGAGGCGACCAGCGCGCTCGACACCGAATCCGAGGCCGCCGTGCAGGTGGCGCTGGCGCGACTGCGCCGCGGCCGCACGACGATCGTGGTGGCGCATCGGCTGTCCACCGTGCGCGATGCCGATCTGGTGGTGGTGATGGCCGATGGCGGCGCGGTGGAACAGGGCACCCATGCCGCGCTGCTGGAACAGGACGGGCTGTACGCGCGGCTGGTGCGCAGCCAGACGCTGTTGCAATAGTGCAGGATGGTTCGCCGACGACAGGTCCGCGTCAACGCGCATCCTGATCGTGCTGATCGGCGTTCCTTGGCTTCGCCACCGTGCCACGTCCCTGGCGAAACCGCGCGATCGCGTACGCAACCCCGTGCCATGCACGATGCACCCCGCGCGTCGCCTGACGGGCGTACCATTCCGGTAGCCTGCGGTGCAGCCAGCGCTGCGCCTGGCGCAGCCATTCCGGCTCCGCATCGCTTTCAGGTAGCGGGGGCCGGCCAAAGACGACCTGGACCGCAAGCCCAGGATTATTATCGGCCAGCGTCACGCGGGCATCGTGCATTTGCGCGATCGCGGCAACCAGACTGAGCCCCAGCCCGGTACCCGGCACATCACGGCTGGTTTCCAGGCGATAGAAAGGCCGGAATACCGCCTGGTGAAAAGCCGCCGGAATGCCCGGACCGTCATCGCTGACACAGAGAACCACCGCCCCGTCCTGCATCGTGACCAGAATGCGCATGGCGGTATCGCATTGCCCGTGCCGCAATCCGTTTTCGATGAGATTGGCAACCAACTGGGCCAGCAATTCCCGATTGCCCGGTACTGCGACCTCTGAATCGACGATGCAGTCCAGGCTCTGCTGCCGCTCCTCGGCGACGGCGCGATACGCATCGGTAACATCCTGCGCGATCGCACCAAGATCGACCTCCGTAAAGGGCGGCGGGTCGGTGCGCGATTCCAGCCTGGCAATACGCAGCAATGCCCCGAACGTATCCAGAATGGCATCGATATCGACAATCGACGATGCCAGCGTCGCACGCAGATCATGCTCCGTTCCGCCGTCCAGCAGCGCAAGTTCGAGCCGCTGGCGATGACGTGACAATGGCGTGCGCAGATCATGCGCGATATCGCTCGATACTTGGCGCATCCCCTCCATTAACACCTGGATGCGATCGAGCATGGCATTGAGACTGGCCGCGAGATGATCGAATTCGTCATTCGTGCCGCGCAGTGCGATGCGCTGACCGAGATCCCCGGCAATGATGCGCCGGCTGGCACGGCTGATCGCCTCGACCCGGCCGAGAACGCCGAAACTCATGACCGTTCCGCCGATTGCCGCCAGCACCAGCGTCCCCGCCACGACCCAGAGAAACGCATAGCCGATGGCATGGCGAAGCTCGCGCAGATCGGAGGCCGCGAGACCGACGAACAGAAAGCCGCCTTCCGGCGCCGCCACCCCCCGCCCACGTACCGCGCTACCGGATGGCAGAGTCCATTCGCGGATGCCATCGACGGTGGCCATGGCCGGAAGATTACCCGCCAATACCTGCCCGGCCCGATTTTGCAGCAAATAATAAGCCGCAGGACTGGCATGCCCGGCCTGCGCACGGATCACCGCCTGAAGCCCCGCAAGCGTACCGCCGGCATCGGCACGCTCTTCCGCGATCTCGGTGGTAACGGCGCTGTCGATCTGCCCTGCGACATAGCCGGTGGCGATCCACCATACCAATGCCGCAAGCACCAGGGCGGAAGCGCCGAACAAGGCCGCGTATAACAGCGTCAGGCGGAAGCTGGAGGTCAGGACGACGCGGGGCATCCCGATCGGACGCATGGCTTCGATGATGCGGTGGAGCGAGGCGCGGAGATCGGCCTGGATCTTACGCATGCAGCCGATAGCCGATGCCGCGCACCGTCTCGATCGGTCCCTGATCGGAAGCCTGCCCGATCTTCGACCGCAAGCGGCTGATATTGCTTTCCACCAGATTGGTACGCGGCTGGAAATGAAAGCCCCAGACGTTTTCGAGCACCATGGCCCGCGTTACCACACGCCCGGCGCTGCGCATGAGATATTCGAGGGTGCGAAGCTCGCGTTCCTGAAGGTCGAGTATTTCTCCCTTTCGCCGAGCCTTGCGGGTCAGAAGATCGATCTCCAAATCCCCGGCGCGAAGGGTGGTGTTCACCACAATCGCCGCCTGCCGCCTTCTGCCGAGCGCCTCTACCCGGGCGATCAACTCGGCGATCGCGAAGGGTTTGACAAGATAATCGTCGGCGCCGGCCTGCAAACCGGCGACACGGTCCGACACTTCCCCCAATGCCGTCAAAAACAGGGTCGGCGTTGTGGTTCCGCCCGCGCGCAACATCCGCACCAGTGCCAGCCCGTCGAGCTGCGGCAGCATGCGATCGACGATCAGGATATCCCAGGCTTCGCACGAAGCGCGCAGCAACCCATCCCGGCCATCAGCGGCAACCGCCACCTGATACCCTTCCCGGATTAGCCCATAGACCGCGCAGGCTGCCACTTCGCGGTCGTCCTCGACCAGTAATATGCGCAAGTTCATTACGTTACCCCATGTAGGGATGACCCGAAGGCAACTCGGAATCAAGCATCTATGCGTTGGCATATCCGATTGTTGGGCATTGTTCATGTACGCGAGAGAACCAACCAATCTTGCGCGCGTATGAGGCGGGGATGGACAGTCTCTCTCTCACAGCGGGAACACAGGACCGTGATCACCGCGCCTCTTCCCATGATACCGTGGTTATCCCCGCTGGCACGGCCGAGACCGCCATGGGGCGGTTGGAGGCAAGGCTGGCCTGCAATCGCGATGAGATCCGGGCGGCACAGCGCCTGCGCCATCGCGTCTTCTTTGCCGATCGGAGCGGCGCGGTCGGGTTATCCTCGCTGAAGCGGCACGACGAGGACGAGTTCGACGCCGTATGCGACCATATCGTCGTGCTCGATCACAGCGCAGACCGGCAAAAGCCGATGGTGGTCGGCACATATCGCCTGCTGCGCCGTGACGTCGCCGAATACCATGGCGGCTTCTATACGGCGCGCGAATTCGATATCACCCCATTGCTGGCACGACGCACCTGCCGGCTTTTGGAACTCGGCCGCTCCTGTGTTCTGCCCAGCTATCGCAATGGCCGGGTCATCGCCTTGCTGTGGCAGGCGATTTGGGATTATGCGCGCCGCCACGAGGCTGACGCCATGTTCGGCTGCGGCAGCTTTACCGGCACCGATCCCGATGTTTTGGCGCAGCCGCTGCGCTTCCTGCATCAGAATGCCCTGGCACCAGAGGAATGGCGCGCCTGTGCATGGCCGCAGCGGCGCGTACGCGTCGCCTGTTCCGACGATCTTCCCGATATCCGTACATCCGTTCGAGCATTGCCGCCATTGATCAAAGCCTATCTGCGGGTCGGCGCCTTCATCGGCGACGGTGCGGTCTGCGATTTCGACTTCGGTACCACCGATGTCTGCATCGTCCTGCCGGTTGCCCGCATCGAGCAGCGCTATCTCGCGCATTTCGGACCGCGTTGCGATGCACCTGCCGCGCCGGCCGCCCTGACCTGAGTTGCTGCCCCCAATCGGAATATCCATGCTGTCGCACCTGAACCACCGCCTCTATCTTCTGCTGAACGCTCCAACCCATCCCGGCTTCGTCCTTGTCGCATGCGCCAAGATAACCGCCGGATGGCTGGTCTATCTGGCCATGGTGCTGCTGGTGATGCTGTGGGTCCGTGGCCGGGCGGATCGACGCGGGCGGCTGCTAGCGAGCACCGGCGGGGTCTTTGCCGCGCTCGGTATCAATCAACTCCTCGGTATGATCTGGTACGAACCGCGGCCCTTCGTGATCGGTCTCGGCCATACGCTCATTCGTCACGCGGCCGATAATGCCTTCCCGAGCGATCATGCAACCTTCATGTGGAGCCTCGGCCTTGGCCTGATCGTCACGGGCGCGGCACGGCGCTGGGGTGCGGCGATCTGGCTGGGCGGGCTGGCTGTCGCCTGGGCACGCATCTTTCTGGGCGTTCACTATCCGCTCGATATGCTGGCGTCCTTCCTGGTGGCACCGCTGGGCGCGGCGATCGGCGCGCTCCTGATCCCCGCCATGGAACGCTGGGCGCTGCCGCCGCTCGACTTCCTCTATTGCCGCTGTCTGCGCTGGTTACGACTGCCGGCTGTCCTGTTTCCGATGGACCGAGCCGCATCCCCCGATGGCGGACAGGCGGACCACCGATGATCCTGTTTTCCGCCGATACCGCGCAGACGATCGGTGCGTACGGCTATGGCGCGGTGGCCCTGGCAATCGGCATCGAAAGTATCGGCATCCCCTTCCCGGGCGAGGCCACCCTGATCGCCGCGGCGATCTACGCGGGTGCCACGCATCAGCTTAATATTGTCATCGTGGTGCTGGCCGCAGCGCTCGGCGCCATCATGGGCGACAATCTCGGCTTCTGGCTGGGCCGTGAGTTCGGCTTCCGCCTGCTGCTGCGTTTCGGCCCTGCCATCCGCATCACGCCGCCACGTATCAAGCTCGGGCAATACATGTTCCTGCGCCATGGCGGGGCGGTGGTGTTCTTCGGCCGCTTCGTCGCCGTGCTGCGCGCCCTTGCCGCCTTTCTCGCCGGCGCCAACCAGATGCCCTGGGGGCGCTTCCTGCTCTACAATGCCGCTGGCGGGATTGTCTGGGCAGCGCTCTATGGCTTCGGCGCCTATCAACTCGGTCATCAGATCGATGTGCTGGCCGGGCCGTTCGGCATTGCCCTCTCGGCGGCGGCACTGCTACTGACGGGGGCGGGCTTCTTCTTTCTCCGCCATCACGAAAAACAGCTTCAGGCCAGAGCGGAGCAGGCGCTTCCCGGGCCGATCAAGCACCCCCATTCGCCCTGGCTGTCATGGCGTGGCCGCCATGTCCGGAAAAAAGACGGCACAACGCCCGATCCCCAACCGCCTCGTCGCAGCCGACGATAAAGCGGCCGGGATGGCATGATCGGCGCGCCGGTATAGCTTCCATCTCCCTGCCGCATCCGAACACCCGTTCGGTGCGTAATCCGGCAAAGGAGTGCGATCATGATCCTCGCCGACTGGGCCATGCTGGCCGCCATCTTCCTGCCGCTGGTGACGGTGGGCATCGCCAAGGGCGGTTCCTACGTCGCCAACACCGCCCGCTACGACAATGCCCGCCCGCGCGAATGGGCCGAACGGGTGGCCGGCTGGCCGAAACGCGCCGAATGGGCGCATCGCAATCATTTCGAGATCCTGCCTGGCTTCCTGGCGGGCGTGCTGCTCGCCCAGATGCTGCACGCCCCGGTCGCGCGGATCGATCATCTGGCGATCGCCTTCATCGCCTTCCGGGTGCTGTACACTGCGGCCTATATCGCCAACTGGTCCTGGCTGCGCTCCGGCTTTTACGTGCTCGCCTTCATCTGCGTGGTCCGCCTGTTCGAAGCGGCGGCGGGGATGTAGGCGCGCGCTACCCGGCAGCCTCGGCGTCGATGCGGGCGCGGTACAGCGCCATCAACCGCCCCGTCAGCGGGCCGGGTGCGGCAAAACGCTGGCCGTCGATCGTGGCAACCGGGGTGATGCCGGCGAAGGTTCCGGTCACGAACGCCTCCTCCGCGCGGGCAAGGTCGAGGCGGGCATAATCGCCGGGCGCCGCCGCAATGCCTTCGGCCCGGCAGAGGTCGAGGATCTTCGCCCGCGTGATGCCGTTGAAGCAGGACCGGCCGGAGGAGGTGCAGACCACACCGCCCACCACGAAGAAGAAATTGGTCGCGTTGCAGCTGGCGATGAAGCCGGCATCATCGAGCATCAGCGCCTCGTCCGCGCCGGCCTGATCGGCCTGCAACAGGGCCAGGATCAGCGGCAGGCGGCTATGCGAGTTCAGCCGCATGTCGAACTGATCGGCGCGCGTGCAGCGCTGGCTGACGGTTGCCAGTTTCAGCCCGGCCTGCTGCACCGCCGGGTTGGGCAGCTTCCACTCGGCGACGATGGCAATGGTGGGTTTGCCCAGGCTTTGGCGTGGATCCTGGCTGGGCGTGATTTTCGGCCCGCGCGTGACCATCAGGCGGATATGCACCCCGTCTTCCATGCCATTCGCCCGGCAGGTTTCGTGCAGCGCCGCGGCAATCGCCGCCCGGTCCATGCCGATATCGAGGGCGATGGCGCGCGCGCCGGCGAATAGCCGGTCGAGATGCGCATCCAGAAACAGCAGCCTGCCGCGATGCAGGCGCAGCCCCTCCCACACCCCGTCACCGGCGATGAAGCCGGCATCGAAGACGGAAACCAGCGCCTCCTCCCGCCGGCAGAGCCGCCCGTTCAGCCAGATCCGTACTTCCGCATTGCGCGGATCGGGCGCGATATCCTGACTTCCGGCCATCGTCCTACTCCAGCGGTGGTTCGAGCAGGGCGAGGTGCAAATTCTCTCCCCGCGCCACTGCCGCGCGATGGGCGCGGACCAGCAGCAGCACCGCCACCACCGAGGCCACCAGGGTCTGAAACAGCGGCTGAAAGAGCAGCGGCGTCTTCGGCAGAACCGCCACCGCATAAATCAGCGCCAGGGTGATCACGATCGAAGCGAGCGAAGCGGCGATCACCCCCTTGTCGCC
>JAGWRU010000030.1 GCA_028869595.1 Rhodospirillales bacterium
GGTGCCGCCATCCAGGGTGGCGTGCTGAAGGGCGACGTGAAGGACGTTCTGCTGCTGGACGTGACCCCGCTTTCCCTGGGTATCGAGACGCTGGGTGGTGTGTTCACCCGGCTGATCGACCGCAACACCACCATCCCGACCAAGAAGAGCCAGACCTTCTCTACCGCCGAGGACGGCCAGACGGCGGTGACCATCAAAGTGTTCCAGGGCGAGCGCGAGATGGCGGCCGATAACAAGCTGCTGGGCAATTTCGACCTGACCGGCATTCCGCCCGCCCCGCGCGGCGTGCCGCAGATCGAGGTGACCTTCGATATCGACGCCAACGGCATCGTCTCGGTCCAGGCCAAGGACAAGGCGACCGGCAAGGAGCAGCAGATCCGCATCCAGGCCTCGGGCGGTCTGTCGGATGCCGATATCGAGCGCATGGTCAAGGAGGCCGAGGCCAATGCCGAGGCCGACAAGCAGCGGCGCGAGACGGTCGAGGCGCGCAATCAGGCCGAGGCGCTGATCCACCAGGTGGAGAAGAACCTCGCCGAGCATGGCGACAAGCTGGCCGCCGCCGATAAGGGGGAAGCCGAAGCGGCGATCGCGGCGGCGAAATCGGCCGCCGAAAGCGGCGATGCGGCGGCGCTGAAGGCGGCGACCGAGCGGCTGAGCCAGACGGCGATGAAGATCGGCGAGGCGATGTACAAGGACCAGCAGGCGGCCGGTGCCGCCGGTGCGGCACCAGGCGCGGAAGCCAAGCCGGGCGAGAAGGTCGTCGACGCCGAGTTCGAGGAAGTGGACGAGAAGAAGAAATCGGCCTGAGCCGTCCGGCGCAGGACAGAGCGTTCTCTCCGCGCGCCCGCTCGGGTCTGGGTTTTTCCAGCCCCGGGCGGGCGCGGCCTTTTGCCGAAATCCCGAGCCCCTGAAGGCAACCGATGGCGAAGCAGGATTATTATGCGACGCTCGGCGTGGCCCGCGAGGCCAGCGCCGATGAGCTGAAAAAAGCCTATCGCAAGCTGGCCATGCAGCATCACCCGGATCGCAATCCGAACGACAAGCAGGCCGAGGCGAAATTCAAGGAAATCAACGAGGCGTACGACGTCCTGAAGGACGATCAGAAGCGCGCCGCCTATGACCGCTTCGGCCATGCCGCCTTCGAGCAGGGCGGCCCTGCCGGTCCCGGCGCGGGCGGTTTTGCCGGCGGCTTCGATTTCGGCACGGGCGGGCTCGGCGACATGTTCGAGCAGATGTTCGGCGATTTCGCCGGAAGGCGCGGCGGCGGGCGCCCGCGCGGCGGGGCGGATATCCGTCAGGTGGCGGAGATCGATCTCGCCCAGGCCTTCGCCGGCGTCACGGTCAATCTGCGGGTGCCGACGCGGGTCGCCTGCGAGGCCTGCTCCGGCACCGGATCGGAGGATAAGGCGCGCGGCAGCGAGACCTGCACGACCTGCCAGGGGCGCGGCAAGGTGCAGTCCCAGCAGGGATTCTTCCTGGTCGAGCGGGTCTGCCCGACCTGTAGCGGGGCCGGGCGCGTGGTGCGCAACCCGTGCCGCATCTGCCATGGCGCCGGCACCGTGCAGCGCGAGCGCAGCGTCGCGGTGGCGATCCCGGCCGGTATCGAGGACGGCACGCGGGTGCGCCTCAGCGGCGAGGGCGAGGCCGGGCGCCAGGGCACCCCGCCGGGCGATCTTTATGTCGATGTGTCGATCCGCCCGCATCCGCTGTTTCAGCGCGACGGCGCCAATCTGATGATCCATCTGCCGCTGCGCATGGCCCAGGCGGCGCTGGGCGGCGAGGTCGAAGTGCCCTCCATCGACGGCTCCCGGGCCAAGGTGAAGATCGCGCCGGGCACCCAGACCGGCGATCAGCTGCGCCTGCGCGGCAAGGGATTTTCCGTGCTGCACCGCGCCGGACGCGGCGATCTTTATATCCGGGTGATGGTCGAGACGCCGCGCAATCTGACCCGCAAGCAGCGCGAATTGCTGGAAGCCTTCGACGCCGAGGCGGCCGGGCAGGCGCATGCCAATCCGGAAAGCGAGGGCTTCTTCGCCAAGGTGCGGGAATTCTTCGAAGCCGGCAAAACCTGATCCGGCACAGCCGGGCGCAGCGCGAAGGAGGGCGGAAATGGGGCTTCGCATCGGCATTGCCGGCATCACCGGGCGCATGGGAAAGCTGCTGGCCGAGGAAGTGACCGCCGCCGGGGCCATGCTCGCCGGCGGCACGGCGCGCGACGGGCGGGCGGAAGCACCCCTGCTGCGCGGCGATATCGCGGCACTGGCCGGCGCATGCGACGTGGTGATCGATTTCACCCATGCCGAAACCGTGCCCGCCCATGCCGCCGCGCTGGAGGCGGCGGGCATTGCCTGGGTGCTGGGCAGCTCCGGCCTGTCGGCGGCGGCCGAGGCGCGGGTGGCCGAAGCGGCGCGGCGGGTCCCCGTGGTCTATGCCGCGAATTTTTCCCCCGGCGTCAATCTGGTGCTGGCGCTGGCGCGGCAGATGGGCGCGGCGCTGCCGGCCGATGCCTATGATGCCGAGATCCTGGAGATGCATCACCGCCAGAAGGTCGATGCCCCCTCGGGCACGGCGATCGGGCTGGGCCGGGCGGTCGCCGCCGGGCGCGGCGTCGCCTTCGAGGCGGTCGCCGAACGCGCCCGCGACGGCCATACCGGTCCGCGGCGGGAGGGCACGATCGGCTTTGCCGCGCTGCGCGGCGGGCAGGTGGTGGGCGAGCACAGCGTGATCTTCGCCGCCGCCACCGAACAGATCGTGCTGACCCATCGCGCCTTCGACCGGCGCGCCTATGCCACCGGGGCGGTGCGGGCGGCGGCGTGGCTCGCCGGGCGCCCGGCCGGGCTTTATGGCATGGAGCATGTCCTCGGCATGGTTCCGCCGCCCGGATGACGGGGCGCGGCGCCGCGGCGCGGCTGCTGCGCGGTCTCGATCTGGCCGGCACGCTGGTCTTTGCGCTGGAAGGCGGGCGGCTCGGCGCGGCGGCGGGGCTCGATCTGCTCGGCATCGCGGTGCTCGCCATGGCGACCGCTTTCGGCGGCGGCGTGCTGCGCGATGTCCTCTCGGGCGCCGTGCCGCCGCTGGCGCTGCGCGATCCGCTCTATCTGCTGACCGCGCTCGGCGGTGCGGCGCTGGCCGTTTCGCTGCCGCCCGGGCCGGAGATGCGCGCGGCATTGCCCTGGCTCGACGCGCTGGGGCTTGCCTTGTTCGCCGTGGCCGGGGCGGAGGCGGCGCTGGCGCGCGGCCTGCCGGGGCTGAGCTGCGCGCTGCTCGGCGCCCTGACGGCGGTGGGCGGCGGGGCGCTGCGCGACGTGCTGCTGGCCCATGTGCCGCGGGTGCTGCGCGCCGATTTCTATGCCAGCGCGGCGCTGGCCGGGGCGGCGGCCCTGGTGCTGGCCCGCCGGGCGGGATGGGCGCCGGGCAGGGCGGCAATGCTGGGCGGGGCGGTATGCCTTGGCCTGCGCGCGGCGGCGCTGTTCTGGCATTGGCATCTGCCGCATCCCGGTTGAACCGGGCGGGCAGCGGGTCGCTCCTCGGTGGCTCCCTGGGGGATGAGCGGTCCGCGGCGGCCGCCGGGATACTCCGGATGCCGCCGCGCCAAGGGGGCGCGCCAAGGGGGTGCGCCAAGGGGGTGCGCCAGATGCCGCGCCAGGATGCGGTTCGGCTTACCGCGCCGGGGCGTAGGGCTGGGTCGGCCCGCCATAGGGCTGGGTGGGCGCGGCCGGCGTCGCGGTGATCTGACCGACGCAGCGGTTGAAGGCATCGGTGATCGCGCTCGACCCGTTCAGCGGAATCGTCCAGGTCGGTTCGCTGCCGCCCGGGAAGCTCAGCGTCATGGTGCTGGCCTGGCGGAACTGCGCCTCGAAATTCTGCGACTGCACCGCCGGGATGGTCCAGTCGATCTGACGCGCATTGCCGGTGGCGGTGGCGGGCCAGGGCGCGGCCTGGCCGATCTGCATCACCACATTGACCTGCGTGCCCTGCGGAATGGCCCAGCTCGGCTTGACCGCGCGCAGCGTCAGGACATGGCTGCCGGCTTCGAAGCGCAGGGTGAAGACGCGGTGATCCGGGGCGCGGTTGCCGATGCCGCAGACCGGCGGCCGGCCGGGCACGCGGGCGGTGAAGGCGTCCCAGCTGCCGGCATGGTAATAGGGGCGCACCACATCGGCGGCGCGGGCCGCCTGCGGCATGGCGGCGGCGAGGGGCAGGGGGCTCGCCAGCAGGGCGAGCAGCAGGGCGGGGCGGCAGCGTGGCATCGGAACTCTCCTGGATGGGCCGTGCCGGCGGGATTGTCGCATCGAGGTGGTGGCAGGCCGGCGCCGGCCATGATAGGCCATCGCCGTTCACCGCCAAGGACGAACCCGATCATGAGCGCCATCGCCGATATCATCGCACGTGAAATTCTCGACAGCCGCGGCAACCCGACGCTGGAGGCCAAAGTGGTGCTGGAAAGCGGCGCTTCCGGGCGCTGCGCGGTGCCCTCCGGCGCCTCGACCGGCGCGCATGAGGCGGTGGAGCTACGCGACGGCGATGCTGCCCGCTATGGCGGCAAGGGCGTGCGCCAGGCCATCGCCCATGTCGAGGGCGAGATCTACGATGCGATCGGCGGCATGGACGCCACCGAGCAGGTGCATATCGACGAGATGCTGATCGATCTCGACGGCACGCCGAACAAGGGAAGGCTGGGGGCGAATGCCATCCTCGCCGTGTCCATCGCGGTGGCCAAGGCGGCGGCCGAGGATCAGGGCGTGCCGCTTTATCGCTATGTCGGCGGCGTCTATGCCCGTACTTTGCCGGTGCCGATGATGAACATCGTCAATGGCGGCAAGCATGCCGATAATCCGATCGACATCCAGGAATTCATGATCCAGCCGATCGCCGCCCCCAGCATGGCGGATGCGGTGCGCATGGGCGCGGAGATTTTCGCGACCCTGCGCAAGGGCCTGCACGATGCCGGCCATTCCACCAATGTCGGCGATGAGGGCGGCTTCGCGCCCAATCTGAAATCCGCCGACGAGGCGCTCGCCTTCATCACCCGCGCCTGCGAGAAGGCGGGGTACCGCCCGGGCGAGGATGTCACCTTCGCGCTCGATCCGGCATCGAGCGAATTCTACAAGAATGGCCGCTACGAGCTGGAGGGCGAGGGCAAGTCGCTCGATGGCGAGGGGATCGTGCGCTACTACGCCGATCTCTGCGCGCGCTACCCGATCGCCTCGATCGAGGATGGCTGCGCCGAGGATGATTGGGAGACCTGGAAGCTGCTGACCGACACGCTGGGCGGCAAGATCCAGCTGGTCGGCGACGATCTGTTCGTCACCAACCCCGAGCGCCTGCGCCGCGGCATCGCCGAAGGCTCGGCCAATGCCATCCTGATCAAGATCAATCAGATCGGCACGCTGAGCGAGACGCTGGAGGCGGTGGAGCTCGCCCATCGCGCCGGCTGGCGCGCGGTGATGAGCCATCGCTCCGGCGAGACCGAGGATACCACCATCGCCGATCTCGCGGTCGCGACGAATTGCGGGCAGATCAAGACCGGCAGCCTGGCGCGCTCGGACCGCACCGCGAAATACAACCAGCTGATCCGCATCGCCGCCGATCTCGGCCCCGCCGCGCGCTATGCCGGGCGGACGATCCTGCGCCGCTGAGATGAGCCGCGCTGCCGCCACAGGCGCGGTGCTGCGCGCGCGCGCGCCGTTGCGCCTGGGGCTGGCCGGCGGCGGCACCGATCTCTCGCCCTATTGCGATGCCCATGGCGGGGCGGTGCTGAACGTCACCATCGACCGCTACGCCTATGCCTCGCTCGCCCCCAGCGGCGACGGGGCGCTGCATTTCCACGCCCCCGATATCGCGGTCGCCGAACGCCACGATCCTGCCCGGCCGGGCGGGCAATTGGTGCTGCACCAGGCGGTGGCGCGGCGCATGGCGCGCGACTTCGCCGCCGGCGTGCTGCCGGCGGTGACGGTGACCTCCTTCGTCGATGCGCCGCCGGGCTCGGGGCTGGGCTCCTCCTCCGCCTTGGTTGTGGCGCTGGTGGAAGTGTTCGCCGCGCTGTTTGCCGCCCCGCTCGGCCCCTATGACATCGCCCATCTTGCCTATGAGATCGAGCGGGTCGATCTCGGCCTGGCCGGCGGGCGGCAGGATCAGTACGCGGCGGCCTTCGGCGGGGTGAATTTCATCGAGTTCCTGGCCGGCGATCGCGTCATCGTCAACCCGCTGCGGGTCGCGCCGGCCATGCTGGCGGAGCTGGAGACGGCGCTGGTGATCTGCTTCACCGGCGTCTCGCGCCGCTCGGAGACGATCATCGTCGAGCAGCAGCGGCGCATGGCGGAACCGGCGGGCGGCGCGCTTGCGGATCTGCACCGGCTGAAAGCCGATGCGCTGGCGATGAAGGATGCGCTGCTGCGCGGCGAGATCGCGCGCATGGGGGCGATCCTGGAGCGTTCCTGGGCGGCCAAGAAGCGCACCGCGAGCGGCATCAGCACCGCGCCGATGGAGAGGCTGCGCGCGGCGGCGATGGCGGCCGGCGCGCTGGCGGGCAAGGTATCGGGCGCGGGGGGCGGCGGCTTCATGATGTTCCTGGTGCCGCCGGAAAAACGCGTCGCGGTGATCGGCGCGCTGCGCGAGGCGGGGGCGGAGGCGAGCGGCGTGCATTTCACGGCGCGCGGGGCGGAGCATTGGGTCGCGCCGTGAGGCGCGCGGGATGAGTGATTCGCCGTGAGGCGCGCGGGATGAGTGATTCGCCGTAAGGGGCGCGGGATGAGCGATTCGCCGTGAGGCGCGCGGGATGAGTGATTCGCCGTGAGGGGCGCGCAGTCGCCGCCAATCCTTTCTTAGCAATTCGCGCGGATTCTGGGCGGCCTGCCAGCCAGGTCCGCACGCCGCCCGGTTCATTCCCGTCAGGCCGTGCGCCCCAAAAAGGGTGCTTGCACGCATGTCGCTCACGCTCGATGCATCTCCCGTCATCGACGCCGCGCCGCCGGCCAGCGCGGGCGCCGCGCCGCAGCCGGATAGCCAGCGCGCCGCGCAGCCGGAGATTGGCATTCGCGCCGCACTACCGGAGATTGGCATTCGCGCCGCACTACCGGCGACGCTGCCGCGCCTGCCCGCGGCACCGGCGA
>JAGWRU010000002.1 GCA_028869595.1 Rhodospirillales bacterium
GGCCAGGTGCATTGGGGCACGCTCGACGTGCT
This sequence comes from Rhodospirillales bacterium, assembly GCA_028869595.1. Classification (GTDB taxonomy): domain Bacteria; phylum Pseudomonadota; class Alphaproteobacteria; order Acetobacterales; family Acetobacteraceae; genus JAGWRU01. Next base: position 33 of record JAGWRU010000002.1, read on the forward strand.
GGTGGTCGACATGCCGCCGGGCACCGGCGATGCCCAGCTGACCATGGCCCAGCGCGTGGCGCTGAGCGGGGCGGTCATCGTCTCCACGCCGCAGGACGTGGCGCTGGCCGATGCCCGGCGCGGGGTGAGGATGTTCGAGCGGACCCATGTCCCGGTGCTCGGCCTGGTCGAGAACATGAGCTATTTCTGCTGCCCGAACTGCAACCACCGGGCCGAGATTTTCGGCCATGGCGGGGCGCGGGCCGAGGCGGCGCGGCTGGGCACCGAATTCCTGGGCGAGATCCCACTGCTGCTGGATATCCGCGAAACCGCCGATGCCGGCACGCCGATCGTCGCCGCCGCCCCCGATAGTGTCGGCGCCCAAGCCATTGCCAAGCTGGCAAGCGCGGTCTGGGCGAAGCTTGCCGGCGGCGCGCGCGCGCCGTCCGGGCCGAAAATCGTGATCGAGTGATGCGGGCCGCGCCGGACGCGCGCGCGATCATGCCGGGGCGCGTTTGACGGCGGAGACGATCCCGGGGCGGCTTTACGCCACCGCGTCGATCTCCGCCGCACGCGGCAAGCTGCCCTGCGATCCCGCCCGCGTGCAGGCCAGCCCAGCCGCCATCCCGGCCCGCGCCATCGCCGCGCGCAGCCCGATGCCGCGATCCAGCGCCGCCGCCAGCACGCCCAGGAAGCAATCCCCCGCCGCCGTCGTGTCGCGCACGGCAACCGCCATGGCCGGCTGCGACCAGGCGCCTTCCGGACCGGCATATTCCGCCCCCTCGCCGCCCAGGGTGCGGATCACACCGATCGCCAGACGTGCCGCCAGATCGCCCGCCGCCGCGCCGCAACCCAGGCGCGCGGCGAGCCAGGCCGCCTCCGTCTCGTTCACCACCAGCAGATCGAGGGCGGCCAGCGCCGCCTCCGCCAGTTCCGCCGCCGGGGCGAGGTTCAGGATCACCCGCGCCCCCGCCGCCCGGGCGCGACGGATCAGCGCCGCATTCTCCGCCGCCGGCACTTCCATCTGCAGCAGCAGCGTGCTGCCCGGGCCCAGCAGCGCCGCCGCCACCTGATCGGCGCGGACAAGCACATTGGCGCCGGAGCCGACGGCGATGGCATTGCGCCCTTCGGGGTCCACCGCGATCGCCGCGCAGCCGGTCGCCGCATCCACCCGCGCCACCCGCGACAGATCGACCCCGGCCTCGGTCAGCAGGGCCAGCGCGCCCTCGGCCAGCGCATCCGCCCCCACCGCGCCGACCATTGCGACGTTTGCCCCGTCGCGCGCCGCCGCCACCGCCTGATTGGCGCCCTTGCCGCCCGGCTCGATCCGCGCCGCCGGGCCGAGCAGTGTTTCCCCCGGCCGGGGGATCGCCGGCAAAGCGAAGATCAGATCTAGATTGATCGAGCCGAAGACGACAATCATGGCATGCGACTCCGCATGACGATCACGCCGTCCGCCCGAGCGAGGCCATCATCTCGCTCCATTCCCGCTTGGACAGGCCGCTTTCCGCCTGGCCCACCGCCTCGCCGTCCAGCATCCGGCGCAGCACCGCGACCATCTGGGCCGAGAACGTCACCGCCCCCAGCCGGTAATCGGCGAAAGCCTGCGCGGCCAGCGGCACCCAGGCGCGCAGCGTCTGCATCATCGCCTCGGCATAGGCGCGGATTTCGTACTGGGCGTGGGCATCGGCGCGTAAGGACAGGAAATTCAGCAGGTTATGGAGATCGGTTTTCCAGTACCACTGCGTATAGGTGTTCAGCGTCAGGTTCATCCGGGCGAGTTCGCGGGCCAGACCCGGATGATCGGCGTCCGGTTCCCCATCCGGGTTTTCCGCCAGCATCGCCTCGTAATGATCGAAGCAGCGCGTCGCATCCTCGCGCAGCAGAGCCATCACCCGGGCGGCGGCCGGCCCGCTCAGCACCGCCCCGCGCCCCTGGCGGTTCGATGCCGATTGCGCCGCCAGATGCTCCGCCGCCGGCAGATAGAATTCGCGGTCGAGGATGGAATAGCGCGCCGAATACTCGTTCACATTGGCGGTGCGATGGCGGATCCATTGCCGGGCGACGAAGATCGGCAGCTTCACGTGGTATTTGATCTCGCACATCTCGAACGGCGTCGAGTGGCGGTGGCGCATCAGATAGCGGATCAGCCCGGCATCCTCGGATACCCGTTTCGTGCCGCGCCCATAGGAAACCCGCGCCGCCTGCACGATGGCGCCGTCATCGCCGAGATAATCGACCACCCGGACGAACCCGTGATCGAGCACCGGCATTGCCTGGTACAGCATCGCCTCCAGCGCCGGCACCACCGGACGCAGCGTCGGCTGCGGGGTGGCGCGGCTGGCGGCGATTTCCGCCTGTTGCTGCTCGGTCAGGTCCATGCGCACGACTCCGCTTTCAATCCCGGGGCGGGATGCCTATATTCCGGATGCCGGCTTGCCGGCTATGGCGATAAACGGTGCGTGGAATAAACGTTGTGGACCCGGGGGCAGTGCCCGGCGCCTCCACCAGTTTTCCACCGGGGGTTTCCCCGGCTGGATCCAGGGGGGCGAAACAGGCTCGACACGCGCGGTAAAGACCCATCTTTCGCTCGGCATGGTTCCGCCGTTATCGGGCCGTATGACAAGTGCCAACGACAATTCGGCGCTCGCTGTCGCTGCATAAGCGATAAGCGCGGTTCGGGGGGCACCGGGCAACAGAAGCCCCCCACTCGAACGTCCATGCAGACCCTGACTGTGGCGGCCGTCTGACGGCGATGGCCTGTGCTCCGGTGCTCATGACCTTGAGGTCACTCCGCTCCGGTGCTCGGCCATCACCGCCAGCCGGCTCGCCACAGCGGGTCTGCATGGACGTTCGCTTCTCCCGCTTTGAGGGGGGCGAGAAGTGTAGGGTTAGCCGTTTGCCAGGTGGTCGAATTGCTTTTTAAGTTCTGTGCGCTGGGTGTCGTTCGATTGTTCGAATTGTTTCGGGATTTTGATGGGACCGAAAGCGCTTTCATAGGCTTCGACGTTCATCGCGATCTGCAGGGACAGCATTTTCAGCATCTGCGGCGAGACGTGCAGGCTGGCGCGGTCGCACAGGCGCGGATGGCCAGGGCCGCGTTCGTCCAGCGTGCTGAAAATCAGCGTGAAATCGTTGCTGCTGATGCCCATGCGGAAGACATTGGCGAAGCTGTCGGTGAAATCCTCCGCCCGCTCCGGTAAGGGCGGGGTATGCGGGCGGACCGTGTTCTCGCTCATGCGGATGCTCCCAGGGTTGTGGCGAAGGTCGGGATTTCCTGGCGGATGAGGATGGGATTTTCATAAGGCTGCGCCGCGATGCCGGCCCAGCCGGCGATGACCGGGGGCGCCGGGGCGGACGCCTCGCCAGCCACCGCTAGATCGGCGGCCCAGTCCGGCCCGCCGGGATGGTTGGCGGTGTCCGTCACCGCGATCGGTTCGACCGATACCGCCGCCGTGCTGGCGGAAATTGCCAGCAGCAGATCGCTCGCCGTTTCCAGCGTCCAGTTGCCAGGGGCGGCCAGCCAGCGATGCACCTGCTCGGGTCGCCGGCCCAGACGGCGGGCAATCTCCGCCTGGGTCAATTCCGGGTGCTCGCGCTTGCGGCGAGCGAATTCGCCCAGCACGAGATCATGAAATTTCTCCTTCATCCACGCACGGAAATAGGCAAGGACCTCCGGCGATATCTCGCTTTGGCGATCGCACAGGGCGGAGAAGAATGCCGGCGGAACTGACATAATCGCATACTCGCTTTCCTGAATGGGGTTCGTGGCCGGGGAAAAGCTGCCGCCACTCGGCCTTGCAGTGCCGCACCACTTCCTGCCATGCGGGATCATTCTTCCCGCCAAGCTGCTTCCTGGTCCGAAGCAGAAGCGCAACGAAGATGTCCTCCTCCGCAAAGCGTCCGAAAACGCGCAGGCCGGGGCGCGGATCGACGCTGCGGATCTCCCAGATTTCCCCGCCCGGCGGATCGAGCCGCGCCATATAGGCGGGGTCGGATCGATAGAGGCCATCGCGTATCGTGACCCTGCCGCCTTCGATGAAACGGTCCAGATCGCGGCGTAACTGGCCGATTCGCACCGCATCCGCAGGGGCCGGATCGCCCCCGAACAGGACGCGGGTAAGTTCTGCCGCGACCAGCATGGTCCGCCTGACAGGCCGACCGGGCAATGCAGGCAACAGCCGAAAGAGACGCCCCTCCTGGCAGCGCGCGGCAATTTCCTCACGAATTGATATATAAGTCAATTTATTCGCTTTGTCAAAGCTGCTGTCCCGGCGAGACCGTCCCCGGCTTCGCCAGCCTGCTCGATGCCTCTTGCTGCGCCGTTAAGCCGTCCGGATCAGATGCCGGCATTTCCCGCCCTTCCCCACCCCAGCGGCGCGCGCTATGGGTGCGGCCTGCGAGGACCGAGCATGGAAGACGACGACACCACCCCGGCACCGCCGGAAAGCCTGCTGCCCTACGATGCCTGGACCGAGACCGCGCTGCGCCAGGTGGTGGCGCGCGCCATCGCCCATGCCGGGGCGAACGGGCTGCCGGGCGGGCATCATTTCTATCTGACCTTCCGCACCGACGATCCGGGCACTCACATCCCGGCCCGGCTGCGTGCGCAGTACCCGCAGGAAATGACCATCGTCCTGCAGCACCAGTTCTGGGACCTGAAATACGACGAGGGCGCCGCGCTGATCAGCGTCGGCCTGTCCTTCGGCGGCATCCCCTCCACCCTGATCATCCCGCTCGATGCGGTGACCGCTTTCGCCGATCCGGAAGTGCGCTTCGGCCTGCGCTTCACCTATGGCCAGGACGCGGCGGCGGAAGCGCCGGAGGATGCCGCGCCGGAAGCGCCCGCCATACCCGCCGATGCCTCGCCCGAAGCCGCCGAAACCCCGTCCGAGGCGCCGCAGGTCGTCAGCCTGGATGCTTTCCGCCGCCGCCCGCGCAGCGATTCCTGACCGCGCGCTACCCGCCTGCCTAAGGAGAAGCCGATGAACGCCCCCGTCTCTCGCCCCGATGGTTTTCGCTTCTCCACCATGTTTCCGCTCGGCCCGGATCGCACGCCCTGGAAGAAGCTCCCTCTCGGCGGTGTCCGGCAGGTCCTCTGCGACGGCGCCAGCGTGCTGCGCATCGCCCCGGAAACGCTAAGTGAGCTGGCTTTCGAGGCATTCCACCAGGTCTCCCATCTGCTGCGCCCGGCGCATCTCGCGCAATTGCGCGCCATTCTCGACGATCCGGAGGCGACGGCGAATGACCGCTTCGTCGCCCTCGATCTGCTGAAGAACGCCAACATCGCGGCCGGCGGGGTGCTGCCGATGTGCCAGGATACCGGCACCGCGATCGTCTTCGGCAAGAAGGGCCAGCGCGTCTGGGTCGATGGCGACGAGGAGGAGGCGCTGTCCTACGGCGTGCATCGCACCTATACCGAGACCAATCTGCGCTATTCGCAGATGGCGCCGCTCTCGATGTTCGAGGAGACCAATACCGGCAACAACCTACCGGTGCAGTGCGACATCATGGCAGCGCCGGGCGAGCATCACGCCGATGAATTCCATCTGATGTTCGTCGCCAAGGGCGGCGGCTCGGCCAATAAGAGTTTTCTGTTCCAGGAAACCCGCGCGATCCTGACGCCGGAGAAACTGCTTTCCTGGATCGATACCAAGATCAAGACGCTCGGCACTTCGGCGTGCCCGCCCTATCACCTTGCCATCGTCATCGGCGGCACCTCGGCCGAATTGACGATGAAAACGGTGAAGCTCGCCTCCACCAAATGGCTCGACACGCTGCCCACCACAGGCTCGCGCGCCGGCCATGCCTTCCGCGATCTGGAGATGGAGCAGAAGGTGCTGGAACTGAGCCGCAAGAACGGCATCGGCGCGCAATTCGGCGGCAAGTATTTCTGCCACGATGTCCGCGTCATCCGCCTGCCGCGCCATGGCGCCAGCCTGCCGGTGGGCATCGGCGTCTCGTGCAGCGCCGACCGGCAGATCCTCGCCAAGATCACCCCGGAAGGCGTGTTCCTGGAGCAGTTGGAAGCCGATCCGGCGAAATACCTGCCCGAAGCGACCGGGGCGATCCTCGGCGGCGAGGTGGTGCGCATCGACCTCGACCGGCCGATGCCCGCGATCCTGGCGCAGCTTTCGGCGTGTCCGGTCAAGACGCGGCTGTCGCTCACCGGGACCATGGTGGTGGCGCGCGACATCGCGCACGCGAAGCTGAAGGAGCGGCTCGA
>JAGWRU010000031.1 GCA_028869595.1 Rhodospirillales bacterium
CCCGGCGCGGCCCAGGCCAGCACGCCGGCCGCGGCGGGCGGGCCGACCAGCTGGTGCAGCGCCACGCCGCGCAGCGCGGCATCGCGCACGATCTCCGGCACCGGCAGCGGATCGCCCACCACGGCAAGGCGCAGCCCGGCCAGACCCTGCCCGGTCAGGCGGGCAAGGCCGCGCCGCCATGCCCGGCGCAGCCAGCCGCCGCCTTCCTCGGTCGCCCGCGTCTGCGCCAGCAGCCCCGCCCACCGGCCGGAGGAGGCCACCAGCACGCTGGGCCGCACCGCCGACAAGGCGCGCGACGGATCGGCGGCGAACCAGGTTTCGGTCTCGCTCACCAGCGACTGGAACAGGCCCTGCACATGCTCCACCATGTCGCTCAGCGGCGCCATGGCAAGGCGCGTATCGCTCGCTTTCTGGCCCAGCATCAGCGCGCATTGCGCGGCTTGCGACAGCACCGCGCGATGGCTGAGCATAGCCAGTTGCGGCGCCGTGCCGGACCAGCCGGCATCGACCAGCAGCGCCGTCTCCTCCGGCCCGCGCGCGGCCACGAAAGCCGGCCACAGCCCGGGCAGGAACCGCGCCTGTTCGGCGCCCATGGTCATGAAATCCTCGAAGCTCTGGCACATCGGATCGTCCAGCGTCTCGACCGAGGCGGCGTCGAACACCACGATCCGCCGCAGCGCCGGACAGGTTTCCCGCACCGCCAGCACTTTGCCGAGCTGGAGCGCGTCCTCGACGAAAATCAGCGTCGCGCCGGTGATGCGCAGCATCGCCCCGACCCGCGCCGCCGCAGCCGCCGGGTCGATGGCCGCGACGATGGCGCCCAGCGACAGCAGGCCGAATTCCGCCTCGACACATTCCACCCGCGCGGCGGAGAGCAGGCAGCCCACTTGCCCCGCCCCCAGCCCGACCATGCGCGTGGCAAGCGTCGCCTCCTCCACCCGTGCGGCGAGGTCGGCCCAGGCGATGGCGCGCCAGGCAGTGCCTTCCTGACGGCGCAGAATCGGCCGGCCGGGATGCGATTGCGCCAGACGGCGCAGCATGGCGGGAAGCGAGGGATCGTACAGCGCCGCGCGCGCGCCCTGGTAGTGGTTCACCGCCATGGCCGCGATCCCCCTTCGACAGAACGACAGGCTTCGGAACGGGGGGCAACGAACGGGTGCGAAACAACCCGGGGACGGTCGCAGGAAAGGGAGCGGGGGTGGCGACCTGTCGCGGCCCCGCCGGCGGCGTGTCCCATCCGTGGCGGAGATGACACCACCGGACGTTTCCCCAAAATCGGCGCCCGGCTTGCTGCCCGCGCCAGTTGTCAGGAAGAAACGATACGGGGGGAGAACTGCCAGCGTCAACGATCGCGTGCGGGACGCAATCCGTCACCTGGACACATTGTCGCGCAGGCAGGACGGGGGTCGCGCAGGCAGGACGGGGGTCGCGCAGGCAGAAACGGGCGATCCCCGGGGGCCTTCGCCAGTTAAATCCCGGGGGCCTTCGCCAACTAAATCCCGGGGGCCTTCGCCAGTTAAATCCCGGGGGCCTTCGCCAACTAAATCCCGGGGGCCTTCGCCTCCACCAGCTTGCCCCCCGCCTCGGCGATCCGCACCAGCAGCGGCGCCGGCGCCCAGCGCGGGCCGAAACTCTGCTGCCAGGCGCGCATCTGGGCCAGGATCGCCCCGGCGCCGATCGTATCGGCCCAGTGCATCAGGCCGCCGCGATGGCGCGGAAAACCGAAACCGTGCAGCCACATCACATCGACATCGACGGCGCGATAGGCAAACCCGCCCTCGATGATGCGGCATGCCTCGTTCACCGAGGCGAACAGCAGCCGATGCAGAATCTCCTGATCGCTCAGCGCGCGCGGCGCGGTGCCGAGGCGCGCCACCTCCTCGGCGATGATCGCGGCCACTGCCGGGTCGGGATGCGGCGTGCGGTCGCCCTTGTCGTAGCGGTACCAGCCCGCGCCGGTTTTCTGCCCCAGCCTGCCCATCGCCACCAGCCGGTCGGCGATCGGCAAAGCGCGATAATTCGGATCGCCCGCCGCCGCGCGCCGCCGTCGGCCGGCGGCCGAAACGTCGAGCCCGGCGAGATCGCCCACCGCGAACGGGCCCATCGGATAGCCGAAATCCTTCATCACCGCGTCCACCTGCGCGGGCAGCGCGCCTTCCTCCAGCAGGATCACCATCTCGGTATTGAAGGGCAGGCGCGACCGATTGGCGACGAACCCATCCGTGTTGCCGGCCACCACCGCGAGCTTGCCCAGCATCCGCCCCATCGCCAGCACGCGCGCCAGGGTTTGCGGCGCGGTGGCCGCGCCGCGCACCACCTCCAGCAGCTTCATCACATTGGCCGGGCTGAAGAAATGCGCGCCCGCGACATCCTGCGGCCGGCCCGTCGCCGCCGCGATCCGATCGACATCCAGCGCCGAGGTATTGGTCAGCAGCAGCGCGCCCGGCTTCATCACTGCATCGAGCCTGGCGAAGATCGGCAGCTTGGCGTCCATCTCCTCGAACACCGCCTCGATCACCGCATCCGCCTCGGCGATGGCGGGATAGTCGCTGGCCGGTGCGATGCGCGAAAGCCGCGCGGCCATCTCCGCCTCGCTCAGGCTGCCGCGCTTGACCGAAGCGGCATAGGTCGCGCGGATGCGATCCATGCCGCGCGCCAGCGCCTCCGCGCTTTGTTCCAGTACCTGCACCGGAATACCGGCATCGGCGAAGCACATGGCGATGCCGCTGCCCATCGTGCCGGCCCCGATCACCGCCGCGCGCGTGATCGGCGGCGTGGCGGTATCCTTGGGCAGGCCGGGGATTTTTCCCACCTCGCGCTCGGCGAAGAAGGCATAACGCAGGGCGCGTGCCTGCGGCGTGTTCTCCAGTTCGTTGAACAGCGCATCCTCGGCCAGCATGCCCTGATCGAAGGGCAGGGAGCAGGCCGCCTCCACCGCGCGGATGCAATTCTCCACCGCCGGCTCGAAACGCGCGCGTCTTGCGTGCTGCGCGCGGGCGGCGGCGAACAGCGCCGGATCGCCCTCGGCGCGCAACTTGTCGCTGAGATCGCGCACCCGGGGCAGCGGACGACGTGCCGCGATCTCGTGCGCGAAACCGATGGCGGCGGCCCGCAGATCGGTGCCCGCCGGCACCACCCGATCGAGAATGCCCAGGCGCTGCGCTTCGTCCGTCCCGATATGCCGGCCGCTGACGATCATATCGAGGGCGGCGCGCGGCCCGGCCAGGCGCGGCAGGCGCTGCGTGCCGCCGCCGCCGGGCAGGATGCCGATGCGCACTTCCGGCAGCCCGAGTTTCGCGTCCGCCACCGCGATCCGGTAATGGCAGGCCATGGCGTTTTCCAGCCCGCCGCCCAATGCGAAGCCATGGATCGCCGCGACCACCGGCTTGGCGCTGAGATCCAGCCGGTCATAGGTCCGGCTGCCGATCGGCAGACGCGCGCTGCCCGTGCCGAAGCGGCGGATATCGGCGCCGGCGATGAAGCTGCGCCCGGCGCCGATCAGCACCAGAGCGGTGATCGCCGGATCGGCATTGCCTTGCGCGAGCGCCGCGATGATGCCTTCCGGCACGCCGGCGCTCAACGCATTGACCGGCGGATTATCGACGACGATCACGCCGATGGCGCCGTCTCTTTCCAGCCGCACCAGGTCTTTCGCGCTCATTACCGCATGCTCCTATAGAACCGCCTCGGCCACGACACGCAACGCCTCCGCCGTCGCGCCGGTCAGCACCAGCGTACCGACGGCACCGTTGCGCGCCGCCGCCTGCCATGCCGCCAGCCGGTCGCGGATGCGCGCGGGCGGACCGATCAGGGCGATCTCGTCGATCAGCGCATCGGGCACGGCGGCGGCGGCCTCGGCCTTCTTGCCGTCCAGGAACAGCGTCTGGATACGCTCCGCCGCCTCCTCGTAGCCCAGCGCGCGAGCATAGGCGTTGTAGAAATTCTTCGATCGCGCGCCCATTCCGCCGATGTAAAGCGCGAGTTCCGGACGCAGCGCGTCGCGGCAGGCCGCGACATCCTCGCCCACCCGCACTTTCACATAAGGCGCGATGTCGAATTGCCGCAGATCATCCCCGCGCCCGGCTTTCGCCATGCCTTCCAGGATCGGCGCGGTGATCAGATCGGCGCGTTCGGGCGACATGAAGATGGGCAGCGTGCCATCGGCGATCTCCCCGGCCACGCGCAGCCCGGCCGGCATGAAGGCGGCGGTATAGATCGGCAGCGAGGGATCGCCATGGGCGATGCTTTTCAGCGGCTTGCCCAGGCCGCTCGCGCCCGGCCCGTCATAGGGGATGCGGTAATGTTCGCCGTGATGGGTCAGCGGCGCCTCGCGCGCGACGATCTGGCGGATGATCGCGGCATATTCGCGCGTTCGCCCCAGCGGCTTGCCATAGGCAACGCCGTGCCAGCCTTCCACCACTTGCGGGCCGGACGGGCCGATGCCGCACAGAAAGCGGTTGCCCGACAGCGCCTGCAGCGTGATCGCCGTCATCGCCGCGCAGGCCGGGCTGCGCGCCGGCATCTGCATGATCGCGGTGCCGGCCTTGATGCGACTGGTCTGGGCCAGCACGAAGGCGATCGGCGTCACCGCATCCGAGCCATAGGATTCACCACACCAGACGGAGGCATAGCCCAGCTGCTCCGCCTCCCGCACCAGCGCCATATCCAGCGACGGGCGCGACTGGCCCGTCAGTTTCAGGGTCAGGCCGAGTTGCATGATCGAATTCCGTTCAAAGTTTCGCCATGACCTCGTCGCGGAAGCGGCGCATACGCGCAACGCTTGCCTCCGCCGTATCCGCGAGCAGGCTGAAATCGACCGCCGCCACGCCGAGATCGCGCAGCGCGCGCAGATCGGCCACGCAATCGGCGGGCCCGCCGGTGAACAGGCGCGGCGCGCCATCCACCGTCGCGCGCGGTCCGTCCCCTTGCGGGATGGATACGCGATAGGCCAGCGCCACACTGGCCGGATCGCGCCCGGCCTGCTCCGTCAGGCGGCGGAGTTTGGCAATGCCCGCCTTGTAACGATCGAGCGTATCCAGCGGGAATTGCGGGTTGGTGCCGATCGGGTACCAACCATCGCCCAATTTCGCCGCCCGGCGCAAAGCCGGGCCGCTTTCGCCGCCGATCCAGATCGGCAGATGCGCCTGCACCGGCTTCGGCTCGAAGGCCAGGCCGCTGAAGCGCACATGCGTGCCCTGAAAGGACGGCGTCTCCTCGGTCCACAGCGCGCGGCAGGCCAGCAGGGTTTCGTCCGTCACCGCCCCGCGCGCGGCGAAATCGCCGCCCAGCGCCTCGATCTCCTCCTGCATCCAGCCGGCGCCGATCCCCAGCGTGACGCGCCCGGCGGAAAACACATCGAGTGTGGCGACGATCTTCGCGGTCAGCACGGCCGGACGATGCGGCACCACCATGACCGAGGTGACCAGCCGCAGCCTGCTGGTTTTCGCGGCCAGAAAAGCCAGCGTGGTCAATTGCTCGTGCCGCGCCGCGCGCGCGCCGGAGGGAAATTCGCCGCTATCGGTATAGGGATAGCGCGAGGCGATATCGCTCGGGATGACCACATGGTCGCTGAAGGTCGCGTAGTCGAAGCCCAGCGCCTCCGCCTCGGTCACGATGCGGACCAGGTCCGGCACGGCGGCAAGCGGTCCGGCGATGGGCGCGTTACAGCCGATCTGCATCCTGGCCTCCCTTGCGATGCGTCCCGATTGCGCCGGGCGCGACGATGCCCCAACTTATGGCACGGCAGGCGCCCATGGGAAGCATGGCGCCCTGGCCGGGGGGGAATGCGATGGCGTTCGGCAGCGATGGCGACGGGCGGAGGCAGGACGATCTTCTGCGCGCCGATCTGCTGGCCGCCCCCTTGCCGGCGCTGCTGGCGCGCGCCGCCGCGCTGCGCGATGCCGGGCATGGGCGCATCCTGTCCTATTCGCGCAAGGTGTTCATTCCGCTGACCCGGCTATGCCGCGATGTCTGCCATTACTGCACTTTCGCCACCCGCCCGCGCGCCGGCCATGCCGCCTATCTCTCGCCGCGGGAGGTGCTGGCCATCGCCGAAGCCGGCGCGGCGGCCGGCTGCACGGAGGCGCTGTTCACCCTGGGCGACAAGCCGGAACTGCGCTACCGCGCCGCGCGGGAAGCGCTTGCCGCGCTGGGCTATCGCACCACCATCGAATATCTGGCCGCGATGTGCGCCCTGGTCACGGAAAAGACCGGGCTGCTCGCGCATGCCAATCCCGGCGTCACGACACGGGCCGAAACCGCCGCGCTGCGCGCCGTCAGCGCCAGCCAGGGCATCATGCTGGAAAGCACCAGCGAGGCGCTGTGCGCCCCCGGCGGCGTGCATCACGGATCGCCGGACAAGGCGCCCGCGCTGCGCCTTGCCGCCATCGCCGAGGCCGGCGCGCTGGCGGTGCCCTTCACCACCGGCATTCTGATCGGCATCGGCGAAACCCGAGCGGAGCGCATCGACGCGATCTTCGCCATCCGCGACCTGCATGCGCGCCATGGGCACATCCAGGAAGTGATCGTGCAGAATTTCCGCGCCAAGCCCGGCACCCGCCGGGCGGACGCGGCGGAACCCGATCTCGATGATCTGTGCTGGAGCATCGCCGCCGCGCGGCTGATCCTGGGCGCGGCGATGAATATCCAGGCCCCGCCCAATCTTTCCCCCGGCGGCTATGAAAAGCTGATCGCCGCCGGGATCAATGATTGGGGCGGGGTCTCGCCGGTCACGCGCGATCACGTCAATCCCGAGGCGCCCTGGCCGGAAATCGCGATGCTGGCGCGACGCACCGCCGCGGCGGGGAAAATCCTGGTGCAACGCCTGCCCGCCTATCCCGCCTATGTGCGGGATGCCGATCGCTGGATGGCGCCTTCCATCGCAACCGCGACGCGGCGCCTGGCCGATGCCGAGGGATTCGCGCGCGACGATGCCTGGGCGCCCGGGCTTGCCCGCCTGCCGGCACCGCGCGCGGCCCTGCTGGCCAGCGCGGAGGCGGGGCTGGCGCGCAGCGTCGCACGCGCCGCCGCCGGCATCCGGCTTGATCCGGCGGAGATCACCCGCCTGTTCGCCGCGCGCGATGCCGATTACCGCCATGTCACCGAAGCCGCCGATGCGCTGCGCGCGGCAAGCGTCGGCGACACGGTGCGCTACGCCGTCAACCGCAACATCAATTACACGAATATCTGCGCCTACCGGTGCAGCTTCTGCGCCTTCTCCAAGGGCAGCACGCATGAGGCGCTGCGCGGCACGCCGTACGATCTCGACATGGGCGAGATTGTCCGCCGTGCCCGCGAAGCCTGGGATCGCGGCGCGACCGAGGTCTGTCTGCAAGGCGGCATCCATCCCGATTATACCGGCGAGACCTATATCGCGATCTGCCGCGCCATCCGCGCCGCCCTGCCGGGCATGCACATCCACGCTTTTTCGCCGCTGGAAGTCACGCAAGGTGCGGCAACCCTCGGCCTTGGCCTGACGGAATTTCTCGCCCGGCTGAAGGATGCCGGTCTCGGCACGTTGCCCGGCACGGCCGCGGAAATCCTCGATGACGAAATCCGCGCCATCATCTGCCCGGACAAGGTGAACACCGCGCAATGGGTGGCGGTGCTGCGCGCGGCGCACGGGCTGGGGCTGCGCACCACCTCCACCATCATGTACGGCCATGTCGAAACACCGCTTTCCTGGGCGCGCCATCTGCTGGTGCTGCGCGATCTGCAGGCCGAAACCGGCGGCATCACCGAATTCGTGCCGCTGCCCTTCGTGCATATGGAAGCGCCGATGTATCTGCGCGGTCGTGCCCGCAAGGGCCCGACCCTGCGAGAGGCGGTGCTGATGCACGCGATCGGGCGGTTGGCGCTGCATCCGCTGATCCCCAACATCCAGACCTCCTGGGTGAAGATGGGCGAGGATGGGGTGCGGCTTTGCCTGCGGGCCGGCGCCAATGATCTCGGCGGCACGCTGATGAATGAGAGCATCTCCCGCGCCGCCGGCACCGAGCATGGCCAGGAATTTCCCCCGGCGGCGATGGAGGCGCTGATCCGCGCCCTCGGCCGCGTCCCGATGCAGCGCGATACGCTGTACCGCCCGGTCGCGGGCGAACGCCGCGCCGCCTCCTTCGTCGCGGCGGCGCTGGCCCCGGTGGTGCAGACCAAGCCGCGCCGGCGCGCGGCGGTCGGGTAGCGGCGAAATTCGTGTTGCATTGCAACATGGCCATGGTTAAATAGTCGCAATCGTTTTGGACCCGGTGAAATCCCGGGTGGCTCCTCCGGCCGCCAATCCGCCGGATAACGCATTTGGCACACATCCATCCGGCACGACCTCGTGCGTCGCGGTTCCTTGAACTGGCGGAGCCTTGCGTGCGGCCTGTGCAGAAAGCGATCAACCTTTCATGACTCTTCGTTCCAGCTATCTGCGTGACTGGCGTTTCAATCCCCGCATCGAATTTCTCGCCGGCATCGTCGTCGCCCTGGCGCTAATCCCCGAGGCGATCGGATTTTCCGTGGTGGCCGGCGTGCCGCCGGAAGTCGGGCTGTACGGCTCCGTGGTGATCGCCTGCGTGATCGCCTTCGCCGGCGGGCGCGCGGCAATGATTTCAGCCGCCACCGCCTCGACCGCCGTGCTGATGGGACCGATCGTGCATGCGCACGGCCTGGCCTATCTGTTCGCCGCGACGATCCTGATGGGGATTTTTCAGATCATCGCCGGGGTGCTGAAGCTCAGCCGGCTGATGCGCTTCGTCTCGCGCTCGGTGCTGACCGGTTTCGTCAACGCGCTGGCGATCCTGATCCTGCTCGCCCAGCTTCCCCAATTGATCGGGGTGCCGCCGATCACCTATGCGCTGATCGCTGCCGGATTGGCGATCATTTACGGTTTCCCCTATCTGACCAAGGCGGTGCCGGCGCCGCTGGTCGCCATCGCGATCCTCACGCTGCTATGCTGGTATTTCGGCATCCATGTGCGCACCATCGCCGATCTCGGCGCCCTGCCTTCCACCCTGCCCCATTTCGCCGTGCCGCGCGTGCCAGCCACACTGGACATGCTGCGCACGATTGCGCCGGTGGCCTTGGCCATGGCGGCGGTCGGGCTGCTGGAAACCATGCTGACGGCCCGGATCGTCGATGATTTCACCGACAGCCAGAGCGATAAAAGCCGCGAATGCATCGGCCAGGGCATCGCCAATATCGTGGCGCCCCTGTTTGGCGGGATGGGCGGCTGCGCGATGATCGGCCAATCGGTCATCAACGTTTCCTCCGGCGCGCGCGGGCGGCTGTCGACGCTGGTGGCGGGGGGCTTCCTGCTGGTGCTGCTGGTACTGCTGCATCGTCTGCTGGCCATCGTGCCGGTGGCCGGGCTGACGGCGGTGATGATCATGGTGTCGATCAACACCTTCTCCTGGCGTTCGCTGCGGGAATTGCGCCGCGTGCCATGGCAGTCCTCGGTCGTCATGCTGGCGACGGTCGGCACGGTGGTGGCCACCGCCGATCTATCGAAGGGCGTCGGCGTCGGGGTGCTGTTGTCTGGCATCTTCTTCGCCAGCAAAGTGGCGCGGCTGATCACCGTCACATCGCGGCTTTCCGCCGATGGCAGGGTGCGGGAATATTTCGTCCGGGGTCAGGTGTTTTTTGCCTCGGCCGAGCAATTCGCCGATGCGATCGACGTGACGGAGGATGTGGCGCGCATCGTCGTCGATCTCACCCAGGCCCATTTTTGGGATATCTCGGCGATCGGAGCGGCCGATCGGATCGCGCTCAAGGCGCGGCGCCTCGGGCGAGAGCTGAAGTTCGTCGGCCTGAACGACGCCAGCGCCACGCTGATGGAACGCCATGCCACCCATCAGCGCGGCGATGCGCCGGCGTCCCTGCACGGCTGAATGACGGCGGCGCCCTGTCTGGGCGCCAGAAACCCGGTTAGCCCCCGCCCAGCGCCTTATACACCCGCGCGCTGGGCGGCCAGGCCTTCATCACCGAAGCCCGCTCCACCCAGGCACCGCCTGCCAGCGCGGCCAGCAGCACCAGGCTTGCGATCCAGGCAGCGATCAGCCCGGCGCGGCGCGGCGGTGGCGGCGGCGATGGCGGGACGATGCGCGGCGGCACGCCTTGGACCGGGCGCGGCGGCGGCGGTGCCCCAAGGGGAGCGCCAAGGGGAGCGCCAGGGGGAACGCCAGGGGGAACGGCAGGGGGGACCGCAGGCGGGGCGGCGTCGGCCGGCGCGTCGGGTTCCGCCACCCATTCCATGCCGCAGGCCGAACAGCGGATGCGCCGCCGCGCCGGGCGCAGCGCATCGGGCACGTCATAGGTCGCAGCACAGCTCGGGCAGGTCAGCCGCATGGCAGGAACATCTCCGCAACCCGCCGATGGTGCCGGAGTTCAGGGCGAAACACTACTCAATCTCATGCCCGCATCCGCGCCGCCACCTGCCCCAGCGTATAATGGGCCGAGCGCGCCGCGCCTTCCTGCCAGCCATTGAGGAAGGACATGTGCTCGCCCGCGAACAGGAACGGCCCCTCGCCGGCCAGCAATCTCGGATAGGCCGCCGCGCGCGCCGCCTTGCTCCAGATCGACCACGCGCCCTCGCTGAACGGGATGTTCTTCCACGCCACCGCAACCCCCTGGCCCAGCGCGGCGGCCGCCTGCGGATGCAGCGCCGCCAGATCGGCCAGGCCGCGGCGCAGACGTTCGCCGGGCGGCATGGCGGCGAAGCGCGCGCCGATGCGCTGCGACCAGATATAGGCGCCCAGCAGAATGCCGCGCGGCGCGTGCAGCCCGGCGGTGGGATACCAGATCTGGGTAATATCGCGCGAGGTCCAGGAGATGCCGCCGTAAATCTGCGCATCCTCCTCCCAGAAGCGGCGCGATGCCTGCCAGGCGATCTTGCCGGCGGGGACGTAGTCCACCGCCGCCATCGCGGCGCGTAGCGCGGGGGAGAAATCGGCATCCATCCGCCGCAGCACCGAAAGCGGCTGGGTCAGCACCACGAAAGGCGCCTCCGTCGCGCCGGCGCCGGCATCGCCGTCCCATTCCACCCGCACCCCGGCCTCGGTGCGGCGCAGCGCGGTGGCGCGCACGCCGTAGCGTATATGCCTGCCAAGCGCCGCGGCGAAGGCGGCACCGATACGGTCCATGCCGCCGACCGGCTGCATCATGGTTGCCGCCATCTCGAAACTCTCGCCGAACTGCGTTTCGAAATGCCAGAAATCCGAAGCCAGGATGGCCCGGAGATCGAGCGGCGGATAGCGCGTTCCCGCCTCCATCCCCGCCCCGGGCGCGCGCGCATAGCCGGCGCGGGAGGAGCCGCGATAGACCAGATCGCGATCCAGCGCGCCGAAGGCTTTCAGCATGGCGCGCAGTTTTTCCAGATCCTCCGCCGCGATGGGCTGATCCAGCGCGCCCGCATCCACCGCCTTGGCGGCCAGCGCCGCGACATGGCCGCGCAGATCCGAGACGATGCGCCGATTGCTTTGCGCCTTGCCCGCGAAAGCGCGGTCATCCTGCAGCAGCGCGCCGCGATTTTCGTTGCACATCACCTCCAGCGCCACGCCGAGTTCGCGGCAATAGCCCAGGATCGCGCTGTGATGATAGGGCAGCCGCGCCGGGCCGGGATTGACGTAGAGATAGGGCGCGGTTTCCCATTCCACCCGTTGCAGACTGCCGAATTCCGCCACCGTGTCGCCGCCGCGCAGCGACCAGTTGCGTCCGCCGGGACGGCTGCGCGCTTCCAGGATCAGCGGGTCGTAGCCGGCCCGCCGCAAGGCAAGCCCCATCACCATGCCGGCGATGCCCGCGCCCAGGATCAGCACGCGCCGTCCGCCGCCGGCCGGCAAGGCGGGCGGCGCGGCATCGGCGGCGGGCACGGCCAGCATGCCGAGCGCGGCCATGGTCGCATAGGCCGCCGCC
>JAGWRU010000032.1 GCA_028869595.1 Rhodospirillales bacterium
GCCCCCGTCGCGCGCCGGGCGGGCGGCCGGGCGGGTCTGCAGCGCGGCCAGCTCGCCCGGCAGGGCCTGCGCCCAGTTGGTGATGCTGCCGGCGCCCAGGCAGACGACGAAATCGCCGGACTTGGCGATGGCGTGCACCATCTCGGCCAGATGTTCCGGCCCGGGCAGCGGCACCACGCTGCGATGGCCGCGCGCGCGCAGCCCCTCGACCAGCGCATCGCGGGTGACGCCTTCGATCGGCACCTCTCCGGCGGCATAGACATCGGCGACGATGACCGTGCCGGCATCGTTCATGCAGGCGCAGAACTCGTTGAACAGCGATTGCAGCCGGGTATAGCGATGCGGCTGCACCACCGCGATCACGTCGCGCGCGCCGGCCTGGCGGGCGGCTTTCAGCACGGCGGCGATTTCCACCGGGTGATGGCCGTAATCGTCGATCACCGTGATGCCGCCGACCTCGCCGGTGCGGGTGAAGCGCCGCTTCACGCCCTTGAAGGTCGCGAAGGCGCTGCGCAGCGTCTCGTTGTCGATTTCCATCTCGACCGCGACGGCAACCGCAGCCAGCGCGTTCTGTACGTTGTGCCGCCCCGGCATCGGCAGATGGAACGGCCCCAGCCGGCGGGCGCGGCCGCGATAGCGGTCGGTCACCTGCACCTCGAAGCTGGTGCCGCTGCGCCCGGGCACCACCTTGTCGGCGCGCACATCGGCCTGCGGGCTGAAGCCGTAGGTGACGATGCGTCGGTCCGACAGGCGCGGGATCATCTGCTGCACGGCGGGATGGTCGATGCACAGCACCGCGAAGCCGTAGAAGGGCACGTTGGCGACGAACTGGTCATAGCCCGCCACCATCGCCTCCGCCGTACCCCAGTGATCGAGATGCTCGGGGTCCATGTTGGTGACCACCGCGATCACCGCCGGCAGACGCAGGAAGCTGCCGTCGCTTTCATCGGCCTCCACCACCATCCACTCGCCGTCGCCCATGCGGGTATTGGTGTTGTAGGCGTTGATGATGCCGCCATTGATGACGGTGGGGTCGAGCTTGGCGGCTTCCAGCACGGTGGCGATCAGGCTGGTGGTGGTGGTCTTGCCATGTGTGCCGCCGATCGCGATGGCCCATTTCAGGCGCATCAGCTCGGCCAGCATCTCCGCCCGGCGGACCACCGGGATCAGCTTTTCCCGCGCCGCCAGCACCTCGGGGTTGTCGGGCTTGACGGCGGAGGAGACCACGACCACCCGCGCCGCGCCCAGATTGGCCGCGTCATGGCCGATGGCGACGGGTATCCCCGCCTCGCGCAGCCGGCGCACATTGGCGCTGTCGGCGATGTCGCTGCCCTGCACGGCATAGTTCAGCGTGTGCAGCACATCGGCGATGCCCGACATGCCGATGCCGCCGATGCCGACGAAATGGATGGTGCCGATGGAAAGCGGCAGCGCCCTCATGCCGCACCTCCGTCCAGGCGGGCCACCGCGTTGCGGTCGGCGATCTCCTCCACCAGATCGGCGAGGCGCTGCGCGGCGTCGATGCGCGCGCCGGCCCGCGCGGCGGCGGCGCGGGCGGCCAGCAAGGCGGGATCGGCGGCCAGCGCGGCC
>JAGWRU010000033.1 GCA_028869595.1 Rhodospirillales bacterium
GCGATCCTCCGGCGTTGCGATGGTGAAGGCGCGGCCTTCCAGCCCGGCGCGCCCGGTGCGACCGATGCGATGGACGTAATCCTCGGCATGGTGCGGCACGTCGAAATTGAAGACATGCGACAGCCCGCCGATATCGATGCCGCGCGCGGCGACATCGCTGCACACCAGCAGGCGCAATTCGCCGGCCTTGAATTTCTCCAGCGTGGTGAAGCGCTGGCTCTGGGCCAGATCGCCATGCAGCGCGCCGACGCTGAATTGATGGCGGGTCAGCGATTTATACAGAATATCGACGTCGCGCTTGCGGTTGCAGAAGATCAGGGCGTTCTGCACGTTTTCGGTGCGGATCAGCCGGCGCAGGGCTTCGCGCTTGTCATGCTCGGCGACCAGGGCCAGGGCTTCGGTGATGGTGGTGGCGACCGAGGCGGGACGCGAGACCGAGATGGTCTTCGGGTTCTGCAGGAAGGCATCGGCCAGACGGCGGATTTCAGGCGCCATGGTGGCGCTGAAGAACAGCGTCTGGCGATTGGCCGGCAGCAGGGAAACGATGCGCTCCACATCCGGGATGAAGCCCATATCCAGCATGCGGTCGGCTTCGTCGATCACCAGGATGCGGGTATCGGTCAGCAGGATGGTGCCGCGATCGAACATGTCGATCAGCCGACCCGGCGTTGCGATCAGCACATCGACGCCGCGCATCAGCACGTCCTTCTGATCGGCCATGCTTTCGCCGCCGATGATCAGGGCGTGGGTCAGTTTCAGATATTTGCCGTACTGGACGAAATTCTCGGCCACCTGCAAGGCCAGTTCGCGGGTCGGTTCCAGGATCAGGCTGCGCGGCATGCGGGCGCGGGCGCGCGAGCCGGACAGGATATCGAGCATCGGCAGGGTGAAGCCGGCGGTCTTGCCGGTGCCGGTCTGCGCCGCGCCCATCACGTCGCGGCCCATCAGCACGACCGGGATCGCCTGTTCCTGGATCGGCGTCGGGTGCTGGTAGCCCATTTCGGCGATGGCGCGCAGCACTTCATCGGACAGGCCGAGATCGGCGAAGACGGTGCGGGGCGGCGCTGCTTCCGCCTCGGGCTCCGGCATGGTTTCCCGCGCCGACGCGGCTTCCGCTTCCGGCATGATGTCAGGCCCCGGCGTGATTGCAGGCTCTGCTACGATTTCAGGCACTGCTACGATTTCAGGCTCTGGCACGGCTTCGGGTTCCGATACGGCTTCGGGTCGCGGCGCGGCGCCGCGCGCGGGCGCGTCTGCCGCATTCGGCGCGTGGTCGGTCATATCCGCAGGCGCGGTCGAGGGGTCGATCAATTCGGATTCCAGTCGCAAAGCCGGGTTGCCGGTCGGGCAGGGGGGCGGAGCCAGGATGGCTCGGCGCCGCAACGGCCGGGTCAGGGCGCGGCGCGTCGGCAGCCGCGCAACACAGTGCGCGGGGTATCCGCAGGAATGGCGCGAAAGTCAAGCGCAACGCGGCGGAAACCGGCCAATCCCCCCGCTTTTGCGCGCAAATTCGCGACAGGGGCAACACTCTGCGCGGGAAGTATGTGCGGGCTGGGTCCACAGGCGCGCCGGTTTGGTATAAGGGCGTTCATGTCCACGACACGCCCCGCCCTGCTGCTGCTGCCCGGCCTGCTCTGCGATGCCGCGCTGTGGCAAGCCCAGATCGATGCTCTTTCGGATGTCGCGGCGATCCATGTCGCCGATCTCTCCCGCGATGATGATGTGGCGGCGATGGCGGCGCGGGCGATTGCCGCCATGCCGGCGCGTTTCGCCGTGGCCGGGCTGTCGATGGGCGGCTATGTCGCCTTCGCGGTGCTGCGCGCGGCCGGCGCGCGGGTCAGCCGGCTGATGCTGCTCGACACCTCCGCCCGGCCGGATACCGAGGCGCAGGCGGCGCGGCGGCGGGCGCTGATGGCGCTGTCGCGGCGCGGGCGGTTTCGCGGCGTCACGCCCCGGCTGCTGCCCAGCCTGATCCATCGCGACCGGCTGGGCGATGCGGCGCTGACCGGCACGGTGATGGCGATGGCCGAACGCCTGGGCGGGGAGATGTTTCTGCGCCAGCAGGCGGCGATTCTGGGCCGCCCGGACAGCCGCCCCGATCTTGGCGGCATCGCCGTGCCGACAGCGGTGCTGGTGGGCGCGGAGGATGTGCTGACCCCGCCCGATTGCGCGCGCGAAATGGCGGATGCGATCCCCGGCGCGGTGCCGCACGAAATTCCCGGTTGCGGCCATCTGGCACCGCTGGAATGTCCGGATATCGTCACCGCGATGATGCGGGCCTGGTTGAACCAAGGAGAGCGGCAATGAAGGGGCAATGGCGATGAGGGCGCGCAGGCTCGGCGGCCTGGCGGCGCTGATGCTGGGGCTGGTGCTGATCGGCGGCATCCGCCCCGCCGAGGCCTGGTGGCGCGGCGGCATCTGGGTGGCGCCGGGGCCGGTGATCGTGGCCCCGCCGCCCTATTACTATCGCCCGCCCGTCTATTATCCGCCGCCGGTCTATTATCCGCCGCCGCCGCCGGTCGTCTATGCGCCGCCGCCCGCGCCCTATACCCCGGCGCCGCCGGGCTATGGCGCGCCGGGCCGGGCCTGCGATGCCGGGCCCTATGTCTGCCCGCTGGATCATCCGATGCCGGCCGGGGCGGCGTGCTACTGCCTGTCCAATGCCCGCACCCGGGTCTGGGGCAGGGTGCGATAGAGGTGTGATCGGCGAAGGCGGATCAGCCGTCGACGTGAATCGTGTGAGGAAACAAAAAACGGGAATCTGTCAGGCCCTTCTATGGGCGTCTGACAGCCCCTTGCCGGCGTGCGAGGCGAGAACGGATCCCCGTGGGGTCTATACCTCGCCCATCAGGACGCGGAGCGCGATGCGGGCGCGATAGAGCCTTCCTTCATGCGCCCGCCCGCCCGCGCCACCATCCTGCCCGAGCAGCGCCAGACGCTGGGTGGCGGGCAGGCTGCGCATCCCCTGGCGCAGGCGGGCGGCCTGTTCGCGCGCCGCCAGCCGGGCCAGCGCATCGGGGGCCGCGCTCGGCCAGGCGGGATCGAGCGGCAGCGCCATCGGCGCGGCGCGGCGCAGATGGTCGATCGCGAGATTGCGCGCGATGCGATCGAGCCAGGCGCCGATGCTGCCTTTCGCGGCATCGAAGCGCCCGGCCGCGCACCAGGCGCGCAACAGCGTCTCCTGCGTCAG
This sequence comes from Rhodospirillales bacterium, assembly GCA_028869595.1. GTDB lineage: Bacteria > Pseudomonadota > Alphaproteobacteria > Acetobacterales > Acetobacteraceae > JAGWRU01. Next base: position 3,191 of record JAGWRU010000033.1, read on the forward strand.
ATCCTCAGCATAGGCCGCGCCCACCATGGCGCGCATGCGCCGTGCCAGCCTGGCCGCATGGCGGCGCATCAGCAGGGCGAAGGCGCTTTCATCGCCGGCGGCGATGCGGTGCATCAGATGCGCTTCGGAAGGCGGGCGGCAGGGCGGGACGGCGAGCGATGCGGACATGGCGCGAGACTCGCCCGGCCATGTAACCCGCTTATGTCCGCTGTGTTGCCTTCGCTGCGCGCTACGCCCCGGCGGCCAGAATGCGCTGGGCGAGTTTCAGATGCGGACGGTCGATCATCTTCCCCTCCAGCGTGAACACCCCGGCGCCGGGATTGGCGGCAAAGCCCGCCTGCACCGCGCGCGCCCAGGCGATCTTTTCCGCCGGCGGAGTGAAGGCGGCGTTGACCGCCTCGATCTGGCCGGGATGGATCAGCACCTTGCCGGCAAATCCATCGGCGGCGGCAGCGGCGGATTCGCGGTCGAGGCCGGCCGGATCGCGCGGATCGGGCCAGGGCGTGTCGATCGCCGGCAGACCCAGGGCTGCGGCCAGCACCAGCACCGCGGCGCGCGCCGCGGCGATCGCGGCGGGGTAGGCGCCTTCGGCATCGCGCGGGGAAATGCCGAGATCGGCGGAAAGATCCTCGGCCCCGAAGCACAGGCCGAGCATCCGTCCGGGCGCGGCGTAGCGGGCCAGACCGCGCACCGAGGCAGCGGTTTCGGTGACGATCGGCAGCACGCCGATGCTGCCGACCCGCAGCCCGGCGGCGGTTTCCAGCGCTTCCAGATGATGATCGAGGGCGGTGAGATCCTCGGGCCCCGCGCATTTCGGCAGCATCACCGCATCCGGCGCGCCCGCCACGATGGCCGCCAGATCGGCCAGGTACCACGGCGTGCCCGGCGGATTGACGCGCACGATCACCCCGCGCCCGGCGAGGCCCGGCAGGCGGGCGGCGACCATCGCGCGGGCGGCGTCCTTGGCCGGGGCGGCGACCGAATCCTCCAGATCGAGGATCACGGCATCGGCGGCGGAGGCCGCTGCCTTTTCCATTTTCCGTTCCGAATCGCCGGGGGCGAATAACGGGCTGCGTAGACGCATGGCAGGGAGGGCCTTTCCTCGCGGGAGATGGAACAATCTTGCGCCCGGCGGCGCGATATGCAAATCAGCCATGAACAGAGCGCAAAACGATACAGGGGGGATAACCGGGGGTGAACGATACCATCCTGGAAACGCAGGCCATGACACGCGAGTTCAGCGGCTTCGTGGCCGTGGACGGCGTGTCGCTTTCGGTTCGCACCGGTTCGATCCATGCTCTGATCGGCCCCAACGGCGCAGGCAAGACGACCTGCTTCAATCTGCTGACCAAATTTCTTCAGCCGACGCGCGGGCGCATCCTGTTCAAAGGGCGCGACATCACCGGGCTGGCGCCCGCCCAGGTGGCGCGGCTGGGGCTGGTGCGCAGCTTTCAGATCTCGGCGGTGTTTCCCAAGCTGACGGCGCTGGAGAATGTCCGCCTCGCCTTGCAGCGCGCGCGTGGCGCTTCCTTCGATTTCTGGCGCTCCGAGCGGGTGCTCGACCGCTATAACGAGCGGGCGATGGCGCTGCTCACCGATGTCGGGCTGGACCATGCCGGCGATCTGCTGGCCGGCATGCTGCCCTATGGGCAGAAGCGCGCGCTGGAGATCGCCACCACCCTCGCGCTGGACCCCGAGATGCTGCTGCTCGACGAGCCGACGGCGGGGATGGGGCACGAGGATGTGGAGCGCATCGTCGCCCTGATCCGGCGCATCCGCCCCGGCCGCACGATCCTGATGGTGGAGCATAATCTCTCGGTGGTGGAGGGGCTGTGCGACATCATCACCGTGCTGACCCGCGGGCGGGTCCTGGCCGAGGGCGATTACGCCACCGTCTCCGCCCATCCCGAAGTCATCAGCGCCTATCTGGGAACCGCGCATGCGTGAGGGCAGCGAAGGCCGGCCGGCCGGCGGCGAGGCGGCGATGCTGGAAGTGGCCGGGCTGAATGCCTGGTATGGCGAAAGCCATATCCTGCACGGCGTCGATTTCTCGGTGAACGAGGGCGAGGTAGTCACCCTGCTGGGGCGCAACGGCGCGGGCAAGACCACGACGATGAAGTCGATCATGGGTCTGGTCGGCCGGCGCGCCGGCAGCATCCGCTATCGCGGCCAGGATCTGATCGGCGTCGCGCCCAACCGCATCGCCCATGCCGGCATCGGTTTCTGTCCGGAGGAGCGGGCGATTTTCGGCTCGCTGTCGGTCACCGAAAATCTGATGCTGCCGCCGGTCGTGGCGCCGGGCGGGCTGGATGTGGAGACGATCTACGCGTTGTTTCCCAATCTTCGCGAACGCGCCAGCACTGCGCAGGCCACCAAGCTTTCGGGCGGGGAGCAGCAGATGCTGGCGATCGCGCGCATCCTGCGCACCGGCGCAAAGCTGCTGCTGCTGGATGAGCCGACCGAGGGGCTGGCCCCGGTGATCGTGCAGCAGATCGGCCGCACCATCCAGGAGATCAAGAAGCGCGGTTTCACCGTGCTGCTGGTCGAGCAGAATTTCCGTTTCGCCGCGACGGTGGCCGATCGCCACTACGTGATGGAGCACGGGCGGATCATCGACATGATCCCCAATGCTGAATTGCCTTCGCGGATGGAGAAGCTCCACGAATACCTCGGCGTCTGAACCGGGGAACAAGGCTAGCGTCTGCGATGACAACGTGCCTGCCAAGAAAATGTGCCTACCAAGAAAGTATGAAGGAACGACCATGACGATTTCCCGACGATCCCTTCTGGGCTCCGCCGCTGCCGCCGGGTTCGGTGCCACGCTGCCGATGGCGCTGCCGCTGCGCCGCGCCCGCGCGGCCGCCAAGCCGGTCATCAAGATCGGCGTGCTGAATGATATGTCCGGCCCCTATCAGAATACCGGCGGGCAGACTTCGGTGATCTGCACCCGCCAGGCGGTGGAGGAATTCAACGCCCAGGGCTTCGACGTGCAGGTGATCAGCGCCGATCACCAGAACAAGCCCGATCTTGCCGTCTCCATCACCCGTCAGTGGTTCGACCGCGACGGCGTCGATCTGCTGCTCGACGTGCCGACCTCCTCGGTGGCGCTCGCGGTGCAGCCGGTGGTGAAGGAAAAGAACAAGGTCTACATCAATTCGGGCGCCGCCTCGGCGGAGCTGACCGGCACCGCCTGCTCGCCCAATTTCATCCACTGGACCTATGACACCTATATGCTCGCCCGCTCGACCGGCGGGGCGATGGTGGAGGCCGGCGGCGATACCTGGTATTTCCTGACCGCCGATTACGCCTTCGGCAAGCAGCTCCAATCGGACACCACGGCGCTGATCAAAAAGGCGCATGGCAAGGTGCTGGGCTCCTCGCCCTATCCTTTCCCGGGTACCACTGATTTCTCCTCCTTCCTGGTGCAGGCGCAATCGAGCGGGGCCAAGGTGCTGGGCCTGGCCAATGCCGGCAACGACACGGTCAACTCCATCAAGCAGGCGCAGGAATTTGGCGTCACCAAGTCGATGAAGCTGGCCGCGCTGCTGATGTTCATCACCGATGTCCACGCCCTCGGCCTGAAGACCGCGCAGGGGTTGAACCTGACCGAGAGCTATTACTGGGATCTGAACGACCGCACCCGCGCCTTCACCAAGCGGGTGCTGCCCAAGACGCCCAAGAACATGCCGAACATGGACCATGCCGGCTGCTATTCCGGCGCGTTGCACTACCTCAAGACGGTGCAGGCGATGGGCGCGGCGGCGGCCAAGGCCGATGGGCGGGCGACGATCGCGCGCATGAAGGCGATGGAGGTCGATGATGATTGCTTCGGCAAGACCACCATCCGCGAGGATGGCCGCCACCTGACCCCGGCCTATCTGTTCCAGGTGAAGACCCCGGCGGAAAGCAAGGGGCCGTGGGATTACTACAAGCTGGTCAAGTCCACCCCGCCCGATCAGGCCTATCGTCCGCTGGCCGACGGGCATTGCCCGTTCGTCAAGGCATAAGACGGCGCCTTTCCCGCAACCCGCAACCGACCGGCCCGAGCGATAATGTTCATGATCCTAGGCGTGCCCGGACCGCTGCTGTTCGGCCAAGTCCTGCTTGGCCTGATCAACGGCGCGTTTTACGCCATGCTCTCGCTCGGGCTGGCGGTCATCTTCGGAATGCTCAACATCATCAACTTCGCGCATGGCTCCTTCTTCATGATGGGGGCATTCGTGTCGTGGATGCTGCTGAATTATCTCGGTATCGGCTATTTCCCCTCGCTGATCCTCGCGCCCATCATCGTCGGGGCGATCGGCATTCTGCTGGAAAAGACGCTGATCAGCAGGCTGTACAAGCTGGACCATCTGTACGGCCTGCTGCTGACTTTCGGCATGTCGCTGGTGGTGAACGGGCTGTTCCGCAATTATTACGGCAGCTCCGGCATGCCCTATGACATCCCCGGCGTGCTGAACGGGGCACAGAATCTCGGCTTCATGTATATGCCGATCTATCGCGGCTGGGTGGTGGTGGCGGCGTTGGTGGTCTGTCTCGCGACCTGGATCGCCATCGAGAAGACCAGCCTCGGCGCAAGGCTGCGCGCTGCGACCGAGAATGCACCGATGGTGCAGGCTTTCGGGGTGAACGTGCCGCGTCTGGTGACGCTGACCTTCGGCGGCGGCGTGGCGCTGGCCGCCTTTGCCGGGGTGCTGGCCGCGCCGATCTACTCGGTCAATCCCAATATGGGCGATAATTTCATCAATACCGTGTTCGCTGTGGTGGTGATCGGCGGCATGGGCTCGATCATCGGCTCGGTGATCACTGGCTTCGGGCTCGGCGTGATCGAGGGGCTGACCAAGGTGTTCTATCCGCAGGCTTCGGCCACCGTCGTGTTTCTGGTTATGGTCATCGTATTGCTGGCCCGACCGCGCGGCCTGTTCGGGAGGATGGTCTGAGATGTTCGGTCTCGACCGCGATCAGGCGATCGGCACGCTGCTGCTGATCGCGCTGCTGATCATCGCGCCTTTCATCCTCTATCCCGTTTTCGTCATGCAACTGCTCTGCGCGGCGCTGTTCGCCTGCGCCTTCAACCTGATGATCGGCTATGTCGGGCTGCTTTCCTTCGGCCATGCGGCGTTTTTCGGCATGGGGTGCTACGTCGCCGCCTGGACGATGAAGCACTGGCACATCGATGCGCTGGCGGCGATCCTGATGGGCGGTGTCGCCGGCGCCGCGCTGGGCCTGCCGCTGGGCTGGCTGGCGATCCGCCGTTCGGGCATTTATTTCGCCATGATCACCCTGGCGCTGGCGCAGATGGTCTATTTCTTCTGTGTCGAGGCGCCGTTCACCGGCGGCGAGGACGGCATCCAGCAAGTGCCGCGCGGGCATTTGTTCGGGTTCATCAACCTGAACAATGACATGGCGATGTACTGGCTGGTCGCTGCGGTATTCCTGGCCGGCTTCCTGCTGATCCACCGGATCGTGCATTCGCCGTTCGGACAGGTGCTGAAATCGATCCGCGAGAATGAACCGCGCGCCACCTCGCTCGGCTATCGCACCGATGACTACAAGCTGATCGCCTTCGTGCTCTCGACCTGCCTCGCCGGCGTGGCGGGCGGGGCCAAGGCGCTGGTCTTCGGCATCGCGACGCTGACCGATGTGCATTATTCGACCTCGGGCGAGGTGGTGCTGACGACGCTGCTGGGCGGGCTCGGCACGGTATTCGGCCCGGTGGTGGGGGCGGCGGTGGTGGTTTCGATGGAAAACTACCTGGCCCGCTTCGGCGACTGGGTGACGGTGACGCAGGGCGCGGTGTTCATGGTCTGCGTGCTGGCCTTCCGCCGCGGCATCGTGGGCGAGATCGCGGCGCGGCTGAAATTGTCATTATAGTTTCGCCACCTCCCGGCCCTGCGGCGGCGATGCTGGCGCGCACTAGCCGGCGGGATTAGGGTGCCGCCCGGCACGCGGATGGCGGAGGCGGCATGGGTGCGGGGCTGACGCTTCTCGATCTGGGCGGTGCGGTGGCGCTGCTGTTGTGGGGCGTGCACATGGTGCAGTCCGGCATCAGCCGTGCCTATGGCCCGGATCTGCGCCGTCTGCTCTCGACCACGCTGGGCAATCGCCTCGCCGCCTTCGCCGCCGGGCTGGGCGTGACCGCGATCCTGCAAAGCAGCACCGCCACTGCCCTGATGATGGCCGGCTTCTGCGCCGACCGCCTGGTCGGGCTGGTGCCGGCGCTGGCCGTGATGCTGGGCGCCAATGTCGGCACCACGCTGATCGTGCAGTTGCTGTCCTTCGATGTGGCGAGCTTCGCCCCGGTGCTGGTGCTGATCGGCGTGCTGCTGTTCCGTCGCGGCGGCTTCGGCGCGGCGCGCGATCTGGCCCGCGTTTCGATCGGCCTCGGGCTGATGCTGATGGCGCTGCATCAATTGCTCGCTTTGGTCACGCCGTACGCCGACATGCCCAGCCTGCGCCTGCTGCTGGGCGCGATCGCCACGCAGAAAGTGCTGGATGTGCTGCTGGCCGCCGTGCTGACCGCGCTTGCCCATTCCTCGGTCGCGGTGGTGCTGCTGGTCGCCTCGCTCGCCGCGCGCGGCGCGGTGCCGCCCGAGGCCGCCTTCGCGCTGGTGCTGGGGGCCAATCTCGGCACCGCGCTCAATCCGCTGCTGGAAGGCGCGGGCAGCGCCGATCCGGAGGCGCGGCGCCTGCCGCTGGGCAATTTCCTGACCCGGCTGGTGGGCACCATCGTGGCGCTGATCGCGCTCGATCCGATCGCCGCGCGGCTGGTGGTCTGGGTGCCCGATGCCGCCCGCGCGGTCGCCGATTTCCATACCGGCTTCAATCTGATCCTGGCGCTGGTCTTTCTGCCGCTGCTCGGCCCGTTCGGTGCCTTGCTGCGCCGCCTGCTGCCCGCCCCGGTGGCGCCGAACGATCCGGCGAGGCCGCGCTACCTCGATGCCGGCTTGCGCGACAAGCCGGCCGCCGCCTTGGCCGCGGCGGGGCGGGAGGCGTTGCGCATGGCCGACCGGCTGGAGGGGATGCTGAGCCAGGCGGCGGATGCCATCGCCAGCGGCAATTGGCGGCGGGTGGGCGAGATCCGCCGGGAAGACGATATTCTCGACCGGCTGAACCACGCCATTCGCGATTTTCTCGCAACCCTCGACACCACGACGATGGAGGCGGCGGACCGCACAA
>JAGWRU010000034.1 GCA_028869595.1 Rhodospirillales bacterium
CAATCCGGTATCCCAACCGCGCTGCCAGATTTGCATGTCACAGATGTCGTCGATCCAAGACCGCTTGCGGGCGGCCATACTGGGGCTGGAAATCAGCCCCGGCGAACGCTTGAGCGAGCGCGGGCTGGAGGAGCGCTTTGCCGCCTCCCGCACCCCTGTTCGCGCGGCTTTGCTGCGGCTGGAAGCCGAATCGCTGGTCGCCCGCGATGGCCGCCATTGGATCGCCGCCCCCATCGATCTCGGTGAAATCGCCGCGCTAATGGAATATCGCGAAGGGCTGGAAGGCGAAGTGGTGCGCCTGGCCTGTCGGCGCGCCAGCCATCCCGACCTCGCCGCTCTGGGCAGCCTCCTCGATGAAGGCGAGCCCGGGGCACCACGCGAGGCATGGCATCGCATCGGTACGGAATTTCATGTCGCGCTCGCGCGCCTGTCGGGAAACCGATTTCTTGCCGAAGCCGTCAGCGCGGCGATGACCCGGCTCGACCGGCCGCGCTGGCTGGAGGTGGCGACGCATGCGACCCGGGCCCAGGCCTGGGCGGAGCATCGGCGCATTCTGTCGCTGATCCTCGCCGGTGCCGGCGATGACGCCGCCGATGCCGCGCGCCATCACGTCCGCCGCACCGCAGACGCTTTGCTGGCCGCGCTGGCCGAAGACCGTCGAGGCCTGCGAGCGCGCGGCTTCGCCGTCATCGGCGCGGCCGCGCGCGGCGATGGAGCGCCGGCATGACCGAGCCCGCGGATGCCCAGAGCGGAGAGGAATACTGGTTCCGCAACCTTCTGGTGTGTGTGTTCGGCTCCTTCACGACGCTGGTCGCGATGACGCTGCTGCTGCCCTTTCTGCCGCTCTATATCGCCCAGCTCGGCGTGCGAGATCGCGCCGATGTGGTGCAATGGTCGGGCATCGTCTTCGGCGCAACCTTCTTCGCCGCCGCGCTGGTCGCCCCGCTCTGGGGAAGGCTGGCCGATCGCTATGGGCGCAAGATCATGATGATCCGTGCCAGTCTCGCCATGGCCGTGGTGATGTCGCTGATGGGCATGGCACAGAATGTCTGGCAACTTCTCGCTTTGCGGCTGCTCGCAGGATTTCTCGGCGGATACTCCTCGGGCTCCACTATTCTGGTCGCCACCCAGACGCCGAAGGCGCGCGCTGCCTGGGCGCTCGGGATACTCGCATCGGGCGTGATGGCCGGAAATCTTGCTGGGCCCCTGATCGGTGGGTTCCTGCCGCCCTTGATCGGCATTCGCGCCACGTTCCTGGCGGCCGGGGCGGCGATCTTCGTCGCCTTCCTGGCGACCGCATTCCTGATCCGCGAGGCGCGTCGCCCGGCCATCGGCACGCGCAAGCCGAAAGCCGGCTTCGCCGCCGTGCCGGACAAGCGCGCCGCCATGGCCATGCTGGCCACCGGCATGCTGCTGATGTTCGCCAATATGTCGGTCGAACCGATCATTACGATCTATGTCGCGCAGTTCGAGCCTGCCTCGCGCGTCACCATCGTCTCGGGCTTCGCGATGTCGGCAGCAGCGCTCGGGGCAATCCTGGCCGCGCCGCGCCTGGGACGTCTGGCCGATCGGATCGGCCATTGGCGGGTGATCGGCTGCAGCCTGGCGGCCTGCGCACTCCTCCTCATCCCGCAGGCCTTTGTCACGGCCGGCTGGCAGATCGTGGCGCTGCGCTTCGTCATGGGCCTTGCGCTGGGCGGATTGCTGCCCTGCATCGCCGCAGTGATCCGTCATAGTGTACCGGAGGATGTGGTGGGAGGAATTCTGGGTTACTCGACCTCCTCCCAATATGTCGGGCAGGTTGCCGGCCCGCTGGCTGGCGGCTTCGTCGGCGGAAATTTCGGCATGCGCAGCGTGTTTCTGGGCACCGCGGCGCTGATGGCGGCAGGTTCTGCTTTTGTCTTCACGGTCCATCGGCGCCTGCGCAAAGCCTGACATGCGGGCGGCCATGCCGCCATTTCGCCCCAATCATGCCGGGAGAGAGACAAAGTGCGGGCTATAAGCAGCCGCCATGGATGCACCGGCCCCACCGCTCACGAGATTCCGCCTGCTGTCGCCCTGGCGCATGGTGGCAGTGGCCGCCATCGCATTGATGAGCGGGCTGATCTGGGCCTGGGTCGCGCATGCGGTGCCGGTGCCCGCGGCACCGATGGGCGCTGGCGGGAAGCCGATCGACGGGTTTGCCTTCTCGCCGTTTCGCGCCGGCGAGTCACCGGTGCTGCAACACCTGCCCAGCATCCGCGAGATCCGCGCCGATCTGGTCCGGCTGGCGCCACTGACCGATCATATCCGCACCTACACCGTGCAAGGCACGCTGGGCGATATTCCACGCCTTGCCGCGCCGCTGGGTTTCAAAGTGACGCTGGGCATCTGGCTTGATCGCGACAAGGCGCATAACCGCGCCGAACTCCGCCGCGCCATTGCCATCGCCCGACACAACCGCGATGTCGCGGCGGTGGTCGTCGGCAACGAGACGCTGCTACGCGGCGATCTGCGGGTTGGCCAATTGCTTCGAGGCATACAGACCGTCCGCGCGGCGGTGCATGTGCCGGTCACCACCGCCGAGCCATGGCATATCTGGCTCGCCCACCCCGAGCTGGCCGCTGCCGTCGATCAGATCACCGTGCATATCCTGCCTTATTGGGAGGGCGTGCCGGAGCACGACGCCCTGACCGAGCTGCGCAAGCGACTGGCTATGCTGCGCGCCGCCTATCCCGGCAAGCCGATCGTCATCGGCGAAACCGGCTGGCCGTCCCAAGGCGCGACGATCGGCGGGGCGATCGCCAGCCCGACACGCCAGGCCCGTTATATCCGCACCTTCCTCGCCGCCGCGCCCAGCCTGCATGCCCGCTACTTCCTCATGGAAGCCTTCGATCAGCCCTGGAAGACCGCGACCGAGGGGCGGGCTGGCGGATATTGGGGATTTTTTACACTCGGACGCGCGGTGAAATTCGGCATGGTCGGCCCGGTATCCGATCATCGCGCATGGCCGGAATGCGCGGCGGCCTCGATAGTGACGGGCAGTGTGCTGGCGTTGCTGTTCCTGTGGGCGCGCACCGATCTCTCGGCCATCGGATCGGTGGGCACGATCCTGCTATGTCAGGCTGTAGCCTCGGCTGCGGTCATCGTGCCGATGCGTATGGGCGAGCTCTATCTGCCGCCCGGCGTCGCGATCGCCTGGATCGCGCTGATTCTGGCGCAATCGATCCTGTTCCTCGTCATCCTGACCGAGGGGTTCGAAATGATGGAAGCCCTCTGCGCGCCGCGCCGGCGAACGCGGCCGACAGGCGATGTGATGAGAGGTCATGCCATGCCTGCCGCGCAGCCTTTCGTCTCGATCCACATGCCCATCTGCAACGAGCCCGCCGTGCTCGTGTGCCGCAGCCTCGATGCGCTGTCGCGTCTGGATTATGCGCATTTCGAAGTCCTGGTGATCGACAATAATTCCTCCTCGCCGGCCGTGTGGGAGCCGGTGGCTCAGCATTGCGCCCGGCTCGGCGCACGGTTCCGCTTTCTGACCCTCGGGGAATGGCCCGGTCACAAGGCCGGCGCCTTGAACGAAGCCTTGCGCCACACCGCGGCGGAAGCCGCGCTGATCGCCGTGCTGGATGCGGATTATGAGGTATCACCTCATTGGCTGCGCGAAGCCGTCCCCTGTTTCGACGATCCCGAGCTGGGGTTCTTCCAATCGCCGCAGGATTACCGCGATCGCGAAGAAAGCCTGTTCAAAAGGCTGCTCTACTGGGAATACGCGGGCTTCTTCTCCATTGGCATGCGGGTTCGCAATGATTGCGACGCGATTATCCAGCACGGCACGATGACCGTCATCCGCCGCACGGCATTGATCGGTGTTGGCGGCTGGGCGGAGTGGTGCCTGACCGAAGATGCCGAGCTGGGCTTGCGGCTTCTCGCGGCGGGATGGCACTCGCTTTACCATCCTGTACCTCTGGGTCACGGCGTCATGCCGGACGACCTGGGGGCGTGGCGTCGGCAGCGCGCGCGCTGGGCATTCGGCGCGATGCAGATCTGGCGCCGGCATGGCGCATCCATGCTGCTTGCCGGCAAGGACAGGCTGAGTCTTCCCCAGCGCCGGCACTTCATTGCCGGCTGGCTGCCATGGCTCGCCGATGGCATCGGACTGGGCTTTCTGGTCGGCTCGCTGATCTTCTCCGTCATGATGATGCTGGCACCGCATCTCGTGGCAAGCCCCTCCTCTCTGTTCGTGCTGCCTGTGCTCGCCTCCTTCCTCTATCGCGTGGCACGGATGCTGGTACTCTATCGCTGCCTTGTTCCGTGCAGCCTGCGCGACCGGATCGGTGCGACCTTTGCCGGCCTCGCCCTCACCCACAGCATCGGATTTTCGGTGCTTGCCGGGCTTGCGGGACGCAAGCGGCCGTTCAACAGGACGGCAAAATTGCAGCCCATGCCGCGCTTGATGCAGGCGCTCGGCCAGGTCCAGCTCGATATGGCGCTGCTGGCATCAGGCGCGGGTATCCTTTTCGCCCTGGCAGCTCTGCCCGTACATGACCGAGCGACGCTGCTGTGGATGGCGCTGCTCGGCGTGCAGCTGATCCCCTCCGCAGCGGCCATCCTATTGGCAGCATTGGCGACAGCCGGTCCCGGCAAGGGTAAGCGCGCCGCGCCGTGGACGGTCCAGGCTGGCCAGCGGTTGCGCCCGGTGCGCTATGCCTCGCGAATCAGATTGGGCGGCTGATCGCCCGCCAGAATTGCGACGATCCCGTCCAAAGCGAGATGGCCCATCGCCTCGCGGGTCTGCAGCGTCGCACTGCCGAGATGCGGCAGCAGCACGACATTCTCCAGCCGCAGATAGTCAGGGTTCAACGCAGGTTCGCCCTCGAAGACATCGAGACCGGCATAGGCGATATGGCCGCTCCGCAGGGCGGCGATCAGCGCGGCATCATCAATCAGCGTGCCGCGGGCGGCATTCACCACCCCCGCGCCCTTCGGCAATTGGGCAATCCGAGCCGCGTTCAGCCAATGATACGTATCGCCGCCCCCCGGCGCATTGAGCGACAGCACGTCGCAGGCAGCCAGAAATCCCGCATCATCGGCGTGATAGATCGCGCCCATATCCTGCCCCGACGGCAGAGGCGCGATGTCGCGGTAATGGATTTCCATGCCGAAGCCGCGCGCCATGACCGCCAGTTCCCGCCCGATCCGGCCCATACCGAAAATGCCGAGGCGTCGGCCGGCAATACCGACCCCGAGCAATTGCGTCGGCGCCCAGCCGGTCCAACCGCCGGATCGCACCAGTCGTTCGCCCTCGCCGGCGCGGCGCGAGGCGGCCAGCATCAGCAGCATGGCGCATTCCGCAGTCGCGCGGCTCAACACACCCGGGGTGTTGCAGACGGCGATGCCACGTCGCGCTGCGGCCGCGATATCCACATGATCATAGCCGACCGAAAATGTCGCGATCACGCGTACCGTGTCCGGTAGGGCGGCGATCGTCGCGGCATCCAGCTTTTCCGCCGGGCAGCATAGAATGGCGCTGGCGCCTTGGGCTGCCTGGGGCAGCGCCGACGGATCGCAGGGGCGATCATCGCGATTCAGCCGCGCATCGAATTCCCGCGCCGCCCGCGCCTCGATCGCTTCGGGCAACCGCCGCGTAACCAGCAGAACCGGCTTGGACATTCCCTGCCTCCCTCCCAACCTTAGCGCCACAGCGGATCGCGCGGCGCCTGACCTGACAGTACCAGCGCTGCATTGTCCAGCGCGCGAAATCCCATCCCATCGCGGGTTTCCTGCGTGGCGCTGGCTATATGCGGTGTCAGAAACACATTCTGCAGCTTAGCAAAACGCAGATCGAAATCCGGCTCGGCACGGAAGACATCGAGGCCGGCAGCGAATAGCCGCCCCGATTGCAGGGCATCGAACAATGCATCCTCATCGACCAGGCCGCCACGCGAGACATTGACGAAGACCGCGCCCGGCGGCAGCAAGGCCAAGGTCCGGGCATTGACGATACGATCGGTGGCCGCCCCGGCCGGAGCGTGCAGCGTCAGAATATCGCATTCGGGCAGCATCGCCTCAAACGTCGGAACATAGCGCGCACCGGCTTCCAGCTCCGCCGGCAGGCGATTGCGGGAGTGGTACAGCACCTCCATCCCGAACCCGCGGGCACGCGCAGCGACCGCCCGCCCGATGCGTCCCATGCCGAAAATCCCCAGGCGCTTGCCGCTGACCCGTCGCCCGAGCAATTCGCCCTGCCCGATCCGCCGACGCCATCCCTCGCGCATGATCTTCTCATATTCATAGCCGCGCCGGCACGCGGCCAGGATCATCAGCATGGTGTGATCGGCGGTGCAATCGGTCAGCACGTCCGGCGTATTGGTGACGATCAGCCCGCGCGCCCTGGCGGCGGCAATATCGATATGGTCGTAGCCGACCGATACGGTCGCGGCGACCCGGACGCTGGCCGGCAGCGCCGCTATGGCAGCGCCGTCCAGGCGCGTGGTGGTGGTAAAGAGCAGCGCCGCGGCCTGATGGGCATTCGCCGCAGCCACGAGTTCCGTCCCGCTCATGTCATCCTTGCCATCGGCGATCACGGCATCGAATTCATCGCGCGCACGCGCGACGACGCCTTCGGTGGTCAGACAACCCAGCACAAGACGAGATTTCATAGCTTGTTTCTCCCTGCCCCTTTATCGCCGGGACCTGGCGATTGCGGAAGGGGGCAGTGCGAGGCAAGCTATCGGAATGACGATCAATCTGACCCCCGACCTAGACTTGGCGGAACGTCTTTTCCAGATGCTGCGCGAGGCGACGGCAAGCGCCGATGGTCGCGGCGTTACCCGCGACGCCTATGGTCCGGGTGAAGCAAAGGCTTTCGCCATCGTCACGGCCGAGGCCGAACGGCTTGGACTGCACCTTCAACGCGATGCCGCCTGCAACCTGCTGATGACCCTGCCCAGCCAGGATCGCAGCGCCAAGCGTATCGTGCTGGGAAGCCATCTGGACAGCGTCGCCAATGGCGGCAATTTCGACGGCGCGGCAGGCGTGCTGGCCGGGCTTGCGATCCTTTCGGGATGGCGCAAGGCGGGCTTCGTGCCGCAGGTCGACGTCTCCGTCCTCGCGATCCGGGCGGAAGAAGCCGGTTCCTGGTTTCCCACCTCGTTCCCCGGCAGCCGCGCCGCGCTCGGCCGCCTTCCCGCCGAGGCGCTGGACCTGCCGCGTCAGGATAGCGGGAAGCCGCTGCGCGCCTATATCCGCGACAATGGCGGCGACCCCGAGGCAGTGGCGGCCGGGCGGGCCATGCTGGGGTCGGAGAATGTCGATAGCTACCTGGAGTTGCATATCGAACAGGGGCCGGTTCTCGATACGGCGGGCATTCCGGTCGGCATCGTCTCCGGGATCCCAGGGGCGCGGCGGCTGCGCGCCGGGCGGGTGATCGGACAATATAATCACTCCGGCGCGACGCCGCGCCGCTATCGCGCCGATGCGGCACTCGCCCTTGCCGAGCTGGCCTATCGCCTCGACGAGGTCTGGTGCCGACTTGAAGCGCAGGGCCATGTGCTGGTGTGCACGTTCTGCGTCCTCGCGACGACGGCCGATGCCGGCTTCACAAAAATTCCGGGCGAGGCCGTGTTTCAGCTCGATATCCGCAGCGTCGACACCGCCAGTACCGCCGCCATGTACAACGCGTTTTACGAGCTCGCGGGCGAGATCGCCGCCCGCCGCGGCGTGCGCATCGAACCCGGCGAGGAGACCACCAGCCTGCCCAGCACGATGGATGGCCTCATGCAGCAGCAACTCGCACAGGCCGCGCGAGACGCCGAGGTCGGCTTCCTGTCCATGCCATCCGGTGGCGGGCATGATGCCGTCGCCTTTGCCCAAGCAGGCATTCCCTCGGCCATGCTGTTCGTGCGCAATCAGAATGGCAGCCACAACCCGGATGAAGCGATGCGGATGGAGGATTTTGCCGCCGCGCTCGATGTGATGAATCGCTTCGCGCTGGCACGCGCGCGCCACCATGATGACGGCCAAGCCGTCTGATCGACAGAATTCCATGCAGCCCCATCAAAGCCAGGCGACACGCCAAAGGCTAAGACTGGATTGGCGGCGCAACCGCAGGATGGCGCCTGCCACGCCATGGAAAACGAAAATGCCCCAACCATGACGCTGCGCCTGTCGGTTCTCGATCAGTCGACCATCGTGGAGGGGCGCGATCCTGCCTCATCCATCCGCGAAAGCATCGCCCTGGCACAGCATGCCGAGGCGCTGGGTTATGCGCGCTACTGGTGCGCCGAACATCACGCCTCGGCCGGCCAGGCGGGCACGGCACCGGAAATTCTGATCGCTGCGATCGCCATGGTCACGGATCGCATCCGCGTCGGTAGCGCCGGAGTGATGCTGCCGCATTACGCCAGCCTGAAAGTGGCCGAGCAATTCCGTGTGCTGGAAGGCCTTGCTCCCGGGCGCATCGACCTCGGGCTTGGCCGCGCGCCCGGTTCGGATTACCGCACCGCCCGTGCCCTCAATCCGCTTGCCGATCAGGCCGCCGATCATTTCCCCGAGCAGGTGCGCGATCTCAGGGACTGGCTGGCCGGCACGCCCCTGATCGAGGGGCATCCGTTTCGCGACATCGTCTGCCAGCCCTCCGGCCCCACCGTGCCGGAAATGTGGATTCTTGGCAGCTCCGATTACGGCGCCCAGGTTGCCGCCTATTTCGGACTGCCTTTCTGCTTTGCCGCCTTCATCACCGACGGGGCGGGCCTTGCACACGCTTTCGATTTGTATCGCGAAGGCTACCGGCCCAGTGCGCGTCATCCCGCCCCCTATGCGTCGGCATGCGTCTGGGCACTCGCCGCCGAGAGCGAAGCCGAGGCCGAGCGGCAGGTATCCAGTCGCGCCATACTGCGACTATGGCGCGACCAGGGGCGATTTGCCGCTCTGCCCTCGCCGGAGGCGGCAATCGCCGCGCGCGATCAGCTGACCGCCGCCGAGCGCGCGCGCTACGAGCAGCACCGCACACGCGCCCTGCACGGTACCGGCCCGGCGGTTGCCGAGGCGCTGCGCCAACTCGCCGATGAACACCGCCTCGATGAAATCGCCGTGCTGACGACGATGCATGATGCCGAGGCTCGGCGACGTTCCTATGCCCTGCTGGCCGCTGCCGCCGGGCTTTCCTGACATTCCACGTCAATCGTCCAGCCGCAGCCACGGAAGCACAGCCCATGCAGGTATTCTGGAATTCCGACTCCGCCCGCCACGCCCCGCAATTCTTCCTGCAACGCGGCCAGGTACGCGCCCATTACGAAATTCCCGCCCGCGCCGAGGCGCTTCTCGCTGCCTGCCAGGCGCTGGGTCTGCCCATCGCGATGGCCGCCCCGGCCGATCTCGCCTCCCTGCAAGCGGTACATGATGCTGCCTATCTGGCTTTTCTCGCCGATGGCTACAGCGCCTGGAGTGCGCTTGCGGATGCCGGGCCCGAAATGGTGCCCAACATCCACCCATCGCCGGAGATGATCGCGCTCCATCGGACGCCACCCGCCAGCATGATCGGCAAGCTCGGCTGGTTCACCGCCGATCTCGCCTGTCCGGTCGGTCCCGATACCTGGCTGGCCGCGCGTGCCGGCGCCGGCGTGGCACTGGCGGCTGCGGCCCATCTCGCCCGGCACCGATCAGCCTATGCGCTGACGCGCCCGCCCGGGCATCACGCCTATCGCGGGCGCGCGGGCGGGCATTGCTACCTGAATAACGCGGCCATCGCCGCCGAGGCATTGCTCCGGCACGGCGCCGCGCGGGTGGCGATTCTCGATATCGACAGCCATCACGGCAACGGCACGCAGTATATCTTCTACGCCCGCCAGGACATCTTCTTCGCCTCCGTGCATGGCGATCCGAGCGGCTATTATCCCTGGTATGTCGGACATGCGGACGAGCGTGGCATCGGACCGGGGGAGGAGAAAAACCTCAACCTGCCGCTGCGTCTTGGCAGTGGCGACGCAGAATGGCTGGGCGCCATCGGCACTGCCCGTGCCGCGATAGAAAAATTCCAGCCCGATGCGCTGGTCGTCAGCCTGGGCTTCGATGCATCCCGCGACGAACCTCTGGCAGCGCTTCAGGTGACCGAGGATGGATTTGCCCGGGCGGGAGAAATCATCAGCGCGCTGCGCCTGCCGACGGCCATCATCCAGGAAGGTGGATACAACGTCGCTGTCATGGGCACGCTGCTGACGCGCTTTCTCTCCGGGTTCAGCACGCATTAACCAGGGCTTTGGCATGCTCGCGCGATGATGATCGCGCATTGCCAGAGCTTCGCCTTTTCCGGCATCGATGCCGTTCCCGTGGATGTGCAGGTGCAGCTTGCCTCCGGGTTGCCGGCATTTCTTCTGGTCGGCCTTGCCGAACGCGCGGTCAATGAAGCGCGGGAACGAGTGCGGGCCGCGCTTGCTTCGATGGGCCTGTCCTTGCCGCCCCGCCGGGTGCTGATCAACCTCGCACCCGCCGATATCGTCAAGGAAGGCAGTCATTTCGACGTACCCATCGCGCTCGCGCTGCTGGCGGCGATGGATGTCATTCCCGCAGGCGCCCTGGATGGCGTCGCCGCGCTCGGGGAATTATCGCTCGATGGCCGCCTGCTGGCGGTGAATGGGGTATTGCCCGCCGCCATTGCCGCATCGGGCGCCGGGCAGAATTTGATCTGCCCGGCAAGCCAGTCGCGCGAAGCGGCCTGGGCGAGCGGATTGCAGATTCACCCCGCCGATACGCTGCTGGAGTTGATCAATTTCTTTCGCGGTGCCGCGCCGCTGCCGCTGCCCGATCCGGCAGAGCTGGACGCAAGCGGGCCGGGAAACGAGCGCATGCTCGATCTGGCCGATGTGCGCGGCATGGAACTGGCCCGTCGCGGGTTGGAGATTGCAGCCGCGGGCGAGCATAATCTGCTGATGATCGGGCCGCCTGGTTCCGGAAAATCGATGCTCGCCGCGCGCATGCCCGCGCTTCTACCCGATCTTTCGCCGATCGAAGCGCTGGAAGTCAGCATGGTCCACAGCGTTGCCGGCATGCTGAAAAACGGCAGGCTGCTGCGCCGCCCGCCATATCGCGAACCGCATCACGGTGCCAGCCAGGCAGCCCTTGTCGGCGGCGGACAGCGGGCCCGGCCGGGCGAGATGTCGCTGGCGCATTGCGGGGTACTGTTCCTGGACGAGCTGCCGGAATTTCCCCGCCACGCCCTGGAGGCGTTGCGCCAGCCCATGGAAACCGGGCGGGCGACGATTGCGCGGGCGGCCGCGCATGTCACATATCCGGCACGATTTCAGCTGGTCGCAGCGATGAACCCATGCCGCTGCGGCTATCTCGACGACGCCGGCAAGGCATGCACGCGCGCACCGCGTTGCGGCGAGACCTATCAATCGCGGATCAGCGGCCCGATTCTGGATCGCATCGATCTGGTCGTGCATGTCGCACCGGTCAGTCCGGCGGAACTCGCGCGCGCCCCGCGCGGAGAAAGCAGCAGCACCGTTGCCAGGCGCGTAGCCGCCGCGCGGCAGCGCAGGCGGGATCGTACCGAAAGCGAAAATAAGCCGAGATCCGGCGATGGCTACGACGCCGCCATCTGTCTGTCACCGGAAGCGGGCGATCTGGCCGAAAAGGCGATGGAGCGGCTTGGCTTGTCGCCGCGCAGTTACACGCGGTTGATCCGCGTGGCCCGGACCATTGCAGACCTCGCCGCCGCCACAGAAGTTGCGCGGGAGCACGTGGCAGAGGCGCTGATGTTCCGCCACCGCCCCTTGCGCGGCGCGGGCGGTTACTGAGGCGTAACGGTCACCTGCACAGCCAGCCCGCCCTCTCCCGGAAGCAGCTTCACGGCGAAACGGTCGATCCCGTGATAGTAAGGGGCCGGGGTATAGTCGATCCGTGTGCCATCGCCGACCGTGTGGATATAGATTTTACCGTGCAGCGGCGACTGCACCACCAGCCCCGCATCGAACGCGCCACCGCCCGGCTTGGTCAGCGTCACTGCACACCAACCGCCGCTATTGGCCAGCGTCATTTTCGTGGACGCATTCTGTCCAGGACGCACCGATACCGGCTGAACGGCGCAGCGCGTGGCTGCACCCACCTGATCGATCGCGTAGAGTCTGGTATTGGAAACCGGGGCTTGCGGCTTGGCACAGCTCGAAAGCGCGGTGAGAAGCAGAAGGCACAGAATGCCGGCCCGTTTCGAAGTCGCCGGCGTGGTCAGTTCGGAACGCATTCTACGCATCACCATGCAAGATTTTCCGCTTCCTTCGCCCTTCGCCCGTTGCAGAAATCGGGGATGGAGGGCAGCACAACGAGTCGCCAGGGCCGGAAGCGCCGCCCTAAGAACCAAACATCCGCCCGGCGCGCAAGCCGCATCTCGGTGAAGCGCGGTCAGTTGCCTGCCTGCACGAAGCGGCGCGCGGCAATCGGCATGGCGCGATAGAATGCCAGGCCATGGGCCGCACCGCCCGGGACGGTGCCGCGAGCCGCAACGCCGATCATCGGCGCCCGACCAAGCAGAACCCCGCCCACGGCCCGGCGGGGAGGCAGAAACCCCATAGCCTGGCTGGTGGTCACCATCGGGTGCGCCAAGGTCGCGGCCCAGGCATCCACCAGCGCCCCGCCGGCAGCACCAGGATCGCCGCCGGTGCGATGCCAGACAGCCATCACTTTCGCTTGATAAGGAATGCCGAGTTCGGGGGTCGCGGAATGATACATGCCGGCCGCTTTCGGCCAGGCACCGGTTGCGGCAAAAAGCCGGTTTAGAAAACGTGCCGCATAAGCGGCATTGGCCATCGGATCGAACGCGGTCTGCAGGTTGGGGAAGGCCGCCGGATGGTGCAGCAGGTTGACCTGCAGGCATCCGACATCGATCGATCGAATGCCCCTTGCCTGTGCGGCACGCACAGCGGCAATCGCCTCCTCCCGCGTCGCGTAGAATGCCCCCTGACCGCCGATATCGACCGACCAGGGCCAGGGCGCCATCTGCCCAGTCCG
Source organism: Rhodospirillales bacterium (assembly GCA_028869595.1). Lineage (GTDB taxonomy): Bacteria > Pseudomonadota > Alphaproteobacteria > Acetobacterales > Acetobacteraceae > JAGWRU01. The sequence goes on from JAGWRU010000034.1 coordinate 12,985, forward strand.
CGGATCCGGCCGCCCGGTTTCCACCATGCCGATCGCGGCAAGCAGGTCGTGAGGGATACCGAAATCCCGCTCCGCCACGGCAATTGCCTGCGTGCAGCCGCCCGCCCAGGCCATCGGCGCGGTGAAGGGAAGGCGTTGCGGAGCGGCTCTGGCTTGCTCACCGGCCAGCAACAGGATGAAACACATGAGGCATAAGCGGCGCATGCGACGCTTATCGCGCGGATCGGTTAGCGAAGCCTTTCGCCGCGCATCGCACGCGATGCTGCACTGCAAAATTCCGCTTGCAATGCGGTTGGCATTCTCCTAGATTGTGCATCGCAGCAATGCGGCTTTGCCGCGCTGTCTGCTTTCTTGGACGTTTCCTCCCTAAACTTGGCGGCCCCACAAGGGCCGCCATTTTTTTATCTGAACAGGGATGCGCCGACGCTGCATATGGCCGCTCGGCATCGATATTTCATTCGAACGCGGCAGAAAACAGCGTGATCAATTTTTCCATTTTACGACGCATCATGTTATATTCGTCCCCTGCCATAATGTCTGGATCTCTCATGTATAACACCCTTGGGACTTCCAACTGAATTACGTCGACTTTTATGCGCGGATTTCCATAGTATTTCGTAATATATCCGCCTGAATATGGATTATTGATCGCGCATTTTTCTCCCACCTTTTCAATGGCGCCCTCCATTTTCTTTGTGACCGAGGCGCTGCACGCCGCGCCATGAGCGTCACCCAGAACAAAGGCCGGGCGGGCTTCCTCGGCGCCCCAAACCGGCGGCATCGAATGACAATCGATCACGATGCATCGGCCGAAGCGGGCCCGGGTTTCGTCGATCAGACCACGAAGCTGATCGTGGAATGGCTGCCAGCACGTCTCGATCCGCTGTTCCGCCTCGTGAAAACGCAGCTTCTCCCGATAGATCGGCTGGCCATTCGCCACGACCCGCGCAATGGTCCCCAAACCGGCATCGATTCGCGGTCCGGATACACGCACACCCTGCGGCAGGGTATCTGCGAACATCGCCGGGTCCAGCTCCCACTTCTCGCGATTCGCATCGCAATATGCGCGCGGGAATGTCGCGACGAGCAAGGGCATGCCGTAAAGCGGCGCCGCACCGAACAAATCATCAACAAACGCATCCTCGCTGAAACGCAGCTGATGCGCAGTCAGGCGCGACTGGGAACGAAATGCCTGCGGATAGTCACGCCCGGAATGACAGGAAACCACGATCACCGGCGCACGCACGCGGTCGGGACGCAACAGCATGGTCGGCCTTCCCCCCGGCGGGCGGAAGCTGGTATTGAGCGGGCTCATCGCAGGGCGTGCATCCATCGGCGTGGGCGGCTCGTCATCGCGGTACTCCTCATTCAGCGACACCGATCGGACCAGAATCGCGATGCCGCGACAACCGCATCAGAGCCGCTTGCGATGCAGCGCATGCCCATGTAGAAGCCTGTTCCCGTTCGGAGGGCGCGTAGCTCAGCGGTAGAGCACTACCTTGACACGGTAGGGGTCACAGGTTCGATCCCTGTCGCGCCCACCACCCGAACGCGCCATCATCGCGAACCCGGGGGTCATATCACCCTCCGGGCGGTACATGTGGCGCATCATTCTTTTCCAGGATATTCGCACCAGCGCCGGCCCACGCAACGCTCGCATTCCGGCTTGCGCGCCTTGCACACATAGCGTCCGTGCAGGATTAGCCAGTGATGCGCATGCAGCAGATATTTGCTGGGAATCACCTGCATCAATCCGCGCTCCACCGCCAGCACGCTACTCCCCACGGCCATCCCGGTCCGATTTGCCACGCGAAAAATATGCGTATCCACGGCCAGAGTCGGCTCGCCGAAGGCGACGTTCAGCACGACATTGGCGGTCTTGCGCCCGACCCCCGGCAAGGCCTCCAACGCCGTCCGGTCTCTGGGTACGATCCCCTGGTGTTCGGCCAGCAAGCGCTCTGACAAGGCAATGACGTTGCGTGCCTTGTCACGCCAGAGCCCGATATGGCGGATATGCTGCGCGACTGCCGCCTCACCCAGCGCCACCATGGCGGACGGGGTCGCGGCGCAAGTGAACAAACCCGCAGTTGCGCGATTGACCGAGACATCGGTGGCCTGCGCCGAAAGGACGACCGCGACGAGCAGCGTATACGGGTCGCGATAGTGCAACTCGGTGCGCGGCTCGGGATTGGCCACAGCCAGCGCCGCCATGAACCGGCGCACCGCATGGCGCGTCATGGGTCTGACTTGCGCTTCTTCCGGCGCGCTTCGATGATCAGCGGTCACTTGATCGCCCCAGCGCCATGGTTTTCCACTCGCACGGTCCTGTTACCCCGCCCGACGAGGCGGAGCAGGACGAACCGCTTCTGTTTCAGGCACGGATCACACCGTTTCGCAGCGCGACGGTGCGCGCCCTTCGCAATATCTCGATCGCGTTGACGGCGGCAAGCGCGGCCACCGCCCTTCTGTGCATTCTGGCGGGGGCATGGGTCGTTGCGGTATTCAGCGGGATCGTCTGTATCGCGGCCATTGCGGCCATCTGCGGCCAGGCGCGCGTCGACCGATGCTGTGAGGTGATCGAACTGCGCGCGCACTCGCTGCTGCTGCACAAAACCGACCGTGGCGGGACGCGCACCACCGCGCGCTTCAACCCGCACATGATCGAAGTGCGACATCATGTCATGTCGGATGGAAGTTCCGACGTCGCCGTGCATCATTTTTCGGGGGCAGTAAAGATTGCAACCTTTTTGCATGAAAAAGAAAAATACGAACTAAAATGCAGACTTCATGAAGCCATATCAAAATTACGAAGAGAAGAGCTTTGAAGCGGCAGATAGCAGCAGGCAATAATCCAGTTCTAAGCTTCGACCGGCCCCATTGACTTGATCAGGTCGAATACTTTTTTCCTGATTGAAGGATCGGTGATGCGATAATATGCGCGCACCAACTCCAACGTCTCCCGCCGATTGAGCGAATCATCTGCCGACGCTTCGGGAATCTCCTGAATCCCGGCGGTACGGCGCGGCAGACCGCCCCCGAAGGAGGAGGCGATATTGTCCGGCATGTCATCGAAGAAGAAGCTGATCGGCACATCCAGCACGCGGGAGAGATCGAACAGACGGGACGCACCGACGCGATTGACCCCCCGCTCATATTTCTGGACCTGCTGAAACGTCAGACCCAACGCTTCGCCCAGCCGCTCCTGGGACATGCCGAGCAAGGTTCGACGCAACCGAATGCGCGAGCCTACATGAACATCGATCGGGCTCGGGCGCGACTCCTTCTCGCCCCCCGCTTGATCCATGCGCGCCATACCCGGTCCCCCTCATTCATCCATGAGCTTCTACGCCTGATGATCGGTCGCGCCCCCGGGGAGACCTCGGTGTCGGCTGCTTCATCAACCCGTCTGATAGCTTGTGAAAACCCTAACCGCACAACCGTAAATTATCAAGGCCAGAACAAAATTAACGGGGATTGTATCACGGAGCGGCGATATTCTTAAAATCCGTAGATTTTTTGCGCCGCAACAATCGAAGGCGACTACCAGCAATCCCTAAACCGAATATCAATACAGCGATCGCAATCGGATCAATCAATCCCATCTCCGAAAATAATGTCCGCGGTAGAAACCCAGTCAGGCGTCCCATAACTACGCCTCTTTTTTGCAATCCAAGGCGTCTTATCACGCGTCCATAGGGATCAAAGAGCGCCGATATGCCGGTATTCGCGGCACGCATCAGCGGCAGCCCTTCTTCCACTGCCCGCAGCCGTGCGGCGGTGAAATGCTGTCGCGGGCCGGAGGAGTTCCCGAACCAGGCATCGTTCGTAATATTCACGAGCCAGGAAGGACGATCCTTCTCGTCCACGATCTCGGCCGGAAAGATGGATTCGTAGCAGATCAACGGGCCGAATGCGGGCAACCCGATGACATGCATGGTCTTCGGCCCCGGACCTGGCACAAATCCTCCGCCCGGAACCAGTTGAATGCCCAGGGGCAGCCATGCCGGCTGATATTCGCCGCCCGGCACGAGATGCCATTTGTCGTAGACCCCATCCAGTTTCGCATCGGGAAGAATTGCGACCAGACTGTTCCGCGGCCTGCCATCCCGCCCGAAGCGCACCGTGCCGGCGAGTACTGTGGCGCCTTGCGCGGCCTTGGCAATCGCCTCGCGGGCAGCGGGATCCTGCACCAGCAAGTAGGGGCTTGCCGTTTCCGGCCAGATGATCACCCGAACAGTCTGCGGGTAGGCGGTCGCCATCGCGCTTGCCGCCTGGCGGGTCAGGTCCAGATAGGTCGTAAAGGTCTGTGCGACGAAGCGGCGATCCCATTTCTGCCCCTGGGCGATATCGCCCTGGATCAGTGCCACCGAAACCGGCGGGCCAGCCGGTGCCTGACCAAGGCGCAGCCATCCCAGCACCGGCCAGAGCATCAGTATGGCAATGGCACTCCAACGCGCCCGGCCTCTCAAGGCCGGGATGGCGGCAACCAGAATCGTCAGCAATGTCAGGAGATGGACGCTGCCCCAGGCAGCCGGCTGCACCATGATCGTGCCAAGCGTGCCGGGAAACGCCCACATGCTGCCCCATGGGTTCCACGGAAAACCCGTCAGCGTGAACTGCCGCGCGATATCAGCCAGGGTCCATGCCCCGGCAAGCACCAGAACGCGCGGTAAGCCAGGGGCCGCGCAACGTGCCAGGCCGGCCGCCACGGCGATAAAAACCGCCAGGATCGCGGCGATGGCCGGAACCGCCAGCGGCACCAGCCACCAGAATTTCGCAGCCTCAAACAGGATCGCCTCGGTGATCCAATAAAGGCCCAGCAGATGGTGGCCGAAACCGAACCACCAACCGCGCCGCGCCGCCTTGCGCCAGCCCGGTGCGTTGCCGATCAGGATCAGCAAGCCGGGCACCGCGATCCATAGAACCGGCAACAGAAAATAAGGCGGCAAAGCCAAAGCCGCAGCAACGCCGAAGAGAAACGCGGCCCCGTCCGCCCGGATTCCGGACAGTCGGGCAAGCCAATCGCTTAGTTTCTGGATCATGAAGACCGGCTACACGGGGCTGCCGACTGCGACAAGGCGCTTCTAGACGCCGGCGTGGCGACGCGCGGCGGCCAGCACCCCTTCCAGCAACCGGTCGATATCGGCATGGGTCGAGCGGTGATTGACGATCGCCGCGCGGATCGCAACCACACCGTTGATCTTCGTGGTCGATGGCGCCGCGATTCCCGCTTCCTGCAGATCCGCCACGATCTCGGCATTGAGCGTATCCAGATCCCCGTCCACATCGATGACCCGGAAACACACGATGTTGAGGGCAACCGGAGCGAGCAATTCCAGCCCCGCCGTGACCGCTACCCGGCGAGCCAGATACTGCGCCAGATCGCAGCTGTGATCGACCACCGCGCCAAGCCGGCGCGTACCATAGGTCTTGATGGTCATCCAGACTTTCAAGGCGCGGAAACCACGCGACAAATCCGGCCCCAGATCGCAGGGCCAGGGCGCGCCCCCCGCCAACCCCCGGACATCGCGGCGCAGATAATCGGCAGAGCTCGCGAATGCGGCGCGATGGATCAGCGGATCGCGCACCACGATACAACCGGCATCGTACGGCACCTGCGCCCATTTATGGAAATCGAAGGCCACCGAATCCGCCCGCTCGATCCCGTCAAGCAGCCCCCGCCGCGTCGGGGAAAGCCGCACGAGGGCGCCAAACGCACCATCGACATGGAACCAGATTTCATGCGCCGCGCAAAAATCGGCCAGCCTGGACAGATCGTCGATCGCGCCGGTATCGACCGTGCCCGCCGTGCCGACCACCAGGAACGGCTTGAAGCCATCGTCGATATCGCGGGCAACCGCCTCGGCCAATGCCGCAAGATCCATGCGTCCCGCCTCGTCGCAGGCGATCAGACGCAAGGCATCGGTGCCAAGGCCGGTCATATCCATCGCCCGGCTGATGCAATTATGGGCCGCAGCCGAGCTATAGGCCCGCAAGCCTGACATCCCGACGCCGTGCCGGCGCACCCCGGGTCCAAGGCATTGGGTGCGCGCGACCAACACACCGATCATATTCGCCATCGACGTGCCGGTTACCAGAACCCCCGATGCGGCAGCCGGGAAACCCAGCATTTCCGCCGCCCAGCGGATGACCTGCCGCTCCACCTCGATCGGCGCATGGTCGCGGCCGCCGAGATTGGCGTTCAGGCTGGCAGCGAGCATTTCCGCCAACATCCCCACCACCGTCCCGGCGCCATGGACCCAGCCGAAAAATGCCGGATGGCGGTTACCGGTTGCGTAGGGACGGATGGTCTCACGAAACTGGTCATACGCCGCAGCCAGACCTTGCGGCTGTTCCGGCAGCGCCTCCCGCAGGGCCTGACGCCGCGCCTGGGGCATCTTGGTCCAGACAGGCTGCGTGCGCAAACCGCTGATATCGTCGATCGCCTCGTCCAGCATGCGATGCGCATCGCGCCGCAGCGCCGCCCAATCCGCGGGATCAAGCGATGCTCCCTCGGTCGGAAACGGAATGCCGGACAGGCTGACAGCATCGACACGCTGGGACGTCACGTTCTTCTCTTGCTCATTAATTACCGTCACGCCCGATCATGCCGCCGCCGCCGAACGTTCCAGCTCCAATACGGTCTTGTCCGTCACCGGGTCGGCCAACACATCGTAATCAAAGACATCCTCGACGATATACAAGGGCCTGAATTTGGCCTCGTTAAACACCCGTCCGAGATATTCGCCGATCACGCCCATAGTCATAAGCTGTACGCCGCCCATGAACAGCACCACCGTCATCAGACTGGGATAGCCCGGGACGGAATTGCCGAAAATTACGGTGCGCAGGACGATCTGGCCACCATAGATCAGTGAAAAAACCGCAACCATCATGCCGAGATATGTCGCAATTTTGAGCGGCATGACCGTGAAGCCGGTAATCCCCTCCAAAGCCAGGTTCCACAGCCGCCAATAGGTCCATTTGCTGCGGCCAGAGTAGCGCGGCGTGCGGTCATAGGGCACCGCTGTGCTGGCAAAGCCGATCGAGGCAAAGAGCCCTTTCATGAACCGGTGATGCTCCCGATACTGACGGACCGCGTCCACCGCGCGGCGGCTCAACAGCCGGAAATCACCGACATTGCGCGGCAGGCGCACGCGCCCGAGCCGTTCCATCAGGCGGTAGAACAAGCTTGCCGTCACCCGCTTCAGCCAGCCATCGCCGGCCCGCGCGCGACGCTGTGCATAGACCATATCGAAGCCGCGCCGCCATTCCGCGACCAGTGCGGGGATCACTTCGGGCGGGTCCTGCAGATCCGCATCGATCACGATCACCGCATCGCCATCCGCATGATCGAGCCCGGCGGTCACCGCCACCTCCTTGCCGAAATTGCGGGACAGGCGAATGACGGAAATATTGGCATGGTCGTAGAGAAGCTTGCGCAGCACGAGCCGGGTGCAGTCATCGCTTCCATCATCGACATACATGGCCCGCCACCGGCCCAGGCCTTCCATACTGGCCTGCAGCCGGCGGTGGAATGCGAAAAGACAGGCGCTTTCATTGAATACCGGGATCACGACGGTCAATTGCGTATCCGTCTCCCGTCCGGATTGACGCCGCTCGGCTTCCGTGATCGTCAGCATGCTGCACCCCTGTCGCGCGCCGATGCCGTTGGCACCCCGCGCTCCATGCTGGGCAGCCGACGCTAAGGATGGGTAAAGCACTGCGAGCGCTGAATGGCGCATGGATGTCACCCGCCGCTTTCGTGCACCGCCGGTATTGGCCGCGCTCGCCTTGGCGGCGATCGTATTTCTAAGCGGTGCCATGACCCGCGGGCGTGAGTATGACGAGCAATACACTCTGTTTCTGACCGGCGGCATCGTCCGCCCGCATTATCCCGCGACGATCACCACCCCGGCGACGCTGCATGCGCAATGGCGCAGCCAGGCAGCGCCGGTCACACCCCATATGATCGCCCAGGGATTGCGCTGCTGCGACGTGCATCCGCCACTTTATTTCTGGGTTGCCGCGCTGTGGCGAAGAATTGCCGGCGCAAGCGCACCGGGCCTCGGCCTGCTGCCGATACGCTTGCTGTCGGCGATCGCCGCAATGCTCGCTTTGTCCGCCATCGCCGCCATCGCCTGCGCCGCCGATATCGCTCCAGCGCTGGCGGTTCTGCTGACCGCCGGCTGCTATGCATTTGCCTATACCGCTTTTACCGCGCGGGATTTTGCCGTCGCCGAGGCGTTTCTGCTGGCTGGGCTGCTCGCCGCGCTGCGCACCACTATGGCGGATACCGGCAGGGCGGCCATGCCACGCGCCATGCTATGCGGATTACTGCTCGGCGCGGCCTGCTTCACCAATTATCTCGCGGTCTTCACGGCCGGCACCGTGCTTCTATGGCTGCTGATCCGAAGGCCGCGTGCCGGTATCCTCGCGCTGCTCGCCTGCGCTGCCTTCCTGCCTGCGGGGGGATATTTCTTTCTCGCGCAGCGGAATGCCCGGCCCGGACAATTTCCGCGATTTTCCCTACCCCACGCCCTGGAACTGCTCGCCCGGGACACTGGCGCTGCGCTGTTCGGAGGACTGCCAGAGTACATGCCGGCGGATATGCGGGCGTTGACCGTCGCGGCGCTGGGCCTGGTACTATGCGCGATCGCGGCCGCCATGATCGCATGCCGCCCGAGGCCGTACTGGAACGCGTCCCGCCTTCTCCTCGCTTCCTGCTTTCTCGCGCAGCTTGCGGGCCTCCTAATGCTCGGGCTGGTCTTCGACAACACCCCGATCGAAATTCGCTATCTCTGCTTTCTCTGCCCGTTTTTCGGCATTCTCGCCGCAGCCTGCGTGCAGCGGCGCGGCCTGCCCCACCCGGCCGGCCTGGCCGTGCTCGCGATCCAAGCCGCTGCCGTTCTGGGTCTCCTGTTCATGCCGCAGACGATGCAGCCGATCGAGCCGACATTGCGGATAATCCGCGGCATGGCGCGGCCGGGCAGCGTCGCGCTGATCCCGTACGGCGATGACGGGGTCGGGGTGGCCGGCGCACTCGTGAATGGTGCTCCAGGCGGCTTGCCGGTGCTGGTTTTCAGAGATCTTTCCCGGCTTCCCGCCCTCAGTGACCGGGCCCAGCTGCTGCTGGTGGATATGCGCACCGATCAGGCCAGCATCCGAGAGGCCGACGCCATTGCGACGATGCTCCGGCACGAAGGATGGGTGCCGCAGCAACACGGCACGCAGGTCATCGTCTATCGGCGCTCATCCAAGAATACCGGACGCGCCAAGCACTGCGGCACCGGCAAGAACCCATAGCGGGTGCAGACGTGAGCGCAGAAACAGCCATGTCGCGCAGCCGGTGAGAAGCGCGGCGCGCCAATCGGTCGTCGTCGTCCGTACCAGCAGCGCCGCCCCGGCCATCACCAGCCCGACCGTGACCGGCACCAGCCCGCGCTGAATGCGATCCCGCCAGGGCGCACCGCGCACCCGGTGCCACATGCCGGCGATCACGAATGTCAGCAGCGAGGATGGTGCGCAAAGGGCAATGGTTGCAGTCAGCGCGCCAAGAAGTCCGGCCACACTCCACCCGATCAGCGCGACGACCAGCATATTCGGTCCCGGCGCGGCCTGCGCCAGGGCATAGAGGGCGGCAAAATGCCGCGCGCTCATCCAGTGATGGACATCCACCACCTGGCGCTGCATCTCCGGCAGGATCGAATTGCCGCCGCCGAAGGCGAGCAACGACAATTGCGAGAAGATGCCGGCCAGCGCACCGAGATCGGACATCCCCCCGGTCATTGGGCTGCCCTGCGGCCGAACCAGGCCAGCCCGATCGACAGCGGCATCATCACCACCAGCACCGGCAGCATGGGCCAGCCGAGCAGGGCCACGGCAGCGAAAGTGACAACCGCGACGATCATACCCGCGATCGAGGCGCGTAAAGGTGCCGCGATGCGCAAAGCGGTCGCCAATACCAGCGCGCTTGCCGCCGCCGCCAGACCGGTGAACATGTGGCGGATGATGCCGACCTGACCATACCGGTTATACAACACCGCCAGGCACAGAATGATCGCCATCGGCGCCGCCATCAGCCCGGCCAGCGCGGCAATCGCCCCCCGCCAGCCGGCGAAGCGCGCGCCGAGCGCGACCGAGACATTGATGACATTCGGCCCCGGAAGGAACTGGCACACCGCCAGAAGATCGTTGAACTCACTGGCATTCAGCCATTGCTTCTGCTCGACGATCATGCGCCGCGCCCAGGGCAGAACCCCGCCGAAGCCGCAGACGCCGACATACAGGAAGCCACGGAACAACGTGCCCGGATCGGGGATTGGCGCCGGTGCGGTGTCCTGGGGTATCGTCATACGATCTGGATAGCGCGCGACGCGCCACACACCAAATCTCGACCCGTCCGCTGGAGCCGCTGCGATGATCGAACCCCCTGCCAAACCGGTCCTGCTCGGACTGCTCGGCGCGCCCATCCGTCATTCCGCCGCACCGCGCATGCATGAGGCGGCGGGCGCTCATTGCGGCATACGCGTCCACTACCAGCTGATCGAGGTGGCCGAGGCGAGCGCAGCGACGCTGCGTATGCTCCTCGGCAGCATCCGCATGATCGGCTTCGCCGGAATCAACGTCACCTTCCCGTACAAGGAGGCGGTGCTGCCGCTGCTCGATTCGCTTGACGATACGGCACGCGCCGTGGGGGCAGTGAATACCATCACCATCCGCGATGGCCGACTTTATGGGCACAACACGGATACGACCGGCTTCGAAAAGGCCCTGCGGGAGGAGATCGCCAGGATCGGACAGGGCCCCGTCGCGCTGATCGGCGCCGGCGGGGTCGGACGCGCGGTCGGGTTCGCGCTCGCCCGCCTAGGCATCGGCGAAATCCGCATCGTTGACCGCGACACCGCAAAGGCGGAGAGCCTGGCCCGCGATCTTAGCGCATCCTGCCACGCGCATGCCTGCGCGGATGCCGAAAGCGCCTGCGACGCGGCAGAAGGCGTGGTCAACGCCACCCCGGTCGGCATGCTGCCCAGCACGGCTCTGCCCATTCCAGCCAAGCTGCTGCGCCAGGAACAATGGGTTGCCGATGTGGTCTATTACCCGCTCGTCACGCCGTTTCTTGCCGCGGCCCGTGCCATCGGGGCAACCACGGCAACGGGCCGGGCCATGACCGTGCATCAGGCGGCGGATGCCTTCCAGCATTTCACCGGGATCAAGCCACCCCTGGCGCCGATCCAGGAAGCATTCGATGCCGTGATCGCCGCCCGCGCCGGGTGATGCGGCCAGTCTGGATTCTGCTTGCCGCCTGGCTTGTCGGCATCCCGGTCGCCGCGCGCGCGGCCTGCGTCCCGGATCATCCGATCCATGTCCCCCTGCAGGAAACCCCGGTAGGGCCGGTGGTCGCGGTATCGGTGAATGGTCAGCCGGCACGCTTCCTTCTCGATACCGGCGCCAGCCGCAGCGAGGTGACGGCAGCGGCAATGCGGCGCCTGCATCTGCCCCGCGATCCCTGGAGCAGCACGACGATTCGCGGCGTGGGCGGCGCGCAGCGCCAGCCGGACGCCGATCTTTCGCGGTTGGAACTGGCGGGCGTGTCGCTGCACCGCCACCGGCTCGACCAAGCCCTGGTGCTGGCGGTGGGAGCATCGCCGGTGCTGACACGGTTTGGCATCGATGGACTGCTCGGCGTCGACATCCTGGCCGGCTTCAACCTCACGCTCGATCTTCACGCGGGGACGTTGTCGCTTCTTCCGGCCACGGCCTGCGACAGCGCCATTCCCCGCTGGGCGCACGGGCGCGAACCAGTACCGGGTATCCATCCACAATGGCAGTGGTTGCTGGTTCCGACGCGGATCGATCACACGATCCTGCTCGGGCTGATCGATACCGGCTCGGCCGGAAGCGTCATCACCGCTGCCGGGATGCGTCGGCTGTCAGGCGCCGCAACCGCCGCGCCGGGGGATCGGCGCAGCCAACTCACCGGCCAGGGGGCGGGAGAGGTGACGATCTGGCTCCACCGCTATGCCGCATGGTCTGTGGGCAAAGAGAGCGTCAGCCCGGCCCAAATCTGGACTGGACCGGTGGCGATCTCGCCACTGGTGCAGATGATCATCGGCCGGGACTGGCTGCGCAGGCACAGAGTATGGATTTCCTACGCAACCAGCCGGATCGCCTTTACCGCGGCAGCCACCGCCTCATCCGGCGTGCGCTGACAGATTCTGGCGGATCGTATGCAAGGCAAGCTCGGCCTGCGCGGCATCGGGGCCACCCGCCTGGGCGAGTTCGCGCCGCCCACCGCCGCCCTTGCCGCCGATCGCGGCACTCGCCGCGCGCACCAGATCAACCGCGCTGACGCGTTCGACGAGATCGGGTGACACGGCGACGACCAGGCTCACTTTGCCCTCCGCCGTCGATACCAGGGCGACCACGCCACCGCCATTCTGCTTGACGATCGTCTCGGCCAGCCCCTTCAGATCTTTGGGCGCGACATCGCCCAGATTGCGCGCCACCAGGGATAGATCGCCGATCATCTCGGCATGGATGGTGCCGCCGCCGGCACCGGTGGCAAGCTTATGCTGCAGCTCGGCGATCTGACGTTCCTGCCGACGCCGCTCCTCGAGCAGCGCCTGAACCCGTCCGGGTGCTTCGGAAGGGCTGGATTTCAACGTGCCGGCGATTTCGGCCAGTCGCTGTTCGATCTGCGCGACATGAGCCAGCGCCGCAGCGCCGGCGACTGCCTCGATCCGGCGCACGCCGGCGCTGACCGCACCTTCGGCCAGGATTTTGAACAGCCCGATATCGCCGGTCCGGCGTACATGCGTGCCGCCGCATAATTCGATCGAATAGGCAGGCTTGTTGCCATCGCCCGCGCCCATCGACACGACGCGCACCTCCTCGCCATATTTTTCGCCGAAAAGCGCCATGGCGCCGAGTTCGACAGCGGCATCGGGCGTCATCAGGCGGGTCGTGACCTCGGCGTTTTCCCGGATGCGGGCATTCACCTCGCCTTCGACCCAGGCAATGTCCTCGCTCGTCAGCGGGCGCGGCTGGGAGACGTCGAAGCGCAGACGATCCGGTGCGTTGAGGCTGCCTTTTTGCGCGACATGCTCGCCCAGGCGCCGGCGCAAGGCTTCGTGCAGCAGATGCGTCACCGAGTGATGCGCGCGGATCGCCGAACGACGCTCATGATCCACCTGCGCCTGAACCGCCTGTCCGATGCGCGCCGTCCCCGTCTCTACCTGTCCGAGATGAACGAACACGTCGCCCGCCTTCTTCAGGGTATCGGTGATCCGGATGCGCAGCCCGTCGCCGCTTGAGATCACGCCGGTATCGCCGACCTGCCCGCCGCTCTCGGCGTAGAACGGGGTTTGATTGAGGATGACCGCAAGCGCGGCGCCGGCCGGCGCGTGATCGGTGACGACCCCGTCAACCACCAGCGTCCGGATTTCCGCCTCGGCCGATTCCGTGCTGTAGCCGAGGAATTCGGTGGCTCCGACGGCATCCTTGACCTCGAACCAGACGCGTTCGGTGGCTGCTTCGCCGGAGCCGGACCAGGCGGCACGGGCACGGGCGCGCTGTTCGGCCATCGCCGCATCGAACCCTGCGACATCGACGTCGCGCCCTTCTTCGCGCAGCGCGTCCTGAGTAAGATCAAGAGGAAAACCGAACGTATCGTATAGTCGGAACGCAACACCGCCCGGCAGCGCCTGGCCCGCGCCGAGATGGCGCGTCTCCTCGGCCAGCAGATGCAGCCCGCGCTCGAGCATCTGCTTGAAGCGCGTTTCCTCCAGACGCAGCGTCTCCTCGATCAGGCTTTCGGCACGCTGCAATTCGGGATAGGCCGCGCCCATCTGCCGCACCAGCGCCGGCACGAGGCGGTACATCACCGGCTCGCGCGCGCCCATCATGGTCGCATGACGCATGGCCCGGCGCATGATGCGGCGCAGGACATAGCCGCGCCCCTCATTCGACGGCAGTACGCCATCGGCAATCAGGAAGGCGCTGGCGCGCAGATGGTCGGCAATGACGCGATGGCTGACGCGATGCGGCCCGTCCGGGTCCTGGCCGGTGATCTCGGCGCTGGCCAGGATCAGGGCACGCAGCGTGTCGGTGTCGTAGTTATCATGCTTGCCCTGAAGAATGGCCGCAACCCGCTCCAGTCCCATGCCGGTATCGATCGAGGGGCGAGGCAAGGCGACGCGGGTGCCGGGCGGCCCCTCCTCGAACTGCATGAAAACCAGATTCCAGATTTCCACGAAGCGATCGCCATCGGCATCGGCGCTGCCCGGAGGGCCACCGGGAATATGCGATCCGTGATCGTAGAAAATCTCGGAACACGGCCCGCATGGGCCGGTATCGCCCATGCGCCAGAAATTATCCGAGGTATCGATCGGAATGATGCGGCTGTCAGGTAGGCCCGCAACCTTCTTCCAGATCGCCGCTGCTTCATGGTCCTCGGAATAGACGGTTACCAGCAACCGGTCCGAAGGTAGCCCGAATTCCTTGGTGACCAGGTTCCAAGCATAAGGAATAGCAGATTCCTTGAAGTAATCTCCGAAGCTGAAATTTCCCAGCATTTCGAAAAATGTATGATGCCGCGCCGTATAGCCGACATTATCCAGATCGTTATGCTTCCCTCCGGCGCGCACGCATTTCTGTGCCGTCGTTGCCCGCACATAAGGACGCCGTTCTTGACCGGTGAATACATTTTTGAACTGCACCATGCCGCTATTGGCGAACATGAGCGTCGGATCATTACGCGGAACGAGAGGCGAACTCTCGACCACCTGATGATCGTTCCGAGCGAAATAGCTCAGAAAACCGGCACGAATATCGTTGCTGCTGGCCATGGCTTCTGGTGGGGTCCCCGGTCAACCGCGACATGCGGACGAACGCGAGCAAGTAGCGCAGGCCGAGGCCAGTGTCACGCCGGCAGCGAAGCGAATCTTCCCCCGCCGGCGCGCACATGGATATAGGCGACTATTCGGCGGCTTCCGCCGTCTCCTCATCATCCTGGCTGGTCAGCATCATATTGGTGACGACTCCGGATTGCTCGCGGATCTTCTGCTCGATCAGACTGGCGACCTCGGGACGCTCGCGCAGGAACTGCTTGGCGTTTTCGCGCCCCTGGCCGATGCGCTGGCTGTCATGGCTGAACCAGGCGCCCGATTTCTCGACAATGCCGGCTTTGACGCCAAGATCGATCAGCTCGCCATATTTGCTGATGCCCTCGCCGTACATGATGTCGAATTCCACCTGCCGGAAAGGCGGGGCAAGCTTGTTCTTCACCACCTTCACGCGCGTCTGATTGCCGACCACCTCGTCGCGATCCTTGATCTGACCGATACGGCGGATCTCCAAGCGGATCGACGCATAAAATTTCAGCGCATTGCCGCCAGTGGTCGTTTCCGGATTACCGAACATCACGCCGATCTTGAGGCGGATCTGGTTGAGGAAGACCAGCATCGTCTTCGAACGCGAGACACTGCCGGTCAGCTTGCGCAAGGCCTGGCTCATCAGGCGCGCATGCAGCCCGACATGGCTGTCGCCCATCTCGCCTTCCAGCTCGGCGCGCGGCACCAGCGCTGCCACGCTGTCGACGACCAGCACATCAACAGCACTGGAGCGAACCAGCGTATCGGCGATCTCCAATGCCTGCTCGCCGGCATCGGGCTGGCTGATCAATAGATTATCGACATCGACCCCCAGCTTGCGCGCATAGATCGGATCGAGCGCATGTTCGGCATCGATGAAAGCACAGGTTCCGCCGCGCTTCTGCGCCTCGGCGATGATATGCAAGGCCAGCGTGGTCTTGCCCGAGCTTTCCGGCCCATAGATTTCGACAATACGCCCGCGCGGCACACCGCCGATGCCAAGTGCCAGATCGAGCCCCAGCGAGCCCGAGGGAATGACCTCGATCTGCTCATCGCCGCTGCGCGCCCCCATGCGCATGATGGAGCCTTTGCCGAAGGCCCGCTCGATCTGCGCAACGGCGGCGTCCAGCGCCTTATTCTTTTCCACGATGGGTCTCCCGACTGGTTTGGCCCCCGCAGCCGGACCATCCGAGCATGCGGCCGATGATCACCATGCGAGCGATGCGCGGCGCACCGAATAATCGCAACAGTTTTGGCGCATCACATGGAAACAACCTTAACGGGTATATCGCAGAATTTTTCCACCATACACCCCTTAAAGTTGAATATCTCGCCGAATCGCCTCGCGCGTTTCTGTTCTGTTCTGATTGCTAATCCCAATCACTCCGGCGGCGCAAGCCCGATCCGCGCATGCTTCGCGCCTTCCGGCAGGGCTGGCGCCGCTGCCATGGCCAGGCTTGCCTCCACCGCCCGACACAGCTCCTCGGGCGTATAAGGCTTTGCCAAAAACTGGACATTCTGGCGCGAAAGCATGGTTCGCACCGCCGGATCGACATAGCCGGAGGTCAGAATGGCGGCCAGGGAAGGTGAGGCGGAGCGCATCGCCGCGACCAGGCTGGCGCCATCCATACCTGGCAGCGCGATGTCGGCGATCACCACCGACAGATCAGGATCGCCCGGATCGCGCCCCCAGCGGCGTGACCGTTCCAGCGCCGCCTCGGCCGAATCAAGGCCTACCACATCCCAGCCATCACGCAGCAGGATACGCTCCGCCAGCCGGCGCAGCGATTCCTCATCCTCGACGATCAGCACCCGGCGTCCGGCGCCGGCGGGACGCGAGGGGGAGATATTTTCCTGCCGACCCGGCGCCTGTGATGCGGCAGGCGTCATCAGACATGGCCAGTCCAGACGAAAACGCGCCCCCTGCCCCGGCGCACTGGTGACCGCCACCTCCCCGCCGGAGGCATGCACCGCCGCGCGCACGCTCGCCAATCCCAGACCCCTCCCCCCCTGGGCACCGCGTGTCGTGACATGCGGATCGAAAATATGCGGCAGCAGTTCCGCAGCAATCCCGTGGCCGGTATCGGCAACCTCGATGACCAGACGAGGGCCCGGGGAAGCCGGGGCTGCATCCTCTGGTGCGGCACCGATGCGCGCCGCGCGCCGGACGCGGATGGTCAACGTACCGCCATCGGGCATGGCCTTGGCCGCATTGGCTGCGAGGTTAAGAAAAACCCGATCGAACCCGGAATGATCGCAGGCAATGCGAGCCCCCCTGCCCCCTGGCACGAGATTCAGGGCGATGGCCGGGCCGAGCAATCGCCGCAGCAGGGGGGCAAGCGCCAGCAAGGCGGCATCGGGATCGATTGGCGAGGCGTCGCGTGCCGCCTCTCCGGCGTGATCAAGCAGAAGCTGTACCAGCGCGGCACTGCGCGCGACGCCCTGACGAATATCCGCGACCGCCTCCGTCACCTGCGGCTCGCCCGCCGCCTGATCGGCGATCGCCGTCGCGGCACTGAGAATGACGGCAAGAAGGTTATTGAGATCATGGACGATGGCAGGGCGCGATACATCATCAGCGATCCCGCCCTCGCCGGCGGCATCCGCGACGGGTCGCGACGGCATCTCAGGATCCGGTTGCATCGCGATGGCCGTCATGACGGCGAGTGCGCGCGGCGGCCGAGACGCCAGACATAGGCGATGATCTCCGCCACTGCCTTATAATGCTCCGCCGGGATATCCGCATCGAGCTTCACGGTGTACAGCGCCCTGGCCAGCGGCGGATTGGCGACCAGAGGAACATTATGCGCCATCGCCGTCTCCCTGATCCGCATCGCCATGGAATCGACCCCTTTGGCCACCAGTTTGGGCGCCCCTCCAGCCGCGCGGTCATAGGATAATGCTACTGCATAATGCGTTGGGTTGGTAACAACCACAGTGGCCTTCGGCACCGCGGCAAGCATGCGCCGGCGGGCGCGCTGGGTCCGGATCTGGCGGATGCGCGCTCGGATTTTGGGATCGCCTTCCGCTTCCCTGGCTTCCTCGCGTATTTCCTGGCGGCTCATGCGCAGGTGACGCCCGTGCCGCAGGCGGACCCAGAGCAGGTCCAAACCCGCGATCCCTGCCTGCGCCAAGACCGATGCCAACAGAATATGGCCGATCAGCGCCCCCAGACGGACCAGCCATTGCCGCGGCTCCTCGATCAGGGCGAACGGAAGCTGGCGCATCCCGCTGGCCGCCGAAGCCCACACGATCCCGCCGATCGCGATGATTTTGGCGATCGACTTGAGCGCCTCCACCCCCGCATCACGGGAAATAATCCGACGCAGCCCGGCGATTGGGCTGATGCGGGATAAATCCGGACGCAGTGCCGCCGGATGGATCAGAAATCCGGTCTGCAGCAGCGAGGCGCTGACCCCGCCCAGCAACGCGCCCATCACGAACGGGGCAGTGGCGCGAAGAAATAACACGCCGCATTGGGTAAAGGCCGTGGCACCGGCCCCCGGCACTTCCGCGCCGGCATGCGCGACGATGGCGGCAAGACCCCGTCCCAGAACCCGCGCAGCAGACGCCGCCATGAAATGGAAGGCCAGCACGGTCCCGACCATACCGCCCAGGACCACGGCTTCTCGCGAAAGGGCGACCTGACCTTCCTGACGTGCCCGCTGCAGCCGCCGCGGTGTCGCGGCTTCTGTCCGGTCCTCCGATGTCGCGTCATCGGCCATATTGGCTTACATCCAGCCGACCAGACGGGAAAAATCCGCGGCCATGCTCTCGCTCCAGACGCGCAAAAGCGCCTGCATCGCGACCAACAGCAGCAAAGTGCCACCCATGATCTGACCGGGCAGACCGATAAAGTAGACCTGCATTCGTGGCACCAGCCGCGCCACCATGCCAATGGCGGTCTGCCAGCCAAGAGACGCAAGAATAAATGGCGAAGCGAGGCGGAATGCGATCAGAAAGCATCGCGATACCTGCCGTGCCATCAGCACCGCGCCGTCGCCCGCAGGCAGCGCGGCGCCTGGGTGGATCACTGAAAAGCTCTCGGCCAGGGCACCTAGCGGAATCGCATACAGCCCGCTTGCCAGCAGTACCGCCGGTGCGAGGAGGTCGAACAAGCGTCCTAACGCGGGCTCCGCCGCGCCGGTGAGGCTGTCGGGGGTAAGAATATTCGACAGCCCCAGCATCGCCGCCACGAACTGTCCTGCCATGCCGAGCGAGGCCACCACGGCCCGTGCCATCCAGCCGATCCATAGCCCAACCACCAGCGAGGCCAGCACCATGGCCGCGAAGCCTGCGACCGTTCCCGGCGCTGGCGGCATCAGCGCTTGCGTGCCGGGCAGCAGCAGCAGGGATACGCCACCGGCAAGGCCGGCGCGCACCATCATCGGACTTGCCGCCTCTCCCAATCCCGGCAACAGCGACACCGAACCCACGACACGCGCAAGGATCAGCGAAAACGCAAAGGCATCGCGCAGCATCGCAGCCTGAAGCACCGCATCCGCCGCACCCGGCGGCGTCACGATCCACCGATGGCGATAAAGCGATCCATCAGGAAATGGACATAATCAGCCAGCGTGCTGAACATGAACGGTCCCAGCAGCACAAGCGAGACGCCGATCGCCAGCACTTTCGGCACGAAGGCGAGCGTTGCCTCGTTGATCTGCGTTACCGCCTGAACAAGGGAAATCAGCAAGCCCACAACCAGCCCGGCCATCAATGGCGGCGCTGCCATGCGCAACGTTACGCCCAGCCCGTCGCGTAGAATTCCCGCTATGTCGGCGGCATTCATTGGCGGACTTTCAGATCGGCATCTTCATGATGTCCTGGTAGGCCTGCACGACGCGATCGCGGATCACGGTCGCGGTCTGCAACGTCAGCTGCGCCTGGGCAACTGCGGTGACGACTTTGGTGATATCGCCGCCGCCGGCGATCCCCTGCATGCTGAGCGCCTCTGCCTTGTTGCCGGTATCGATCGCCGTTTGCACGGCGCGATCCAGCGTTGCCGTGAAGCCTTGACCGATCGGTGTGTCCACAGCACCGGTTGCATCCGTGCGCGCATAGGCCGCGGCCGCCGCCGATGGCGTGACGACCAATGTCGGAATTGCAGCCATCCTCTTACTTCAGCATGTTGATGGTGCGTGTCAGCATCGCTCTGGTCGCCTGCATGACCGATAGATTGGCGCTGTATGTCCGTTCCGCATCGCGCATATCCATGATCTCGACAAAGCTGTTCACGTTGGGCAGCGCCACATAGCCTTGCGCATTCGCTGCGGGATTGGCCGGGTCATAGCGCAATGGCTGCGGACTGGGATCAGTCGCGATCGCCTCCACCCCGACCAGCGGCGCGCCGGTCGAGTGGTCGATGTGATCGGCAAACTGGATCGTCTTTCGCCGATAGGCAGGCGCGCCCGGGGTCGATCCGGTCGTGTCCTGATTGGCAAGATTTTCCGCGATGACGCGCAGCCGTGTCGCCTGCACATCCATTCCGCTGGCGGAAATCGACAGGGCCTTCGATAGTTCCATCCTACTTGCCCAATGCGGTGTTGAACATGCCGAGATAGGTCTTGTAGAGGCTGGAGACGAATTGCTGCGTCGTCTGCGTATCGGCGATCCGCGTCAGCTCCGTATCCAGCGAGACGGCATTACCATCCGGGGCACGCCCCTCCGGACGCACGCGTCGATCGGGCTGCATGCCGCCGCTTTCGGGCGCGGCGAGATGCCCGGGATCGGTGCGGACCAGCCTGCGCTGGGCATCCCCCAACTCTGTCGCGAAGGGGGGTACATCGACCGGCTTCCAACCCGGGGTATCGGCATTGGCGATGTTTTCGGACAGCAACGCTTCGCGGCGATCCGCCCAGGCGAGGCGCTTTTCGGCCAGCTGAAACAGCCCCGCCTCGAGAGGAAGATCCTGGGATAGATCCGGCATCGAAGCGATCCTGTTCTGCCGGCATGAAGCTGCGCGCGAAATGTCAACGAATGGTGTACGTCACACCAGCGTATGTTTCGGTTCTGGCAAGCCTTTGCTAATGCGCGGCTGTTCCTATCGCCGCATGCGATCTGACATCCATACCGCGCGATGACGGTCCCTCCCTCTCTCTCGGTGGACGCGCACAATCTGGAAGATGCCGCACAGGGCCTGATCGGCGTCATGCGCTGCGCATCCCGACTGGTTGCGACCCAGCGCAGCGTCGATCTTGCGGGGCTCGATCACCAGGTCGGTCTGATCTGCGCCAAGATCCTCGATCTTCCCCTGTCGGAAGGCCATGCGCTTCGGCCCTGCCTTCTGCGCGCGCTGCACGAAGCCGATGCGCTGATGCAGATGCTGACCCGTGATCGGACGAACCTGCAGCCCGAACCGTAGCGCCGCAGCGCGCTCAGCCGGAAAATGCCGCGCCATGTCTCCTCTGCTGACTGAACTTCCCCGTATGGCGGCCGCTCTGATCGTAGTGCTGGGTTGCGTCTGGCTTGCCGCGCGCATCGCGCGTATGCGGCAATGGGCCAGGTCGCGCCCCCACGCCGAACAGATTTCGGTCCAATCCCATGCCACTATTGATCCAAGGCGCCGCGCGATCGTGATCCGATGGAACGGGCAGGCGTTTCTGGTCATGACGGGACCCGCCGGGGACATCCTGCTCGGCTCCCACCCCGTGACACGGGACGGGGTGGAGGCATGAAGCGGGGGATGCTGCTTGCGGTGTGCCTGCTGCCTCTGCTGGCAGTCGGCGCGCATGCGCAATCGCTGAATATCGATCTCGGTTCCGGCAGTCAGCCGGGTGCGACCGATCGCATCGTGCAACTGACCGCGCTGATCACCGTTCTGTCCATCGCGCCGTCGCTGCTGGTCATGGTCACTGCCTTCACGCGTATCGTCATCGTGCTGTCTTTACTGCGCAGCGCGCTCGGCACGCAGACCACGCCGCCCAATATCGTGCTGATCGGATTGGCGCTGTTTCTTACCTTCTTCGTGATGCAGCCGGTGTTGGAGCAGGCATGGACCTCCGGGCTACTGCCCATGAGCAACGGACAGGTTGCCCAGCTTGAGGGGTTGCGCCTGGCGGCGGAACCGTTCCGGCGCTTCATGACGGCCAATCTGCGTGACAGTGATCTACGGGTATTCCTCGACCTTGCGCATCTGCCGATGCCCGCCGCGCATACGAGCATTCCGTGGCGGGCGCTGATCCCGGCCTTCATTGTGGGCGAACTGCGCCGCGCCTTCGAAATGGGCTTCCTGCTCTACCTTCCCTTTCTGATCATCGACCTGGTGGTGGCCAGTATTCTGATGAGCCTGGGCATGATGATGCTGCCGCCCAGTGTCGTGTCCCTGCCCTTCAAGCTGATTTTTTTCGTGCTGATCGACGGCTGGCGGCTGGTTGCCGGCAGCCTGGTGCAGAGTTTCGGGCATAGCGGCGGGTAGGCGCGACTATACGCGGCGGATGCGCCCGGTCAGGCCGGCTGCGATGGCCGCCCCGCCCAGCACCAGGATCGCGGCGGCGAACAGGGTCACGCCGCCTGGCGCGGCACCGACTGCCACCAGCAACGCGGTGGAAAGCAGCGGGGCCAGATAGGATAGCGCCCCCAGCACCGGCAGCGGCCCATATTTGGTCGCGTAATCCCAAGCCACGAAAGCGAAGCCGGTCGGCCCCAGGCCGAGGATTAGGAGTGCGCAAAGCTGGCGCGCATCGGGAACCACCGTGCGCGGCTCGATCGCCAGATGAGCCAGCGCCGCGGCCAGTGCGACGCCGCCGCATACATCGAGGATGACAAGACTGCTGACGCCGGCAAAGCGCCGATTGAAAACGGAGTAGGCCGCCCACACCACGGCGCAGGCCAGCGCGGCGGCGTAGCCGACAAGAGCGGCGCTATGCAATGAAGGATGGCGCATCACCACCAGCACCGTGCCGCAAAGACCGAACGCCGCACCGATCACATGCCGCAGCCGCATGCCCGCGCCATCCGCCAGCAACGCGGAAAACAGCACGATCAGGAGTGGCCAGAGGTAATTGATCAGGCTCGCCTGATCCGCCGGGGCATGGGCCAGGGCATAGAAATAGAGCGCGTGATAGAAGAACAGCCCGGAAAACGCGGTCAGAAGGGCACCCAGGTCCGGCCTGCTACGTTCCCGGTGCCCGCGCTTGAGCAGACGCAGACGCAGGAGCAGCCCCAACGCGAAGGCCACGGTAAAGCTGATGCTCATCAATTCGAGCGGCGGCACCCCGCGCGCCTGCACCGTCACCGCGGCCAGCATCGACCACAGCAGGATCGCCACCAGCCCGGCGACGAGCGCGCCTATCGCGCGGTCGCGCACGACTTGCCCGGCAGATGGCGGGCGATATAGGGCGGCAGACAGAAAGACGCGGTATGGATTTCCGGGCTCCAGTACCGCGTCGTGCCAAGAATCTTCGCCGCGGCGGCACGCCGGGCGATCTCCTCGGTCGCGATCGTGTTCAGCCCTGCTTCCTTGGCCGCGAAGCCCAGCGTCATGAAGCCGCCGACATAGGTCGGCACAGCCGCGACATAGGCCGTCACCGCGGGAAAGAATGCACCCCGCCGGGCGCTGGTCTCGCGCAATTCATCGGCCTGCATGAAGGGCACGCCGCACTGGTTGACGATCAAACCGCTTGCGGTCAGGACGCGTGCGCAATGGGCGTAGAATTCATCCGTGAACAGCACTTCGCCGACGCCGATCGGATCGGTGCTATCGACGATGATGACGTCGAAACTGCCATCGGCGGCCTTCTTCACATAGTCGATGCCGTCGCCGACGATCACCTCCGCCCTCGGATCGGTCCAGGCATCGCCGCCGATCGCGGGCAGAAACTCCTTTGACAGGGCGATGACGTCGCCGTCGATCTCCACCATCACGGCGCGTTTGGTCGTCGCGTGCTGCAGCACGCGGCGCAGCACACCGCCATCGCCGGCGCCGATGATCAGCACATTCTCCGCCTTGCCATGCGCCAGCAGCGGCACATGGACCAGCATTTCCTGATAGACGAATTCATCTGCCTCGGTGATCTGGATCACGCCATCCAGCACCATGACGCGGCCATGCGTCTCACTTTCGAAGATCGCAATATCCTGGAAAGCGGATTGCCTGCGCGCGAGTTCGCGCACCACGCGGAAGCGCTGGCCCCAGGCTGGATACAGCGTCTCGTTGATCCACATATCGGTCGGCATGTGACCCTCGCTTTGCGCGACGAAACGTGACGACCGCCAGCATGCAAGCCGCGGGTCGAAACGCGCCATGATGATCCAAAAAGAACCGGGACACGCGGATCGTTCCGCCTATCCCGCACCGTGATCGAGGCGAAACCGGGCGGCTTTCGCCCCGTCGATCAGACCACCAGACCGCGGCGCTGCTCACCCAGATGGATGGAGGTCGGGCTGAAAGCCTTCTTCAGCACGGGAATGGACAGATACGGATCGCAGGTGCCGCACATGAAAATATCTACGGCAGCAAAATCACGCTCCGGCCAAGTATGAATGGAGATATGGCTCTCGGCGAGGACAACAACGCCAGAAACACCGCCATTCGGCGAAAAATGGTGGAAGTGGCTGTGCAGTATCGTTGCGCCTGCTTCGATCGCGGCAGTACGCAATGCTTCATCGATCAGCTCCGGCTGATCGAGATTACTGGCGCCCCACAGATCGATCAGCAGATGCGTGCCGGCGAAGCGCACGCCGTTCCGTTCCACGAAATAGTCTTTCGGCAGCTCGGCGCCATCGGATTTCTGGTTCTCGCTCGGAATATCCGAGACCATCCCCAGCGGGCTGAGTGCGTTCATCGCGTACCCTCCTACCAGCAGACGGCCTGTTGGGCATCCGGCGATTTCCGGAGCCCCCTGGGGCCAAGGCGGCGGGAGATAGGCAAAGGGGGGCGGGGGCGCAAGTGATATTTACGGGTAGCTGCCAGTTTTCTGCGAAACGGCGTGGCAGGTTACGGATTTACCGTCTGAATATCCCGCGTCATCTGTCCGGCGAGTGCGGCCTCGTGCGCCGCGCGGTGCAAATCGGCGAGATCGGTGATCGGCGCGGCGGTCAGCAAGGTGAACAGATCACCAAGCGGCCCGCCCGCCATCCTGGCGGCATTCTGTGCCCGTAACGCCGCCAGGCCCGACTGATCGCCGGCCTGGGCGGTGGCCGTCGCCAGGCGAAGCAAGGTCCGTCTTTGCGCATCGTCAATCGGACCGGAGGCAGGGATCGTCTTCGCGACATAGGATGCCAAGGCATGCTCGGCCCCAGGCCAGTCCTTGGCCTGCTCGAGGATCGCGGCGCGCGCGGCATCGGCCTGCGGCGTATTCAGCGTCGCGAGAGACGCCGCTGCCGCCGTGGCATGTCCGAGCGCGGCATCGACTTTGGCCATCAGCATGGCCCGGTGCTGCGTCAATGCCGGGCGCAGTTGCGGCGAATCCGAGTCTGCCAGCACCTGACGCGCGGCCTCGGCATCGCCCTGGCGCAGCAGCACGCGGGCCAGCCTTGCCCCGAATGTCGCCTTGGCGCCTGGGCTGGGCGCGGCCTGCATCAAGCGCTGAAGCAATGGCACGGCGCGATCGGGAAGATCGAGAGAAAGCAACCGGTCGGCGAGATGCCCATCCAGCACCTCTCCCGCCGGTCCGCTCGGCAGCAGATCGGCATTGTCATCGAGCAGCGCCACCAGAGTCGCCGGTGCCATCTTCGCTGGCGCATCCGCCTGCAGCATCGCCGCGAATATTTTACGCAACCTGGCCTGCAATTCCGGTCGGGCGGTGGGAAAAAGCTGCTCGCTTCGGCGCAGCATCGCCAAAGATCGGCGCCATGCGCCGGCACGCGCATCGAGATCGGCCAATTCCTCGCGCAATGCCCGTTCCCGCCGCCCGCCCCGCCAGGCGTAGAGCAGCCGGTCCAGCGCCTCGGCTGCCCCGCGCGCGCCCAGACGTCCGGAAGCCAGACGCAGATTGACCGCACGCACCGCCGCGCGGGCGTGGGTTTCGCGATTCCGGCTCAAGGTCAGGCGGTCGAACATTGCCAGGGCCCCGTCCACGTCCCCATGCTTCTGCTTCAGCAGCGCGCGGGCGAAATCCAAGCGATGATCGCCTGGATGCGCCGCAAGGATCGCCGAGGCCGCCTTGTCTGCCCCACCTTCAATCATCGTCTCGGCCGCGATCGGCAGGAAGCGGTCGCGCAGCGGCGCGGGCCACGTCTCGATCAGCGGGGCGGTCACGCCCAGAATCGCCGCCGCGTCCGGCGCGCCCGGATGCCCCTCCGCCTTCCGCAGCGCGCGCCATAGCGCGATATCGTCAAAGCCGGACAGGCGCGGATCGGCCAGCGGATCGGGCTCTCCCTCGGGGCGGCGCGGATCTCCCGCGATGATCCGTGCGATTTCGGCAAGCGCCAGATGCCCTGGGCGAACCGCCTCGGCCGGGTCTTCGCTGGCCGCGAGACGCAGCACCCCATCCGCTTCCGCCCCCATTCCCAGGGCAAGCATCGCCTCGGCCACGGCGCGGCGGGGCTTTGCGCGCGCCAGCGACGGCGCCTCGGCGGCGGCCTGCATACGGTCCTGCAACCGCCGGAGCAGAGCGCGGATCGGCCGATCGGGGAAATCGAAGCGCGCGGCCAGAGAAGCAGCATCGGCGTCGCTCAGCCCACCCGGTATGCCGGCACTATGCAGGAGACCTGTGCCGCCATTGTCCAGCCGATAGCCGCCTGGTGTGACGCTGAAATGCAGCCCGTCGGATAAGGGTCGCACCGCCACGCCTTGCCAGGTGGCGAGAAGTCGGAATTGCGGCGCATGGATCGCAGCGGGCACCCCTGCACCGGCATCCCGCTCGGTCCCGACCAGAAGCGTATCGCCGGATAAGGGATCCGACAGACGAACCACCGCAGCCCGCCCGGGTGCGATGATCTGAAGCGCGGCATGGGCGGGTCGCAGCGGCAGTGGTTGAAATGCCATCCGCTCCCGCCGCACGGCCACACGCCATCCTTGTGGATCACGTATCAGCGATATCGCCATGGCCGGATCGAGGGGAATGCGCAGCAAAGTGCCCCCTGCAAGCGGAACGACTTGGGTATTGCCGAGCAGCGGATCTCCCCGCACCGCCCCGAGGTCGATGGCTTCGCGCCGGTCGAATACGACCATTCCGAAACCACCACGGCGAAATGCTGCCGCCCCCACCTCGGAGCCGAATGGCAGCAGCATCACCGCCCCATCCCCATGGCTGTCGAGTGGTCGCGCGGCGAGCCCGAGCGATGCGGCGGCCGGCGCCGCGATGGGGCTCGGCACCGACACGCCGGTGGCGGGCATCGGCGCCGCCTCGACGGGCACCACCGGCGCCGGCGCCGGTGATGGCGGTGCGACATCGGCATGCCTGGCCGACGCGGGTGCCGCCGCAGGGGGCGCGATCGGCGGATGATCAGGCAATCGCCGGGCAGAAGCCTGGACGGGATGGGGGCCGGCTTCCGGCATTGTGCGCGGCGCGGGCTTTGCCAGAACGTCGATGACCAGCCGATCGCCCAGGCGCATGGATCGCAGATGGGCGCCCGCCTGAAGCCGGAATATCGCGCCGTCGGCGACACGCTGCATGCGCATCAATCCGGGCGGCCGATGGCGAGGCAGATCCAGTGGGCGGTGTCCGGCCAGCACCAGCCGGTATTCGTCCCGCCCGATCGCCTGCAGATGGGCGGCGATCGGTCCACGAAAATCAAAGACCATGCGCACGAAGCCCGGGTGCCGTCCCGTCCTGACCGATACCGGGCGGACCGGTTCCGTGCCATGCGCCGCAGCACATAGCGCCGGAACGATCAGGAGCGCGGCCAGGAAGGAGCGCATCAATCGAAGCTCGCGAGCAGCCGGTCGATATCGGACTGGTCCATCGCGGCCGCCGGCAACTGCGGACCGTTCAGCAGGGCCGCCTCGTCCAGCCCGGCGGCGGCCAGCTCGCGCTCCGGCGTGACGATCGGCGCGCCCTCCGGACGCCCGAACGCGGCAACGATATGCGCGACCTTCGCCTCGATCGCCTTGAGGGTGGTCACGACCTTGGTGATCCGCTGTCCCGTAATGTCCTGGAAGCTGCAGGCCTCGTAGATGCGCGTGGTGGCATCCTGCAATTGCGCGGCGGCCGGTCCATTCAGATCCGAGGCCACCTGGTCCAGGGTCTCGCAGGTTTCCAGGATCGCCTCGGTCGCTGCCGCCGTATGCGCGACGATCGCATCCAGCTCATCCGTGGCGAAGGGAATATCCGAGCCGGTGATATCGTCCACCCGCAATGCTGCGATTTCCGCCTTGGCCGATGCGATGGTGCGTCCCAGCTCCTCGATTTCAGACAGCAGCGATGTCTCCTGCGCACTGAGATCGCCGCGCATGGAGCTGACGACGGCACGGACGATCTCGGCAACCGCCTCCGGCTCGGCCTCCGGGTAGCGTTGGCGGATGGCAGCCAGACGCTCGGCCAGGATTGCCTGAGGGATGACGGCCGGGCCTTGATACGGATCAGCCATTGCCGAGCACCTTCTCGATTTTTTCGCGCAGCGTCTCGGCGTTGAACGGCTTGACGATATAATTCGAGACACCGGCCTGCTTGGCCACCACCACGTTTTCCGCCTTGCTTTCGGCCGTCACCATGATGAACGGCAGAGTCTTCAAGCGCGCATCGGCGCGCACTTCCTGCAGCAGTTGCAGCCCGGTCATCGGGCTCATGTTCCAGTCGCTGATCACCAGACCGAAATGATTGCTGCGCAGCTTGGCGAGGGCCTCGGATCCGTCCGTCGCCTCCTCGACATTGTTGAAGTCGATTTGCTTGAGAAGATTGCGGATGATGCGCAGCATCGTCTTGTAGTCGTCCACGATCAGCACGCTCATGGATTTGTCGATCGTCATTTCTTGTCTCCTGTCAGCATCGGGCCGTCAGCCGCCTGCATGGGGGGAAGCCGCCGGTTCCGCCAGCCGCTGCACGCCTCCGACAACCACGACGCCGGCGGCAACGCGGTCAAGGTCGTGGTCGATGGCTTCGACCACAAGGCCCGGGACAGCTTGCACGGCTATTGGGATACGCAGTTCGTCGAGGCGCTGGGTAGGCCGCCGGCTCCTCTGGCAAAACAGCCGCTGCTGCGGATGACGCCGGGACAGGAAGCCGCTGCCTCATCA